>CAYUWL010000009.1:0-27140 GCA_964448595.1 uncultured Thermotogaceae bacterium
AGATCGCCGAGCTGGCCCATCGGGTGGGGGCAGTGGTGGTGGTGGATGCGGCCCAGTCCGTGCCCCACCTGCCGGTCTCGGTGCGGGAGCTAGGGGCGGACATTTTTGCCTTCTCCGGGCACAAGATGCTCGGGCCAACCGGGATCGGGGTCTTGTGGGGAAGGAAAGAGCTTTTGGAAGAGCTTCCGCCGTTTCTCACCGGGGGGGAGATGATCCGGGAGGTATGGATTGACCGTGCCATTTGGAACGACGTCCCCTACAAGTTCGAGGCCGGAACGCCCCCGTTTGCCCAGGCCGTGGGCCTGGGCGCGGCCATCGACTACCTCAACGGGATAGGGATGGAGGAGGTGCGCCGCCACGACATCGCCCTTGCTGCACGCCTCCTGGAGGGGCTTTTAGCCAGGGATTACGTCACGGTGTATGGGCCTCAGGACCCGGAGGCCCGGGGCGGGGTGGTGTCGTTCAACCTGGAAGGCATCCATCCCCACGACGTAGCCACCCTGCTCGATCAAGAGGGGATCGCCATCCGGGCTGGGCACCACTGCGCCCAACCCCTGCACCGAGTGCTTGGGATCCCAGCTAGCTGCCGCGTTTCCTTCTACCTCTACAATACCCCCGAGGAGGTGGACACGTTCCTCTCCGCCCTGGACCGGGTATGGGAGGCCTTTCACTGAGTGGAGGGGGCAACGATGGTTCCTTATGAAGAGGTGATCCTCGAGCACTGGCGTAACCCCAGGAACAAAGGACGCCTGAAAAAACCCGACATCGATGTAGTGGAGGCGAATCCCTTGTGTGGGGACGTGGTGCGGCTCCAGCTTTCCGTCAAGGAGGGGACGGTCAAGGACGTCCGGTTCGACGGTCGGGGCTGCGCCATCTCCCAGGCGGCTGCCTCCCTCCTTACCGAGATGATCCAGGGTAAGACCGTTTCTGAGCTCAAGGGGATGGAAGACGATGAACTCCTTTCCGCCCTAGGTGGCGTCATAAAAACGCGGCTTTCTTGCGCGCTCTTGCCTTTACGCGCCCTGCGCAAGGGGCTATCCTCGCTGTGAGGCGGACTTCGATGTGGCGGTTTTTCCCGCTGGGGTTCCTTGTGGTAGCCGTCGTGGCCCTTCCTGGAGCATGCAAGCAGCAGGTGCTCCCCCAGGGGATCATCCCGGGGCCGGAGGAACCCGGAATCACCGTACGCTTGGAGACGGATAAGGAAAGCTACGCCCCCGGGGAGTACCTCACCGTGCGCTTCACCCTGTCCCAGGAGGCCTGGGTGTACCTCTATGATGTTCGGCCCGACGGGACGGTGGAGCTCCTTTTGCCCAACCGGTTCCTCCAGGAGCCATGGTTCCCTGCCGGGGAGCACGTGCTCCCCACCGAGGGCTGGCGCCTTAGGGTCACCGAGCCCGAGGGCATGGAGTACCTCGAGATCGTCGCCACGGACCGGCCCCTTTCCTTCTACGATGCCAAGGAGTTTGAGGAGCATCCGTTCCTTGCGTTTGCGGACCCGGAGGCGTTCTCAAAGGAGCTTAGGGAACTGCTCGTGGGGGCCTGGGGGGCGGCCTGGACCAGCTTTTGTGTACATGAGCCGAAGGCCCTCCTGCACCTTAAAACCATACCCGACCGGGCGGAGGTGTGGGTCAATGGCGAGCTGGTGGGAGAAACCCCGCTGGATGTGGCCATCCGGCCCGGGCGTGTTGAAATTGAGCTTGCCCTTTGGGGCTACAGAAACAAGCGCTTCTCCCTCGATCTTGAGGATGGTGAGGAAGTTTTCCTTGATGTATCCCTAGAGCCAGCCCCTCAGGTCGAATCAGTGCTGAGGGGACTTTCGTTAGGCCCGGTGACCCTGGGGTTCACCCTAGGGTGGGGTTCGTTTGGGGTAGAGGTTTGGGGCGAGGTGCTCGCAGTAGGAATTGCCATCCGGCCCGGCCCGCCTCCTCCAAGCACAACCGAACCAGGGCCTGACGGTTGGTACCCCTGGGGGCCGGAGATAGAGCTGTACGGGGCTGGCTGGCTTCCACTGGGAAAAACGAACCTGGGAGTCATGGTTTTGGCCGGGGTGTCGGTCCAGGAAATGGCCTGGCTGCCGGAATGGCTGCCCCGCACATGGTTACAGCCGGCTGTGGAACCGGAGCCTAAGACAAGGCTTTCAATCCAACCTGTCTTGGGGATTGGATTTGGAATCGAGGCCGCGGCCTTCCGCGCCTATCTTGCCTGGCACACCAACCGAGGGCCTATCTTGGGGGTGGTGTTCAATCCCTAAGGGACATCACCCAGCTATCTGACGCTGCAATGCAAGCTGGATGGTGCTTTCGTCGGCCCAGCCCTTTTCCACCAGGATCTCCCCAAGTAGCCGGAGGCCCCCCTCCGCCTGTTGCTGGGCAAGTGCCTGCTCCAGCTTCTCTTGATCGATCGCCCCCATCTCTATGAGGATCTCCCCCAGCGGGCGCCTGTGTTGGGAACCCCGGAGCTCGGCCCGAAGTTCGGCGAGCTTGCGCTCATACCACTCCCGCACAGACATCGGGATCCCCCGCGCCTCCTGAGCTCGGTACTCAGCCGCCAGTCGCTCGTACTCCTGAATCTCGGTCGCAAGCTGCATCTCCGCAATACCTCCTTGTCAACCCACAAAAAGCAGTCCCGTGACCATCGCCGCCCTTTCCAACCCTACAAGCCAACCGGCCCGCAGCCTATCCCCTACCTTGCGATGCATTCGCCCTTTTTAAAATCCCTCACAATGTAAATGCACTATAGCACACTTTTGGAGCAAAGTCAAGTATGAATATTCACAAAACCCTGGTACTTGCCCCTGACTTCTACACCCACAATGTGCACAGCGAAGATAATAAATTCGCTTACACAGACATTTCTTCGTGCCTTCAGCGAGGAGCCCAAAAGTTAAGGTAACTTGCGGGCGCGGGCCACTGCGGCCCCGGCATCCACCAGGCCGGCCCCGGTGGCCTCGTCCGGCCCAGGGCTTGCCAAATCCTCGGCGGTGTCAAGGAGCAACTGCACCAACTCATCCAGGGAAAGGTCCGGGTGGAGGGAAAGGAGCAGGGCGGCGGCCCCGGCCACATGTGGCGCCGCAAAGGAGGTACCAGAACCCGCGGTGAGCTCGCCTCCCGGAGCGAAGGACACCACCTGCACCCCCGGCCCGGCGAGGTCCACCTCCGGGCCCCGATTGGAGAAGGGGGCCGGCCGGCCGTAACGGTCCACCGCCCCCACGGTCAGCACCTCCGGCCAGCGGCCGAAATAGCCGATCCGGTCAGTTCCAGCGTTGCCGGCGATCCCCACAACAAGCACACCGCGAGCAACCGCCCGGCGAATGGCCTCGTGCACGTACTCCGGCGGGGTGACCTTGGCGTACACAGACAGGTTGATCACCCGAGCTCCGTTTTCTACCGCATAGTCGACCGCCCGGACAAGCTTCTTCCAGTCCGAGGTATAGAACAGGCCCCGAGAGTCGAGGAACCGGAGGTCCATGAGCCGCACCCGGGGGGCTACCCCACCCGCCCCGGTGGCGGCATCGAAGGCGGCGGCGATCAGCCCCGCCACGAACGTGCCATGGCCGTAAAGCGGCGTTCCAGAAAGCGAGTCGGCATCGCCATCGCGGAAGTCCCAGCCGAACACGTCGTCCACGTAGCCGTTTTCGTCGTCATCACGGCCGTTCCCCGGGATCTCGCCGGGATTCCTCCACATGCGGTCCGCCAGAGCCGGAATCGTGCGGTCGATGCCGGAGTCGATGACGGCCACCACGATGTCATCGGATCCTTGGGTTACCTGCCACGCCTCCGGAGCGTGGATGGCGGTGAGGCCCCAGCGGAGGGAGGTCTGCGAAGGAAGGACAAACCCACCGGCACTCCCGGCGGGAAGGTCCTCACGCCCCCCCCAAAAGACCAGGGCACATGCCACCAGCGCCGCCATCCACAACAATCGTTTCATATCCTGTTCTCCCTGTAACTAATTGATCCAATTAGGTTATTCCTCAAAGGGGGGGACGTTAGACAGCGCTTTACGCCAAACAGCTTTGGACCTACACTTGTTGTGTTGAGGGGGTAAGGGATGAGGACGGTTGAAGTGGCGATCATCGGGGCAGGGCCAGCGGGGTACGTGGCTGCCCGCAGGCTAGGGCAACTGGGCAAAGAAGTGGTGCTGGTGGAACGGGAGGCCGTGGGCGGGACGTGCCTCAACTGGGGCTGCATCCCCACCAAGGCCCTGTACTCGGCTACCTCCCCCCTGGGGCGTCAGGAGGCCTTCCGGGCCATGGGCGTGCAGCTCACCCCCCGCGTGGATCTCCCGCGGCTGCGGGCATGGACGCGCGAGGTGGTGGCTGCCCTCCGGACCGGGATCGAAAAACTCCTTGCGGAAAGTCAGGTGGAGATCATCCCAGGGGAAGGAAAACTAATTGGCCCAGGGCGGATCCGCATCCGCGGAGAGCGTGAGGAGGAGCTCTCCGCTCGGACGATCATCCTCGCCACAGGCTCTGCTCCCGTTGAGCTTCCGGGCCTGCCCTTCGATGGGGACCGGGTGTGGTCTTCCAGGGACGCCCTGGGCCTTCCTCGCATACCAGAGCACCTGGTGGTAGTTGGGGGCGGGGTGATCGGCCTCGAGCTCGCCACCGTTTATCGGCGGCTGGGGAGTGAGGTTACGGTGGTAGAGATGATGGACCGGTTGCTCCCCGGCATCGGGCTCTCCCGGCGGGGGCAGGCTGCATTAAGGCAAGCCCTAAAGAGGCAGGGGATCAAGGTGCGTCTGGGAACGGCGGCCGCCGGCTGCACCAAGGCAGGGCTCCTCATCCGTACTTCGGAAGGGGAGGAGGAGCTCCCTTGCGATGCCATCCTGGTAGCGGTGGGCCGAAAGCCTGACCCCTCGGGCTTGGGCCTGGATACGGCTGGGATCAAATCGGAGGGGGGATTCGTGGCCACGGACGAGGACTTCCAAGCAGCGCCCGGGGTGTACGCGATCGGGGACCTGCGGGGCGGCCCCATGCTTGCCCACAAGGCAGCGCATGAGGGGTTGTTGATAGCTGACCGCCTGGCGGGCGCCACTGCTCTCAAGGGTGAGGGAGCAATCCCTCAGGCCATATTCACCCATCCGGAGATCGGCCTCGTGGGTCTGTCCGAGGAGGAGGCCAAGGCGCTGGGGTACAAAATTGAAGTGGGCAGATTCCCCATGGGGGCGTTGGGCCGGGCGCTCGCCGAAGGGGAGTTCCTCGGTCACTTCCAGGTGGTGGCGGATAAAGGCGGAAGGATCCTGGGTGCGGAGATCGTGGGCGCACACGCCTCGGACCTGATCGCAGAGGCGGCCTTGGCCGTGCAAGCCGGGCTCACGTTGGAACAGCTCGCCGAGACGGTCCACGCCCACCCCACGTTCCCCGAGGGGCTGTGGGAGGCAGCCCTGGCCGCGTTGGGCCGCCCCTTGCACACCGCCCGCTAGGCCTCAGGGGCGGCCTCCACGGGAGCACGTCCTTCCTCCACGTGGACCACAGCCGGGGTGAGGAGGGCGAGGAACCCCAGCCCCAGGATGCCCACCCCGGCGATTAGATACAGCGGCTGGATCCCGATGAGGTCGGCCAAAGGGCCGGCCACCGCAAGGGACAGGGGCGAGATGGCGGTGACCAGGCTGGAGAGGAGGGAGAACACCCGCCCCTGCATCTCCGGGGCCACCCGGGACTGGAGGATGGCCATCAGAGGCCCGTTGGTGATGGGGTTCATGAGACCGGCCAAAAGGAACAGCCCCAACGCAACGTACAGCGCCCCGGCCGGAAGCACTCCCACACCCAGGATCGCCGCCCCCATCCCCAGCACCCCCGTGAGGCTGGTGTAAATCCTCCGCTGGAAGCCGCCCCAGACAGAGAGGAGGAGCCCTCCGGCCACCATCCCGATCCCCCAGGCCGACTCCACCCAGCTCAGTTCCAGTGCCCCGCCCCCAAAATGAGCCTTCACGAGGAGCGGAAGCAGGGAGAAGGCCGGGTTGACCACGAAGTTTATCAGGGTGGCAAACCCCATGAGATAAAGGAGCCCCTTCCAGGCCCACACATAGCGAAAACCCTCCTTGAGGTCGGCGAGGTAGGTAGAACGGCTCCCTTCAGCCCGGGCGGGCTGCGGGATCGGGATGAAGAGCAAGGGGGCCACAGCCACCAGGGCGGTGAAGACGTCGATCCCCGTGATGCCGTGCATGGGAAGGAGGGAGAGGAAGACGGCCCCCAGGGGCGGGGCCACGATATTCAGGGCGCCGCTCATCGCTTGGTTGAGGCCCGCCACCCGGGTGAGGTGCCGCTCCGGCACCATGAGCGGGGTGGTGGCGGCCATGGCAGGCCAATGGAACCCCCCGCCTGCGGACCTCAAGGCCATGGCGAGGTAGATGTGCCACACCCTGATCCCCCCGGTCCAGAAGAGATACGCCAGGGCTAGGGAAACAAGAGCTATGGCAGAATCGGCCACCACCATCACCCAGCGACGGGAAAGCCTGTCCACCAACGCCCCGGAGAAGGGCCCCACGAAGATCTGGGGGAGCATGGCCACCAGGGTGGCGGTGGCCAGCACCGTGGCCGAGCCGGTCTTTTGAGTAAGCCACCAAACGAGCGCGAACTGGACGATCTGGCTTCCGAAAAGGGAGGCCTGCTGCCCCGCCCAGATCGTGAAGAACCGCGCCTTCCAGCTTTTCACTACGCCGATTCGATCCACATAATCCACTCGAACTTATCCTTAAGGGCGTTGTAGAGGCGTTTATCTGCGGTAATCAACGGTACTTCCTCCAGCGACGCCAGGGTCAGATAGGCGGCATCGTAGGCCGTCCGTTCGTATCGGTGTGCCAGCGTTAGGGTATCCGCTAAGGAGATGGTACGGAGCGGGATCCGTAGTTCCTCCATTTTTCGGACCGCTTCGACAGCATCGACGAAATCAATTCGGGCCACCCGGACGGCTTTCCAGAGGGCATTGGCGACTTCGAATATCAAGAGAGGGGCTGTTACCAATTCGAGTTCATGTCTCGCAAAACGCTCGAAAAGCGCTATGGCGTGTCGGTGAAAAGGCTCATCGGAAAGTACGAGGGAAATTGCCACTGAAGCGTCCACCACGTATTTAGCCATGCCGCTCCTCCAGTTCCTTTCGGGAGGGGTAGTAGATATCCTCCAGGGTCAGCCCTCGGAACTTCTCGCTTAGGGCCTTAAGCCGATCGAGGGCCTCTAACCGAAGCTGGCGTAATGCGGCCCGTTCGATGAACTCGCTGCGCTTGCGAGGGCCAACCAGCTCATCGATTTGGCGTACCAAATCCGCGGGCAGATTCACCTGAATCCTAACCTTCATCCTATCACCACCGGCCACATTATACAGCCAAATAGGCCACCTAATTTAGCCGCTAAAGATCGTGGTACATGCCCTCCACCACGTAGAGGCGCGTGAACCCGAGGGCTTCACAGGCCGAAAGGAGTGCCCCATTGGCCTCGTTGGTTCGGACGAGGAGGCGAGAACACCCGAGCTCTCGGGGAAAGGAACTCCGGGAGAGTTCCACTTGCTGCCCCACGTCCCGGCTTGAAAACTCCCTTGTTCTCAATCTATCCGCGGCCATCCCTGCACCCCAGGGGATTCCTCACCACTCCTCGAAGAGACGCTTGATCTCGTCCCGGATGCGCCTCCCCAGGTCGGAAAGTTCTATCTTCGTCCGGCGGGACGGCGCCGCCGCAAAGCCCGGCCAGGCGGTGAGCAGCGCCACCAAGAACAAGAGCCCCGCGGCCTGCAAATACGAAAGCGGCTGAAGGAGCCCGAAGTAGCCCACGATCAAGGAATTGAAGAGCATCTGGAAGAACCAGGCGAACAGGAAGAACAAGGCCGCCTCGATCCTGAACGTCCAGCCCCCCAATCCTCCCACGCCCAACCCCCAGCCGCTCCAGGCAAACAGCAACATGAAAAGGAACAGCAAGGTAGCCGCTTGCCAATAAGTGAGCGGCAAAAGCAGGCCAAAATGTCCCACCACGATGGCGTTGAACAGCCGCTGCACTACCCACGCGAAAAGGAAGAAGACCGCCGCCCCAAGAGGCGTGAACGGCCCTTTAGTGAGCTTCATCGATCCTCCTTTCCTGGGCCGCGCTGGCCCCTTTCACTATCCCAATGCTCCCAGTGCAGATACCTGCGGCCAATCCTTTCCCTGAACGGCCAGTCTAAGGTGGCCGCCACCAGCGCCAGCCCCACCGCCAGGAACACCAACAGGAACACCGGCACCAGGATGAAGAACACCAGCGCCAGCACTGGGATGGCGATGGCTGCCGCCAGCACCCCAGCTAGCAGCCCCCCGGCCCCGCCGAGGGCCCCCAAGGTTGCTCCCACGGTGGTGGCCATGAGGGAAATCGGCAGGCCGATCCCCAGGCGGATCGCCCGCCGGGACCACTCCTTGAGTTCCTTTCCTCTCCTCATCCCTTGACCTCCTCCCCCACTTCGGCCTCTGGCGAGACCTCCAGGGACTCGTGGTATTCAACACGGCCGACCCGGCAGCCGGGGCCGATCCTGACCACCCGACCCCGGACTACCTCGGCCACCACCCACTCCAGGTCCAGCTCGTCCCCCTCCACCGCCTCCACCTCCAGGATCCCCCTACCGTGAGTGCCCAACAGCCGCCCTAAGGTTGAAAGCAGGCCCCCGAAGGCGGTGCCGCGGCGGACCTGGATCGTCTCCCCGCCCAGCTCCCGGGCCTTGGACCTGTCCTCCAGGTGGATCTCCACCCGATCGGCGGAGATCAGGCCTTCCACCTTGAACGCACCGGAAAGCCTCACCGTGTCCGCCTCGATGTCGCCTTTCGCCTTGAGGGCCCCGCTCACCCGGATATAGCCGCCCTGGATGGGGCCGCACTTGGCCGCGCCCGAGATCCTGAGCTCCTGGGCGGAAACCGGCCCCTCGACCTTGAACGAGCCGGAGACCTCCCCTTCCTCCACTTCCAGGGCGCCCTCCGCCTTGAAGGCGCCGGAAACCTCGAACTTCCCGGCCTTGAGGGACCCCTCCACCGTCACCGCCCCGGCCCCCTTGAATTCCTCTGCCTCCACGTCCCCGGTCACCTTGCCGGAGCCGGAGATCTTCACCCGGTCGTAGACCCCACCCTCCACCTTGCCGGAGCCGGCTATTGAAATGCTCTTCCTGTCCACTCAACCCACCTCCCCAAGTGAAAGCTTCAGCCGCTCCAAGAGCTTTTCCAGGTCAAGCCTGAGCTGTACCCGGCAGCCGGGATCGAGCTGAAGGGATTCCCGCCCCAGAAGCGCGAAGCTCACCCGCAGGGCAAGCCCCTCCCCGGCCACCTCCTTCTCGGCGAGAATACAAAGAAGTCCTGAAGGTGCCTTCAGCACTTCCTCCGGTGTCTTTCGGAGGAGCTCCACCAGGAGCTTTGCCTCCCCGGGGTGGGCACCCCGGCGCACCGCCTCGGCCCCACACGCCAAGGCCAAAAGCTCCGCGAATGTATACCCGCCTTCCTTCCACAGAAAGCCCTTCCCTTCCCTTCCAATAGGGGGGAGGGAGACAGGATCGTCCCACCGGACCGCCTCTGGGCGGACCTCCGGGGAGAGCAGGGCTGCAAGCTCATCCAGCGAGCGCTCCCCCTTCAGCTCTTGGATGCGCCGGATGCGCTCTAGGATCTTCTCTTTGGGAAAGAAGGTCTCCTGGCCGGTGGGGGTGGCCTTGCGGATGAACCAAGCTTCCGGGATCAGCCCTTTCCGCTTCCAGCGATAGAGCTGCCCATAGGAAATCCCGGTCAGGCGCAGGACTTCCTTTTTGGAGATGAACTGCCCTGCCATCAGGTGGCCTTCAGGGCCCGGGACAGGGCCGCCCGCAGCTCCTCAGGATAAAGCCCAGCCGCAAGCGCCCCCTTCAAGGCCCGCTCGAGGGCGCGGCGGGACCGCGCCTCCCTCAGGGAGGCGCTCCTCGCCCGTCTTCGCCCGGCTTCCTCCAAGCGAAGCCCGTATTCAAGTTGGGCAAGCCTTTCTAGCAAGAACCAGCCTTCAAACAAACCGGCCTCCTTTCGGAGGCCAGTGTAACATAACACTGTTACAAAATCAAGGGTCAGCGGGAGACCACCGACACCCCCTCCACCAAGATGGGGGGGACGTGGGCCAGGCCGTACACCCATTCCGGTTCCCCGCCGATGGCCACAAGGCCGTCCTTGAGTACCTGATAGACGTTCCCGGCGATCATTGTGTTCTTGAGCCGTCCCTTGACCTTCCCGTCCTTTACCACGAATCCAACGCCCACGTTGTTGGAGAAGGCCCCGGACTGGACGTTCCCCTGCCCCAGGCCCAAAACGTCGACAACCACTATCCCATCCCCCATTTCAGCGATGAGCTCATCCAGTGAGCCCTGCCCAGGCTTTATAACGATGTTACGCATGCTGGGGGAAGGTGGGGTGCGGAACCCGCCCCCGCCCAGCATGCCGCCCCGGATCCCGCTTCCCGTGGGGTCGGCATCGGCCAGGGCCGCTGCCCGAAGGTCGAAGAAGAAGTTCTTCACCACCCCTTCCTCGGCCAGGGGGAGGCGGGAGGTGGGGACCCCTTCGTCGTCGAAGGACCGGGAACTGGGGCCATAGGGGAGGCGTCCCTCATCCACCAAGGTAAACTTTTGGTCAAATGCCTGCTCGCCGATCCTCCCCTTTAAGGGGGAGGTCCCCATCACCACGGATAGGCCCGAGAAACCCATCATGAGGGGGAGGAAGAGCACAACGGTGCCCTTAGGGGTAAACAGGACCGGGGGTTTCCCTTGGGGGGCCGGCACCACGTGCTCCCCCCAGCGCAGGTACTTGAGCGTTTCGGCGATCAGCTCCTCGGGGACCAAATCCACCCGGCGGCGCACGGTCCTTCCCACCCAAAGGAGATAGATATCTCCCTCCCGGATCCACTGGGCCTCAATCCCCATGGAAAGGTGGGATCGCTCTTCGGTAAGCTCCCCGCCTGAGGTGTTGGTGATCCGCACCTTGAGCGTGCCCCTGGAAAGGGAGGCGTCCACGATCACGTCGGGAAATTCCTCCCGGATCGCCTGTACCGCCTCCTCCCCCCAGGAGATGAGCTCGTCCGGGGAGATCCCAAGCACCTCCTCGTCCAGCACCTCGACCTTTTCCCCTGGGGAAAGCTTGGGGAACTTGAAAGGAGCCGGGTCCCCGTGTCTGGCAGAGGCCAGGGCCGCCTGTAGGAGCCCCTCCTCGTCTTCACCGGCGGTGGAGGCAAAGCCCAACCGTCCGTCTGCGATCACCCGCAAGGCGCGGCCCAAGATCTCCCGGGAGCCGACCTTCTCGATCTCCCCGCCCCGGAAGGTCACGTCCACCGTGTTCCTCAGCTCTTCATAAAGCTCCGCGCTCTCGGCGGCCTGAGTCGCCCGCTCCAAGATCCCCATCACCTGCCTCCTATGATCACATCACGGACCCGCACGTGGGGCGCCCCGTCGGTAACCGGCAGGGGCGCCTGCCCTCCTTTGCCACAACCCCCGGCCCCGCCCTTGAGCTGGAAGTCGTTTCCGATCGCTTCGATGTTCCTGAGGGTGTCGAATACGTTGCCGGTGAGCACCACGTCCCTGAGCATCTCCCCAAGCTCCCCCCCCTTGATCTCGTAGGCGTAGGCGGCCGAAAACGTGAACTGCTCGAACTCGGTTTGGCCACCGAATGCCCCCCTTGCGTAGATGCCATGGTCGATCCCGGAGATGAGCTCCTCGAAGGACGCCTCCCCGGGCTCGATGTAGGTGTTGCGCATCCTGACGATGGGCTCGTGCTCCCAGGAGACGGCCCGGGCATTCCCGGTGGGCTCCATCCCGGTCTTGGCCGCGGTGGCTCGGGAGTGCATGAGCCCACTCAGCACCCCTTCTTTGATGAGATAGACCTTCCTGCGGGGCACCCCCTCGTCGTCGTATGGGGCGTTCCCCCGTCGGCCCGGGATGTAGCCGTCCTCCACAACGTTTAACTGCTCGACGCCAAAACGCCTGCCGAGTTGCATTACTTTCCGCATCGGTTCGTTTTTCAGCAGAAAGTCCGCCTCACAGATGTGCCCGAACGCCTCGTGGATGAACACCCCGGCCAGCTCCTGGTCCAGAACCACGGTATAGCGACCGCCCTTGACCGGCTTGGCCGAAAGCAGGTCCACGGCCCTCCGGGCGGCGGCCTCCGCCCGCTCCTCGAGATTCTGGGCGATCTCGTATCCTCCTGCTTCGCCGATGGATTCAAAGGCCTGCTGGATGTCCCCGTTGCGGCGGGCCACAGCCAGAAGGAGCACCGTCACATCCGGGATGGCCTGCTCCAGATAGGTACCTTCGGTGTTAGCGTAGATCACGTGCCTCAGGGCATCGGTGTAGCGGACCGAACTTGAGATGATCTCCGGGGCAAAATTGAGGATCAGCCGGTTGTAAGCCTCGGCGAGCTTTCGCTTTTCCTCCAGGGGCACCTCCCGGAAGTCAACCCCAAGCTCCGGGAGGTAGCGATCCTGAACCGGGGCTACCTCCGCCAGGCGGATTGGGTCGCGAACCTTACGGGCGGCGGCCCGGGCAAGCTGTGTGGCCTCCGAGAGCTTCCGGGAAATCTCGTCCGGATCGGTGAACACCGCTATCCCCCACGCCCCACCCACCAAGGCCCGCACGATGCCGCCGGCCTCCCGGGACCGTTCCAGGGTCATGAGCTGGTCACGTTGAAAGGCCACCCGCGACCGCTCTAGCTCCTCCCACCGGACCTCAGCGTAGTCGGCAGGACACCTCCTCAGTGCCTCGTGCAATTCCGCTTCCATAATCCCCCCTTCTTTTGCATTTTAGCCCGGTTTGAAGTTAGGCGCCCGCCCGGAATCCTCGCCTGCGTGAAGCCGACCCTCCGGGATGGGCTTCCCGGGAGCAGGCCGGAGGGGGGTAAATGTGGGCGGAACCAAAGTTCGTTTCCTACTTCCGAAACAACGTCAAGATCAGGCTCACAAGGACTGATAGGAGCAGACATGAGGTGAGCGGGAAGTAGAAGGTGAATCCGTCCCGCTGGATGCGGATGTCACCGGGAAGGCGTCCCAAAAACGGGAGCTTCCCAGAAAGCGCGAGGCCGAGGATCACAAGTAAGATCCCCACGACCACCAGCGCACGGCCCAGCCCAGAAAACCCTTCCATCCGTTATAATGATAACCGCCCAAAGGAGGAACATATGAACGAGGTGCTTAAAGCTATCCGTGAGCGCCGGTCAATCCGCACCTTTAGGGCTGATCCCGTGGAACCGGAGAAGATCGAGGCGATCCTGGAGGCGGGACGCTGGGCCCCTTCGGGGAAGAACACCCAGCCGTGGCGGTTTGTGATAGTGGAGTCTCAAGGGAAGCGGCAGCAACTGGGGCGGCTTGTGACCCAAATGGACATGATCCGTACCGCCCCGGTGACGATAGCGGTGCTTCTGGACACCGAGGCGGGTTACGATCGGATCAAGGACGTCCAGGCAATCGGTGCTTGTGCGCAGAACATGCTGCTTGCGGCCCACTCGTTGGGCCTGGGGGCATGTTGGATCGGGCGGGTGCGTGATGAACAGGTGGAGCGGGTGCTAGGGGCCGAGGAGCACGAGGAGCTGATGATGCTCATCCCCATCGGGTACCCGGCGGAATCCCCGGCCCCCAAAGAGAGGAAGCCCCTTTCCGAGCTGGTAAGGAGGATCTGATGCCTTATCTTGCGGTGCTCGCCGCCATGGCCCTGATCATTCCCACCATCGGCCTGGGGCTGGTGGCCCTGGGGCTTTCCCTCCTGGCCGCCCTGACAGTAGTGATGGCCGCCGTGGCCCTGGGGGCCACCGGAAGCCTTATGGATTGGATCCTCACTGCCATCGCCCTGGCGGCTAACTGGCGCGCCATCGAGACCGGCCGCCGCCTCCTCAGGCGGGTGCGTGCCTCCCTGGCCGGCTAACGGCCGGGGCATTGGGCAGCCACCTTGGGGTCGATATCCTTTCCGGAAAACGTCCTCTCAAAATGCCGGGCGAAATCCTGGGCCAGCATCTCCGCCCGCCGGTCGTAGGCGGACTTGTCCCGCCATGTATCCCGCGGCCACAGCACTTCATCCGGGACCCCAGGGCACCGCACCGGGACAAGCAGGTGAAAGCGCCGGTCCTCCCGCACATCCACCCCCTCAAGGGCCCCGGAGATGGCCGCCCGGACCATGCTGCGGGTAAGGCGGATGTCGATGCGTCTGCCTTCCCCATATGGCCCGCCTGACCAGCCGGTGTTCACCAAGTACACCCGCGCTCCATAGCGGTCCAGGAACTCCCCCAACATCCCGGCGTACACCCCGGGCAGGCGGGGCATGAACGGCGCCCCAAAGAAACGGGAAAACGTGGATACCGGCTCTACGATCCCGGTCTCGGTACCGGCCACCTTGCTGGTGTAGCCCATGAGGAACCACAGCATCGCCTGCTCTCTCGTGAGGCGGGCGATGGGGGGGAGCACCCCGTTGGCGTCGGCGGTGAGGAACAGGATCGCCTTCGGGTGTCCCCCGACTCCCTCCACTTTGGCGTTCTTCACAAACCCCAAGGGATAGGAGGCACGGGAGTTTTCGGTGAGCCGGGAGTCGGAGAAGTCAAACCGCCCGTCCGGATAAACCATAGCGTTTTCCACGATCGCCCCGTGTTCCTCCGGGGGGGCCGGATGCATCACCGCCCACCAGATATCGGGCTCTTTCTCTTGGGAGAGATTGATCAGCTTGGCATAGCAGCCGGCCTCCATGTTGAAGATGCCCGCCTCGGACCAGCCGTGCTCGTCGTCCCCGATCAGCCGCCTCTCCGGATCCGAAGACAGGGATGTCTTCCCGGTCCCCGAGAGGCCGAGGAACAATGCCACGTCCCCTTCGGGGCCTTCGCTTGCCCCGCAGTGTAAGGGGAGTACCCCCGCCTCTGGGAGGAGCCAGTTCATCACCGTGAACATGAGTTTTTTCACCGAGCCGAGATAGGCAGAGCCGTACACCACGCCCAGGCCTCGGTCGAAGTCCATCGCCACTGCTACGTCCGAAGTCCGGCCGGCCTCTGGGTCGAACCTGAGCCTCCCCTCATAGCGCCTGGGGTCAAGCCGGTCGTAAGGCAAGACGAGCAGGGTAAAAGGGCGGTCCTCGAACCTCGAACCCCTTCCCTCCGGTAAGGGTCGAAACATGTTATCGGTGAACAAGGCGATTAAGGCCCGGTCGGTAATCGTACGCACGGGAAGGGCATAGCCGGGATCGGCCCCGAGCACCCGATCGGTAACGTAAAGGCGAGGCTTTCCCCGCAAGGCCGCGAGGGCGTCTTCCAGCAGCATGTCGAACGTTTCGCGGGTCATGGGGTGACAGTAAGGCGAGCTCCAGTCCACGGTGTCGTGGATCTCGGGGGAGTCCACAATGTAGGTGTCCTTGGGCCTGCGGCCGGTGGAATCCGGCGGGGTCCAGGTGGCCAGGGCCCCGGACTCACTCGCCAGCGCCTCCCGTCGAGCGATCGCCTCCGCGATCAGGGCCCGCCGGCTCTGGTTTTCCCTTACGTCAGGGTGCCCTCCCAGTACGTTTTCCAGCTCACGCATAAGTCCCAACTCTACCTCCTTATTCGATCCCGCGGAAGAGAGACCGAAGAAGCATCAGCACCGGGATGATCTCGAGGCGCCCGATCCACATGTTGAAGCACAGGGTGAGCTTCCCCAAGGTGGCCATCTCGGGGTGGGTGATCCCGCAGGAAAGCCCCACGTTCCCTTGGGCTGAAGCGACCTCGAAGATCACGTCCGAAAGTTTAAACGAGGCTGGCACGGTGTGGAGGAGCACGAAGATCCCCACCACCAGAAACCCCAGCCACAGGAAGACGAGCAAGGCCGCCTCCTCAAGGCGGCGGGAGGCGTCCTGCTCAGAAAGCACCACCCCCCCAAGCCGCATGGGCACCAAGGCACTGGCGGGGGACACGAGCTTGCGGAACCGCCAACTCACCCCCCGCACGAGCAATACCAGGCGGATGACCTTGATCCCCCCGGCGGTGGATCCGGCTGCTCCCCCAAGCACCATCCCTAAAGAGAGAAGGAGCTTGGCCGCGTCCGTCCATCCGGATAGGTCGACGGTGCCAAAACCCGTGCAGGTCATCGCCGAGACGTATTGAAATGCCGCTTTTCTGTAGGCTAGGCCCAGCGGGTAAACGTGCAAGTTCTCAAGGCCCAAGAGGCCTACCCCAGCCAAGAGCAGAAGCAAAAGCCACCGGGTCTGGACGTCCTTCCAGAAGGCGACAAGGCCACGCTGCATGGCCTGGTAGTGCACTGCGAAGCTGACTGCCCCGACGAACATGACCACCAAAAGCACAAGCTCGATGGCCAAAGACCCATAGTGGCCGATGGAGTCCGGCCACAGTGAAAACCCACCGGTAGAGATCCCGGTCATGGCATGGTTGATCGCCTCCCAAGGAAGCATCCCCGCTCCCCACAGCGCCACCGCCGAGGCGAACGTGTAAAGGGCGAAGATCCACCACATGGTACGCACGGTGGATACCACCGAGGGGTGGATCTTCTCGCCCCGGGCTTCCGCGAAATACAGGGATACGGCCGACGCCCCCGGGCCAGCGATGAGGGTGAGCATGAGCACGATCACCCCCATGCCCCCAATCCACTCGGTGAACGACCGCCACCACTGGAGGGCATGGGGCAAGAGGTCTGGCCTGAGCGACATAGTAAGTCCGGTCCCGGTGAAGCCGGAGACCGATTCGAAGAAGGCGTTCGCCATGTCGGCATAGGGGTAGAGCGTCCCCCCGCCAAGTCGCACGGAGATGAGATGAAACGGAAGCGCCCCCACGGCGGCTACCAAAAGCCACCCCAAAGCGGCGATGAGAAGGCCGTGCTTGAGATGCGCCTCCCCGGCCCGCCTAAAGGGAAGATAAAGGGAAAGGCCCAGCCCGAAGGCGATCAAGGCGGTGAGGCCGAACGGCCACAGGGCATACCACTCCCCAAAGGCCGCTGCCACCGGCAGGGACAGGGCGGCCATGATCCCCACCGTGGGGACGACCAACCCCAAATCCCGCAGGACGATGCGCAGATCTTGGGAGAGCATGGATTTAGCCGGTGAGCTGCTCGATCAGGGCGTTGGTCGCGTGCTCCTTGGAAAACACGGTGATCAGGTCCCCGGCCTCGATGGCCGTGGTCCCCGAGGGGATGATCGTCTCCCCACTCCGCTCGATGGCGGCGATGAGAACGCCGTTTGGCACGAGCCCACGTTGACCGGCCTCCCGCAGCGTCCGCCCCACCAGCGGGGATTTCTCCGTGACCGCCGCCCGGAACACCTGTGCCCCTCCGGACAGGGTGACCAGATCCTTGATCTTGGGGCGGTGCACCGCGTTGTACAGGTACTCGGCCACGATCACCTCGGGGTTCTCCATCACGTTGGCCCCAAGCCTGCGGAAAAGCTCCGTATGTTCCCGGTTGTTGACCACCGACACAAGCGAGGGGATGCCCAGGTCTCCCCCGAGCACGATCACCATCAGGTTGGTGGCGTCGTCCGAGGTGGTAGCGATGAGCGCGTCGGCCCGCTCCGCCCCCGCCTCCCGAAGCACATCCACGGAGGCGGCGTCCGCGTTCAGGATGAGGGCGTCGAACTTGCGGGAGATGGCCTCTGCCTTACGAGGGTCCCGCTCGATCACCGCCACGTTGTGTCGGTCGCGCAGGGCGATCTCCACGAGAGCGTTTCCAATGCCCCCGGCCCCGACCACGATCATGTACATGGCCCCGGATGGTACTCCCCTCCGAAAGCGGCGTCAAAACGGGTTTTGCGCAAGCTGCCCCTCCAAGCTACCATGGTCCCCATGGAGCGGCTGTCTCGTGCGGTAGGCCCCATTGGCTACTTGCTTTTGGTGTTCGCAGGAAGCATGATCCCCCCTAGCTTGGTCGCTGGCATCTGCCGCGAGTGGCAGGAGCTTGCGATCTTCCTCGGCCTGGGCGGGGCAGCCGCCCTGCTGGGAGCGATCGCGTCCCGCTTCAAACCGGACCGGGCGCTCGAGGCCGAGGAAGCACTGGCCCTGACCGCCCTGGCTTACCTCCTGTTCTCCCTGCTCGGAGCCCTGCCCTTCCTCTCCGTCACCTCATTCCTAAACGGCTGGTTCGAGGCCGCCTCCGGGATCACCACCACTGGCCTTTCCGTGCTCCGCCCGGAGGGACTCCCGAGATCCCTGGTCATGTTCCGCTCCCTTTATCAGTGGATCGGGGGAGCGGGGATCATCGTGATCTCCCTCGCTTTGCTCCTTCCTCCAGGACGGACCGCCTTGGCCCTATACACAGCCGAGTACGGGGGAAAAAACCTGGCCGGAAACGTCCGCCTCACCGCCCGCAGGGTGGGCCTTGTGTACCTGGCCCTCACTGCAGTGGGTTTTTTCATCTACTGGGCTTGTGGGATGCCTGCCTACGAGGCCGGGGTGCACATCCTATCCACCATCTCCACCGGAGGCTTTTCCGTCTACTCCGATTCCATCGGGCACTATGCCTCCCCGGCGATTGAAGGTGCGGTGGCGTTCTTCATGCTGTGCGGGGCAACCAGCTTCCCCCTGTTTTGGCTTCTCCGTCCGGGAAGGTTCTCCGCCTTGGTCAAGGAAAGGCAGCTTTGGGCGCTCTTTGTCATATCGCTCATCCTCGGGGGCCTGGGCGGGGTGGCCATGGGTACGGCCGGTGGGGGGCTGTTTCAGGGGATCTCGGCTCTGACCACGACCGGTTTTTCCTCGGTGCCCACCGGGGAGCTTCCGGCCGCGGCCCGCTGGGTCCTCCTCATCGGGATGCTCATCGGGGGCTGCGGCGGCTCTACAGCCGGGGGGATCAAGCTGTTCCGGCTTCTGGCACTCTTTGCCCTTGCCCGCTGGCTTTACGCTCGGGCCCACCTCCCCACGGAGGCGGAAGTGCCGCTGCGGTTTTGGGGGGAACACTTCAAGGCTGAGGAGATCATGCGCATGGCGGCCTATGTGGGGGTGTACCTGACCGTCTTGGCGACCGCAACCACGGCGCTTGTATACTGGGGTTACGGGGTTGAACAGGCGCTATTTGAGGTGGCCTCCGCCCAAGGGACGGTGGGACTCTCCCTGGGGGTGACCGGGGCGGCGGCCCCGGTGGGGGTGAAGTTGATCCTGATCGCTCTCATGTGGATGGGGAGGCTGGAGATCTTGCCGGTTGTCTTGCTTTTGAGGAAGGTGGCGAGGCGGGCATGAAGATCATCGTGGTGGGCCTTGGACCTTTGGGAAGGCGCCTTGCAGACGAGCTTTCCGGAAAAAAGGGGGTAGAGCTTGTGCTCCTTGACCGGGACGAGGCGACCTGCAAGGCCGCTGCGGAGCGGTACGACGCCCTGGTACTTCAGGGGGACGGGACAAGCCCTGAGCTCCTCTCCAAGGCGGGGGCCCAGGAGGCCGAGGCTCTGATTGCGGCCACGGGCTCGGACGCCCTGAACACGGTGGTTGGGCTTCTGGCCAAGCAGGCCGGAACCAAAGAAGTGGTGGTGGTGCTAAACGACCTCGCCCTGCGCACTGCTTGCCAGGCCATCGGGGTGGACAAGGTGGTGTCCCCCGTGCTTGCGGCGGCAAGCGAGATCAAAGGCTATGTGCTCGGGGAGCGGGTCCTGGATTTCTCGGTGGCGGTGAGCAGTGGCGCCCGGGTGGCCGAGCTCTCCCCCGGCCCCCTTTCGGGAAAGAAGTTGGGTGAAATCCCCCTCCCCAAGGGCGTCGCCATCCCGGTCATCCTCAGGGAAGGTAAGGCGATCGTCCCCGAGGCAGGGACCTCTCTTAAACAGGAGGACGTGCTCGTGGTGTTGGCGGAGGATGACCGGCGCCTGGAGACCGCCCGTGCCCTGTTTGCCCCGGCGTCCGGGCCCGAAGGCGAAAACGGCTAATGGTGAGGGATGCGCCCTGAGGAGATCGCAAGGCGGTGTGAACAGGTGCTGCGTAGGCTCCCGGCCCACGTGACCCTACTTGCGGCGGTCAAGGGGCGGAGCCCAGAGGAGATCCGGGCGGCCATCCGGGCAGGGATCCGGCACGTGGGCGAGAATTACGTGCAGGAGGCGGAGAGGAAACGCCCCCTTGTGCCCGAGCCCGCCAGCTGGCACATGATCGGGCGCCTGCAGCGGAACAAGGCCCGCCGGGCCCTTCAGGTATTCGATTGGCTTGGGACCCTGGATTCTCTTCCTCTGGCCCAGCGCCTGGAAAGGCTTTTGTCACAGCAGGACAGAAAACTTCCGGTGCTGGTCCAAGTGAACATCGGCCGTGAGCCCCAAAAAGCTGGGGTGCCCCCGGAGGATGTCCCTGAGTTTGTGCGTGAGGTGGCTTCCCTGCCACATCTCCAGGTGCGGGGGCTCATGGCCATCCCCCCCATCCCCCAACGCCCCGAGGACTCCCGCCCCTATTTCCGCGAGATGAGAAGGCTGTTTGACGGCCTTGCGGCCGAGAAAATCCCCGGCGTTGCGATGGAGGTCCTGTCCATGGGGATGTCCGCGGACTGGGAGGTGGCGGTGGAGGAGGGGGCAACCATGATCCGCCTGGGCACCGCCCTCTTCGGCCCCCGTCCTTGACGAAACACCAGGCACCCTGTACATTTCCATAACACGAAAAGTGAAAACGTGTTACCAAAGGAGGGGGCATGCGAAATTTGCTTTTGGCAGCCATCTTGAGCGTGTTTTCCATCGTGGCCCTAGCACAGGTTCCGATCCCGGTGGTCGCCACCAGTGTGGTGCTCGCTGATCTTGCGGACAAGGTCGGGGGGGAAGAGGTGTCCGTCACCCCTATCATCCCGGCGGGTTTCTGTCCTGCCCACTATGACCTCAAGCCAAGCGACCTCCTCGCCATCTCCCGGGCGAAGCTCGTCCTGTATCATGGGATCGAGCCCTGGCTGGAAACCCTGCTTGGGAACGTGAACCCGGAGGCCAAAGTACTCGTCCTGTCGGGCCCCTGGATCACCCCCGCGTCCATGATCGAAAAAGCCCGGGCCATCTCCGTTGCCCTAGGCGAGCTTCTCCCCGAGAAGGCGGGGTATTTCGCCTCCCGGGCAGAAGGCTTCGCCCGGGACGTTCAGGCCCTGGGGGAGGAGCTCAAGGTCAGAGCGGAGGAGCTTAAGCTCTCCCAGGTGCCGGCCATTGTGATGGCCTGGCAGGCCGATTTTGCCCAGTGGCTCGGGCTCAACGTGGTCGCAAGCTATCCTCCGGAGGAGCGCCTGTCCCTCAAGGACCTGGCCGAGCTCTCCGCCCAGGGGAGAGAGGCCGGGGTGCTCCTGGTGATCGACAACCTCCAGTCCGGGGTCTCCTTCGGGGCCCGGCTCGCCCATGAACTTGGGGCCATACACGTCGTCCTCACCAGCTTTCCAGGGGCCATCCCCGGAGCGGTGGACCTCTCCGCCATGCTGCGGACCAACGCGGAGGCCGTCTTCTCCGCGGTGGAGTCCCTGGAGGGCTAACATGGAGTGGCTCAAGATCGATCCAAACGTTGACCCCCGGGACCTGTGGGAGCTCGGGATCAGGCTCCACGGGCATCGAGGGCCGTTCCTCGCCTGCGGGATCCGCATGGGCCTTTTGGCGTTAAGGCTTCTTGGCTCAAGCGGCTACTCTGGGATCGAGGCGGTAGCGGAGACCGGAAGCACCCCGCCGGTGTCCTGTCTGGTCGACGGGCTTCAGATCGGGTGCGGCTGCACCACTGGAAAAGGCAACTTAAAAGTAGTGGAAGGCGGCCGTCCGGCTGCGACCTTCTCCGCAGGTGAAAGGAAGATCCGCATCGCCTTGAGAGAGGAGGTGGCCCGGAGGATCCTGGATGGTGGGGCCGGGGAGGACCAGGTGGACTGGGTATTCTCCCTGCCGGAGGAGGAGTTGTTTACGTGGGAGTAAATGCAATCGAGCTGAAGGAGGTTTCGGCTGCTTACGCCGGGGCGGATCGCCCCGCCATCTCCGGGGTGAGCCTGACCCTTAAGCGGGGGGAATTGGGGGTGATGGTTGGGCCGAACGGGGCCGGAAAGACCACGATCTTGGAGGTAATCCTGGGGTTGCTTGCATATCAAGCCGGCTCCGTTAAGGTGTTAGGGGAGGAGGTGAGGGAAGCGGGGGCTCAACTCCGGCGCAGGCTCGCCTACCTCCCCCAGGACCTGTTCTTCTCTCCCGATACCCCCTACCTCACCCGGGACGTGGTCGTGATGGGCCGGTTCGGGCTTTACCGGCCCTGGCGGAGGCTCCCCCGTCAAGAGAAGGAGCTTGCGCTTTCGGCCCTGGCCACCTTTGGCCTTGCCGACCGGGCGGGCTGGCCCATCGGGCATCTGTCAGGCGGCCAGCAAAGGAAGGCCCTGCTCGCCCGCGCTTTCGCCAAGGGCAGCGAGATCCTTCTTTTGGACGAGCCGTTCGCCTCCCTTGATCCTGAGTCCCGGGAGGACCTGGCCCGGGCGGTGCTTGCCCTCCGGGACCGGGGGATGACCGTGCTTGCCGTCTTGCACGAGGATGTGCTCTTCTCACAAGCGGACAGGTCGTTCCTCGTCTCCGCGGGGCGTCTCAAGGAGCTACCAGAGGTGCCCCGCCGCATCCACGACCTGTGGGGGGAGGCCCTGAGGTGTGGGGCCTGATCCTCCCCGCCTTGGTGGCAAGTGCCCTGGCCGGGGGGCTTTCCGGCCTCCTCGGGGTATGTTCCCTTAGGCTCCAGCTCTCCTCGGTGGGTTTCGCCATGGCCCACGCCGCCTTCGCGGGGGCTGCTCTAGGGCTCTTGGTCCCGGTGCCACCGCTTCTGCTCTCGCTCCTGTTCGCCTTGGGGGTGGCCGCACTGCTCGGCCCGGTCTCCGAGTTCACCCGACTTCCGGCCGAGGTGGTGTTGGGCGTAGCCTTCCCCCTCACCATGGCGCTGGGGTTCGTGTTCCTTGCCCTGACCCCCGGGGAGGCCATGGCCTCCCCTGCCCTGTCGCTTCTCTGGGGGAGCGTGCTGGGGGTAGGGTGGAAGGATGTGTGGCTTCTTTCCGGGGTGTTTGCAGGGAGCGCGGGGCTTTTGCTCCTTTTCCGTCGGGAGGTGCTTTCGGTCCTTTTGGACCGGCGCCTGGCGGAGGAGGCGGGCATCCCGGCCCGGCCGTATCTTTGGCTGATCCTGTTCCTCATCGCCGCCGCGGTGGCGGTCTCCCTCAAGCTGGTGGGGGGGATCCTGATCTATTCTCTCCTCATGCTCCCTGCCTCGGCGGCAAGCCAACTCGTCTACGACATGAAGAAGCTCCTCGTCCTCTCACCCCTATTCGGGGCCCTGTCGGCCCTGGGGGGGTTCGCCGCCTCCTGGTCGTTTGACCTCCCGGTGGGAGCGGCCATCGCCTTGGTGGCGGCCTGTGGCCTTGCCCTGTCCACCCTTTGCTCCCCCAAACGCCGCCGCCCCAAGCCGGCTTAGGCCAAGGCAGAGATCCCCCGCAGAAACAACCCCATGAGCAAGGCCACCCCGGTGGTACCGAGGAGCACAAGCCCCGTCCTCCTTGGGCCGAGCTCCCTTCCCAACGCCGCCAAGGTGGCAAGACACGGCATATAAAACAGCACAAAGCCGGCAAACACCACCATTTGCCCCTGGCTGAGCGCGGAGGAAAGCTCGGCCGTCCCAAAGGCCTGGGTGAGCATCACCAGGGACAGTTCCTTGCGCAGGATGCCAAACACAAGCGGAACCCCGGCCTCCTTCGGGAGCCCCAGGGGCCAGGTAAGGAACCGCACCCCACTGTCCAGAGCGGGCGACCATCCCAAGGCCTGGAGCAAGGCGAACAGGGCGCTCGTTCCAATGAGGAGCGGCCAGGCCACCACCACGAAATCCTTGAGGCGCAGCCACACCTTCCCCAGGAGGGTGTGCAGGTTCGGCCTCCGATACGGGGGGATCTCCATGATCAGCCCTGGCCCTGTCCCGGGAAGAAGGCGCGCAAGCAACCAGCCGGCCAGAGCGATGACCACCAGGTTGAACGCATAAAGGCCGAATGCCGCGAGCGGTCCCACGTAGCGGCCCACCAGGCCGAACACCACGATGGCCCGGCCTGCACAGGGAACCATCACCGCCAGGGCCGCGGTGACCAGCCGGTCCCTCTCGTCCTCCAGGATCCTGGTGGCAAGGACCGCCGGCACCGAGCAGCCGTAGCCAAGGAGGAAGGGGATGACGCTTTTTCCATGCAGGCCTATTCGGTGCATGAGGGCATCCATGAGATATCCCACCCGCGGGAGATACCCCACATCCTCAAGCAGGGCGAGAAGGAACAGGAAGGGAACGAGGTAGGGAAGCACGATGGCTACCCCGGCCCATAGCCCCTGGAACGCCCCCACCATAAGTTGGGAGAAGAGTCCCTGCCCAAGTAACGCCCCGAGCCCTTGGGAGAGTTCCTCCAGAGGAGGCAGCAGTAACCCCTCCAGAATCCCCCCCACCTTGAACACCGCCCAAAACAGGCCGAACAGGATCAGGCCCAGAAAGAGGTAGCCGAGAAGCGGATGCATGAGAAGGTCGTCTGCCCGCTCCCGCCAGCCTACGTGGGCGTGTCCCACCTCGGTCACCTGCTCGAAGAAGGAAACCGCCGCCGCATGCCGCTCCGCCGACAGGACCAAGGCCGGGTCCTCGCCCCGGGCGCGGGCGATCTTCCCCCGCGCTTCCTCCACGGTCTGAGGAAGCCCAAGCTGTCCTGAGGCCCTGGAAAGCGGGTCTCCCGCCAACAGCCGGATCGCCACATACCTTGGGGGAAGCCCCGTCGCCTCGGCGACGGGGGCGGCGACCTCGGAGAGCTCGGCCAAGGCCCGCTCCACGTCCGCTGAGTACCGCGGGGGTCGGGCCGGCCGCGCCTGTGGGATGAGGGAGAGGAGCTTCGCAAGGCCGATCCCCCGGGCGGCCACCGTCTCCGCCACCGGCACCCCCAAGAGGTCCGAGAGCTTCTCGGCATCGATCTTGATCCCCTTATGCTCGGCCTCGTCCATCATGTTCAAGCACACTACCATGGGGATCCCAAGCTCAGCGAGTTCAAGCGTGAGCTCAAGCGACCGGCTGAGCAGGGAGGCGTCCACCACGTTCACCACCGCGTTCACTTTGCCGGAGACAAGGAAGTCGCGGGCGAGCTCCTCGGCCCGGTCACCCGCAAGGAGTGAGTAAGTTCCGGGAAGGTCCACCACCTCCACGGACCTCCCCCCAACCAGCGCCTTGCCCCGCAGGACCTCCACGGTGGTGCCGGGGAAGTTGGAAGCGACGGCCCGGTAGCCCGCGAGGGCGTTGAACAGGGTGGATTTCCCGGAATTGGGCTGCCCCACCAAGGCGATGACCCTCATGGCAGGGGACGAACGAGGATCCTCCGGGTCACGCCGCGTCCCAGGGCCACCCTCAGTCCATTTACTTCGACGAGGAGCGGCCCGGAAAACGGGCTTGCGCTTATCAGGCGTACCCTTGCCCCTGGCCGGATGCCCAGGCGCGCCAGGCGCAGAGTCAGGCCCCGCCCCCCTTGGATGCGGACCACCTGCCCGGTCCGCCCGGGGGGCAGGGCGGGGAGGGGCAGCGGGGCAAAATCGAGATTCATTATCAGACAGTATGATAACCCGGAATGCCTCCCAGACAAGGGAACCCCGTCCCACCACAACCCCCCAGCTTTTCCGGCCGATTTGGACAAGCCCGCTTGGCAGGGCCAGCCCCTCAGGGTACCCTGCCCCGATGGCTAAGCTCGGGATCTTGGTCCTCACCGTGGCGATCTCGCTGGTGATTTTCGTCCTGTCGGCGGGAAACGCAGGGCTCCCCGATCAGGCCCACATCATCACCGTGGTGATCGACGTCGGCCACGGGGGGGAGGACCCGGGGGCAACCGTGGCTGGGATCCAGGAGAAGGACATCAACCTCTCGCTTGCCCTGCGGGTGTTCGCCCTCGCCCAAGGCATCCCCAACCTGAGGGTCATCCTCACCCGCACCTCGGACCGGTACATAGGGTTGGTGGAGCGGGTCAGGTTCGCCGAGCGGGTGGGGGCCGTGCTCTACCTCTCCATCCACGCCAACGCGTGTTCGGACCCGCGCGTATGCGGCGTGGAGACCTATGTGGACGACTCCCGCCCGCGGGACGACCCGAGCTGGGCCCTGGCCCAGGCAGTCCAGGCGGCCGTGTGCGCTCAGACCGGCGCCCGGGATCGGGGCGTCCGCTCCCAGCGCCTGTACATGCGCCACACCGACCTCCCCGCCGTGCTGGTTGAGGTCGGTTACCTCACCTGCCCCGCCGAGCGGCGACGCCTACTGGACCCCGGCTACCAACAGAAGATCGCCCAGGGCATCCTCCAAGGGATCCTCGATTTCCTGGGCCTTTAGAGGGCCATCCCCTATCATCGCATCCCGTGGGAAGGCAGAGGGAAATCTTGGTTGAGATCTACCAACGGCTCCTTTCGGCCTACGGACCCCAGGGCTGGTGGCCGGCCGATACCCAGTTCGAGGTCATGGTGGGGGCGATCCTCACCCAGGCCACGGCCTGGCGCAACGTGGAGCGGGCCATTCAGCGCCTCAAGGCGGCCGGGGCCCTGTCCCCGGAGAGGATGGCCAGTTTTTCCGAACAAGAGCTCGCCGAGCTCATCCGGCCGGCGGGCTTCTTCCGCCAGAAGACAAGAAGGCTCCGTGCACTGCTCCGGCTGATCGGGCGGCACGGGAGGGTGGATGGGCTCCTCTCCCTCCCCGCCGAGGAGCTGCGCAGACAGCTCCTCGCACTCCCCGGGGTTGGCCCGGAGACCGCGGACTCGATCCTCCTCTACGCCGCCGGGTACCCCGTGTTCGTGGTGGACGCCTACACGAAAAGGATCCTCCATCGACTGGGGCTGCTCCCGGACGAAAAGGCCGGCTATGAAGAGGTACAGGAGCTTTTCGAAAAAAACCTTCCCCGCGACCCGAAGCTCTACGGGGAATACCACGCCCTGCTGGTTCGACATGCAAAAGAGCACTGCCGCGCCCGGCCCCGTTGCCCCGGCTGCCCCTTGGCTCCTGTTTGCGAGTTCTTCAAGGGGCAAGGCGGCCTCTAGGCCGGCTCTTGCGTATGTGTCGTAACACCCACAGGGCATAAAGGGTGAGCCACTTGCTGGGTTGGCCCCGCGGCTCGAGGTTCGCTTGCATGCGCCCGGAGGGCGTGACCTCAAGCACCCATTTCCCATCGGGCGTGCGCTTCTTGCGCAGGACCGCGAGCGCGTCGGCCATGCGCTCATCCTGATACCCGAGCTTCGTCAGCACCCACAGGCCGCGCAGGATGTCGTAGCGATAAAACCAAGGGAAGCCCA
>CAYUWL010000010.1:0-25178 GCA_964448595.1 uncultured Thermotogaceae bacterium
GACGGCGCGCGAGCCCAAGCAGTCCTCGAGGCAGTGGTCCGCTCAACCGCCGAGCGCTGCTGGCTTCAGGTTGAGCGCTAGCACGCTTACGGCTGTGGGGCCTTTGTCGGATCGGCTAGCCACTCCCTGATCTTTGCTTCCCACTCCGCCTGGGCCTCCTGATCCTGGCCGTGCGCGGTCTCGCGATCGTACTCGGCCTGGACCTGCTCAACCTTTCGGGAAATTTGATCGAGGGTTTCGTCGACTAACCTTTGGAGCTCTTCGGCAGCCTCTTTCTGGGTAGGCGCTTCCGCCTCCAATTGCTTCAGGCGAGTTTCTACTATCCGCCTATACACCTCATTGATGTCGAAGTGCCCTTGCTCATGTTTTAAAAGCCTGCTAGACCTGCGTTTAGGATCAACCCAGGACTGAGAGCGATCCATGAGATTTTCGACCTTCAACGTCGCCGGGTCTATCTTGGCCTTCCACGTGTGGGTGTTGGGATTGTAGGTAAGTGTGAAGTTGGTCTTCTGTATCCTCAACCGGTACCTGATAAACGCTGCTTCATCGCGCAATTCAACATCCTCGGGAGGTTGTCCCTGGAAATCCTCCCAAGTTAGCGGTCGATCTTCGTCCCAGGGGAGGAGGTCGATCTCTCTCCTAAGGCAAACGTCGCCCAAGAGGTAAGTCGTGAGGCCAAACAGGGAAATTCTCCCGAAGCCGGTCACCGTCACCGGATCATAGCCCGGTACGGAAACGGTGAAACCAGTAATCGCGTCCCCTTCGTAAATAGGGGTTAGGCTGAATTCCTGGTTGGTGAGGGGCCTCACGGTGCATTCGGTAAGCCGGCCGGTGACCGTGGTCCCGGGCTGCCCAGGAAGCGGCAGCGAGAACTTCCCCTCCTCATCAGTAGTGCCCGGTATGGTTTCAGTGGGCGGTACCGGAGGGATGGGACCTGAGGGCTGCAGGCACACCACGCCCACGTTGATGGTGTGGGTAATGCGCCCGTTTTCGTCGATGGAGGAGAGGAGGTTGAACTCGGTTACCGTGGTGCTCCCGTAAGGCGTATCGATCTGCACTGCTCCCACGTCATCCAAGCTCCCGATGTTAAGCCGGCCCGATTTGGGAAGCAGGGCGATGCTAATCGGCACCCCGGCCAGGGGGTAGCGGGTACATTCGGTAAGGGTCCCCTTCACGGTGGTGTTCGGCGGGTAATCCACCGGCACCGAAAACCGGCCCCGTTCATCGGTGGTATACTCCGCCTCCGGGTACTCAGGGCCGGTGGGGGGTTGGACGACCACCACGTTTAACACCACCGTCAAGTCCACGGATAGGCCGTACACGGTGGAGGCGCGAAACCGGAGCTGGAAGCTCTGTCCCGCCGCCCCGGCCGGTGGAGTGAAGGTACAAGTGGTCTGGGCCGTCCCATAGGTGGACACGGGCTGGAAGCTCGCCCAGCCGGGCAACGATACGGCGGAAATGGTAATGGGATAGGAGCCCGGGGTAACGACGGCGGTGAGCTCAACCGTTCCCTGTGTCCCGGCAGGAACTTGGCACTGGATCTGGTCTTGGGCCCACTGTTGGCAGCTGCCGCCACTGACCACCACCCGCCCTGTGAACTGGAGGTGAACCCCGCCATAGCCCCCTTCGCCCCCGTACTGGGCCACGGCCCCGGTAAATGCCAATACCCCCAGGACGAGTCCCACCACCAGACGCCGCCATCTCATCGCCTCCACCTCCAAAAATTGGTCTGGGGGAGGGCTTCACGGAGTTCTGGGGCATGATAAGCGCAGACCCTGCTCCCTTCCCAGCGAATTCCTCTGACACTTCCCAGCCGAAAGGTAAACTCTTATCGCCCCTCCATCATCTTATTATACACCAGGAGGGGCCAGTGATTTCAGGCTTAAGAACCTATGTAGAGATAAACTTTGCGCTCGGCGGGGCCGGCGAACTCGTAGAAGTAGATGCGTTGGTCCTCCCCGAGGAGCATGCGGCCGTCCTTCACGATGCCCACCTCCGTAGGGGCGACGAACGCCGCCTTGGTGGTGTGAGGCGCGTCCTGGTCCGGGTAAGCTGTGTTCAGCATGCGCTCCAAGCGTGGGGCCTCCCCCTGCTCCAAGCGGGCGTGGATGCTCACCGCAGCCGTGGAGTGGGGTACGTAGATGAACACGAATCCCTCGTCCACCCCGGCTTCGGCGATGGCCGCTTGAACCTGGTCGGTGATGTCCACCGCTTCCTCTCTGGAGCTTGTGCGGAACGTTATCTCCTTGAACATCGTCTCCCTCCTTGGTGCCGAATTTTACCAGCCTGCGGCTCGACGCCCTCTGGGAGTCGGCTATAATAAAGGGCCTTCTCCCTTCCGCCCGTGTGCCCACCCATCCCGCCGCACGCCTCACCTCCCAGCCCGGGCGGAAGGGAGTTTTTTCGGCAAGGTCTTTCCCTATATGGTTTGGGGGTTCACGCGAGCTATGGGGGAAAGCTCTTGCCCAGGTCAGCCTTTCTTCTTGGCTCGTTTGATCTCGGCCTTGGCCTTCTTTTTCTCGACCTTGGCCTTGACTTTTTCTTTTTTCAGCTCCAAGGCAGCTGTCTCCAAGGCCGCAAGGGATGCCTGCTTCCTCCGGCGGCGCTCGAGAATCCGTTGGGCAGCGTAGCGGCCGAACTGGCCGATGAAGCCTGCGGCCAGCACCACCAGCACCCAGCGCAACACACTCCACACGTCCCCGAAAGTCAGATCGGCCATGGCACGCTTGCATTCTAAAGAAACCTTGCGCTCCAAGCTAGACCTCCTATAGGCTTGGGATATACTCCGACTTAAGAGAAGGAGCCAAAGTGAGGATCGGGATTGGCCAGCTTAACATGATCGTAGGTGATCTTCCTGGAAATAGGGACAAGATCATCTCCGCTATCCGCACAGCCAAGGACAAAGGGGTAGAGCTTCTGGTACTTCCCGAGCTAGTGCTGCTCGGCTATCCGCCGCGAGACCTCCTCCACCGGCGGGGGTTCCTCGAGGCCGCCGGGCATGAATTCCATAAGATCGTGGGGGCCACGGAGGGCATCGGGTTAGTGATGGGCCATGTGGTCGTGGCGGGGAAACGAGAAGGCAATCGAGTTGACCCGTCAGCGGCTGCCTTCGGCGGCGACGTGTTTTTGCACAACGCAGCCTTTCTCATCGCAGATGGAGAGATCATTGGATATCAGGGGAAGAAGAGTGTCCCCTCCTTTGACGTTTTCGAGGAGGAGCGCTACTTCACCCCGGCCGAGCAGGTCGCGGTACACACGTGGCAAGGGTTGCGCCTTGGGCTTTCGGTGTGCGAAGACCTTTGGCAAGAGGGGGGAGTGATCGCGGCCCAGGCAGAGGCGGGGGTGGATCTCCTCGTCAACGTGTCTGCATCCCCTTACTTCCGGGGAAAGCCGGCCCTGCGCAGGCGGCTCGCCAGACGCTGGGCGGCTCTGGCCGGCGCCCCAATCGTGTATGCCAACCTGGTAGGAGGGCAGGACGAGCTTGTGTTTGACGGCGGTTCCTTTGCCCTGCGGCCTGATGGGGCATTCCTGCTTTCCGCGCCGGCCTTCGAGGAAGGCGTTTACGTGTTTGACACCGCCGCACCTCCGATCCCGCCCCCGCTGGAGGATGGGCTCGCCGAGGTTCACCGGGCCATCACGCTTGGGATCCGGGACTACATAGAGAAAAACGGCCTTAAGGGGGCCTTGGTTGGGATTTCCGGGGGTGTGGACTCAGCGGTTGTGACCGCCTTGGCCTGTCAGGCCCTGGGGAAAGGGCGGGTGCTCGGTGCCTTCCTCCCCGGCCCCTACACCTCCCGGGAGTCTGAGGATGGGGCTAGGGCCTTGGCCGAGGCGCTGGGGATCCGGCTACTTGAGATCCCCATCGGAGAGCTGTATGAGTCCCTTGCAAGGCTGCTCTCCTCTTGCGTGCCCATCGAGGGGGTGGTGGCGGAGAACCTCCAGGCTCGGATCAGGGGACTGGTCCTCATGACCCTGTCCAATGCCACCGGCCACGTGGTCCTCTGCCCAGGGAACAAATCGGAGATTGCCATGGGTTACAGCACCCTGTATGGGGATACGGTGGGGGCGTTGGCCCCCATCGGGGACCTCCTTAAGACCGAGGTCTACGAGCTAGGGAAATACATAAACGAGCAGGCCGGCGAGACTGTAATCCCGGACAGCACACTGTCCAGGCCCCCTTCCGCGGAGCTTAGGCCGGATCAGCGTGACGATCAGGACCTTCCCCCGTACGAGCTGTTGGACCCACTTATCTCCGCCCTGATAGTGGAGAACCAGCCCTGGGATGAGCTCGCGTCCCGATTTGGAGAGAGGCTCTCGCGCGAGGTCGTCCGCAGGCTTACCCGCTCCGAGTACAAGCGCAGGCAGCTACCCATCGTGATCAAAGTCTCACCGAAGGCGTTCGGCATGGGCCGAAGGTGGCCCCTCACTTGCGGGTACGAGCGCTAGGGCAACTCCGTCCTCCGAGACCGACGGAGAAAAGTGGGGATGTCGTAATCATCCCTCACGATCCCCTCACGCTCGATACGTTCTAGGATGGCCTCTTCCTCAGATTCTGTGACCCCCTCACCAGAAAGGGGAGGGAATCCCGTGGCGATTACGGTGACCCGTGCCCGTTGCATGCCATCGTGGATGGTGGCGCCGAAGATGAGGTCGGCTTTGTCCGACAGGGCTTCGTGGATGACGCCGGCCGCCTCAGTGACTTCTTCCAAAGTGAGATCGTCCCCGCCCGTGATGTTGAGGATGGCCTTCTTGGCACCCTTGACCGTGGCATCGAGGAGGGGTGAGGAGATGGCACGGCGAGCCGCCTCCCGGGTCTTGTTCTCCCCCTCGGCCTCGCCGATCCCCATCATGGCTGTGCCCGCCCCCCGCAGCACCGACTCCACGTCCGCGAAGTCCAAGTTTATGAGTCCTGGGACGGTGATGAGGTCGGTAATCCCTTGCACTCCCTGCCGGAGCACCTCGTCCACGAGCTCGAACGCCTGAGTGAGGGGCATGTCAGGGGGGGCCACCTTGAGCAGCTTGTCATTGGAGATGGTGACGATGGCATCCACGTTCTGTGACAGGTTTTGGATCCCCACCTCGGCCCGTTGGGCCCTCGCCAGGCCCTCGAAGGAGAAGGGCCGTGTCACGATGGCCACCGTCAGTATCCCCAGCTCCTTGGCCACCTCGGCGATTATCGGCGCCCCTCCCGTGCCTGTACCCCCACCCATCCCGGCCGTGATGAACACCATGTCCAGCCCTTGAAGGAGGTCGGCGATCTCCTCCCGCGATTCCTCAGCGGCAAGCCTGCCGATCTCTGGGTCACCGCCGGCCCCCAGGCCCCCGGTGAGCTTGCGCCCGATCTGTAGATGCTTGTGGGCCTGTACGATGGAGAGGACTTGGGCGTCGGTGTTCACCGCCACCAGTTCAACTCCCTGGAGCCCGGCGCGCATCATCCGGTCGACGGCGTTCCCCCCACCGCCGCCGACGCCCACCACCATCAGCCGGGCCGGGGACTCCCCGTTCATGTCTCCCTCACCCCCGCAGGAATTTTCTGAACCAGCCGAGCAGTCGGGAGAACAGCCCCCCGCTCGTCCGCACCCGGGAACCCGAGCGCACCTGGGCAAAATCCCGCCCCTCGACCGCGTACTTCAAAAGCCCGATGGCGGTGGCATAGATGGGCGATTCCACGATATCCCGAAGCCCGTGAATGCCTTGTGGGATCCTCCCCCGCCGCACGGGGATACCGTACCGCTGCTGAGCAAATTCCACAATTCCATCCAAAAGCGACGTACCGCCGGTGATAACCATCCCGGCCGGGATCAGGTCCCGGTAACCGGCGTCCTCCACCTCTTGCATGGCGAGGTCCAGGATCTCTTCCACCCGCGGCTCGATGATCTTGGCCAGCTTCTTGCGGGGCACGCTCTTGGTGCCGTCGCCCCCGATGGTGGCGACCTCTATCTTCTCGTCGTCCGCTACGGAGTCCACGAGACAGGTGCCGTATTCCTTCTTGATCCGTTCAGCTTCCTCGATGGGGGTCTGCAGCCCCACGGTGATGTCGTTGGTGATGTGTTCCCCGGCGATGGGGATGACCTTGGAAAACCAAATATCGCCCCCGCGGAAGACGGAGATGTCGGTCGTGCCCCCACCGACGTCAAGGAGCACCACCCCCAGCTCCTTCTCTGCCGAGGACAGGACTGCCATGGATGAAGCCAGGGGTTCGAGCACGATCTGGGTGATGTGGATTCCCAGGGACCCCACACACCGCACCAGGTTGTGAACCGCCGTGACTGACCCCATTACCAGGTGAACGTCTACCTCGAGTCGGGTGCCGGTCATTCCCACCGGGTCGGTGATCCCCTCTTGGCCATCCACGATGTATTGCCGTGGGATCACGTGGATCATCTCCACGTCCGGGGGAAGGGGGATGGTACGGGCAGCTTCCACCACCCGGCGTACGTCGTCCTTGGTGATTATGCGGTCTGGACGGGTAATGGACACCGTAGCAGAGTTGTTGACGGAGCGGATGTGTTTTCCAGCGATTCCTACGTACACGTCGTCGACGCGGACATCAGCCATGTTTTCGGCTTCCTCTACCGCCTTTCGAATCGACTGGATGGTGCGGCCGATGTCCACGACCACACCCTTTTCCAATCCCCGCGAGGGGGACATGCCCATACCGATGATCTCGATGATCCCGTCCACCACATTGGCGACGAGACAACACACCTTCGTGGTTCCCACGTCCAGCCCCACCACCAGCCGTTCCCGCCTCATCGAACCACCACCTTCATCGTGGCTTGAGGATGATCTGGCCTTCCCATCGGAGGTCCACCTCCGAGTAAGCGGATAGGTCGATCAGCCCTGCTTGGTGTTCCTCCCATAGCTTTTTCAGAATAGCAAGGGTATGGGGGAGCCTGCCAATTGGGCCACAGAGCACGACCAACCCCTCGTCAGAACGGGCAATTACGCAGTCGGGATCCGAGGCATCAAACCGGGGCAGAAAAGGGGAGAGCTCAGACTTTGCCCTCTCCAGAGCTTGCGCTGCCTGTGCCGCTTGTGGGGAGACCCGCCCTTCTCTCTCCCGGACCCCGGTGAGCATTGGCGCGTCAGCGGGGCCTAACACCACCCCCTCAGCGTCTACCCAGACCGCTGATCCCCCCTCAGTTTCTACGCGTCCCACCGGCTCCCTTTCACTAACATATATGATAACCTTTCGGGACAACGGATGGCAGCAAACCCGTACATCTTTGACCCAGGGGTCTGCGATGAACCGGTCCCGAATCCCCCTTAAATCTAGCCGGAGTATGTTAGCACTTGAAACAATCTGAGTCAACTCGGCCAAGGATTCAGAGGGAAGATGATGAGCGCCTAGCACCCTTACCTCAGCTACCCGCCACCATCCGCCCCAGCGCAGGACGGCCAAAGCCACAAGGAAGATGGCGAGGCCAAGGGAAAGGCCCCGTAGCCTCCGGATCAAACGGTCACCACTTCCAGCTCCAGCTCGAGCCACACGTCAAAAGTTTTTACCACCCGGGCCCGGACCCGGTCAACCAGGGCCAGGACGTCGCAGGCCCGGGCCCGGCCTGTGTTCACGATGAAGTTGGCGTGGCGGGGGGAGATCATGGCATCCCCTTGGCGTACCCCTTTGAGGCCCGCCCGGTCGATGAGCCAGCCCGCGGGGGCCTCCCGGGGATTGCGGAACACACATCCTGCGGACGGCCAATCGAGGGGTTGGCTGGCCCGGCGCTGGGCCAGGACCTCCGTTGGGTCCGGTCCCGCCTTCGGCCTGAGGCCAGCCCTCAGCACAGGGACGCCCAGCCGACGAAGCCGGGAATCCCGGTACGAAAAGCCGCAGGCCTCCACGTCCCACCGAGCCACCTCCCCGCTTGGAAGGAGCACCTCCACCCACTCCACCTGATCTCCAATCTGTCCAAATTTGGTGCCGGCGTTCGTCACTAGCCCCCCGCCCACGGTCCCCGGTATCCCGGCAAGGGAAGAAAACCCTAGCTTGGAGAGTTTGGCCAAGGGGACCCCGGCTTCCGCCACGACGAGATCGTCGTCGCTATGGCATTCGCTGAGACAAGCGGTGGAGATGATGAGCCCGGGGAACCCTTGATCCGGAAACAGGACGTTTGATCCCTTGCCCAAGATACGCCATGGGATCCCAAGACTTCTCGCCCGCTTTACGGCCTCGATCAAAGCATCTGTACCTGCGGGCTCGAACACGGTCCAGGCAGGCCCCCCGATGCGAAAGGTGGTGATGGAACGAAGCGGCACATCTAGGCGTAGGGCACCGGGCAGATCCTTCAGGACCCCGAAGAGAGCCCGCGAGCCATTTCTATTGCAAGCTTCCATATGTCACCTGCTCCGAAACACGCCACCACGTCCCCGGGCTTGATCGCCCTCGCTGCAGCGTCCATGGCCTCCGGCAGGGTTGGGCTGAAGGTTACCCTGCCTTTCGCCGCCCTGGCAGCCTCCGCCACCTGGGCCCCACTGACCCCTGGTATGGCGGATTCAAAGGCGGGGTAGATTTCGGTTACGACGGCCTGGTCCGCCTGGGCCAGGACCTTGCCAAAGGCGCCCGCGAGCCTAGCGGTGCGGGAGAAGCGATGGGGTTGGAAGATAGCCACGATACGTCGGTCAGGCCAGCCGGCGCGAAGCGCAGCCAGGCCACACGCAAGTTCCCTCGGATGGTGTGCGTAATCGTCCACGACAAGATACCCGTTTTCCTCGAGCACCTCGAGGCGGCGTTTCGGACGGGGGGCGTTGTTTAAGGTTTGACAGAGCTCACGGGGGGGTAGCCCGAGCAGAATCCCGGCGGCCAGGGCGGAAAGCGCGTTTCTGACGTTGTGCACCCCCGGGGCAGGGAGGCTTACGGTTGAGATAGGCCTTTTCCCCAGCCAAACGTCGAACATGGACTCACTTCTGTGGAAGGTAAGCCCTCGTGCCCTAAGCTGAGCGTCACCCCTTAGTCCATAGGTAAGGGCATCCGGCCGATCGGCGAAAAGCAGGGCCGCTCCTGGATCATCGAGGCAGAGCGCAACCTTCCCCGCCCGCCTGACGAAGCTAGAGAAGGCCCCTCGAAGGCTTACATAGTCACCATACGTGTTCAGATGGTCACAATCCACATTGGTGATCACGGCTATGTCGGTTGCCAGATGAGTGAACAGTCCGTCTGACTCATCCACTTCCAAGATGAATGGTCCAGTTCCAAGGCATGCAGAGGAAAATCCAGGGACCTCCGCACCGATATAGTGTCCTCCTTGACCGGTGAGCTCGCGCACCATGTGGGCTACCCAGGTGGTGGTGGTAGTCTTCCCATGGGTGCCGGCGATGGCCACGAGCTTGCGGTCTTCAAGGAGGGCTTTCAGGGCCCAGAGCCTTGGACGCACCGGAAGATGCCTTTTCCTGGCCACGACGAGCTCTGGGTTGTCCGGGGGGATAGCGGAGGAATGGACCACGATCTTCGTCCTCTCCTGGACATGGTCTTGATGGTGCCCCACCTGGGCGCAGGCCCCGCAGGCCTTGAGTTTTTCCAGCCGCAGCGAGGGTCTGATGTCTGTGCCTGACACCCCAAACCCCGCTTCCAAAAGAAGCTGGGCTAGGGCAGCCATGCCCTCCCCTCCGATGCCCACCAGGTGAAGCCAACCAGGAAGGCCATTCATCGGCTTCCCTTCGCAAGCGCGAGCAACTCTTGGGCCACCGTTTTGGCGGCTTCCGGCCGGGCAACCCGCCGGACCGCACGGGCCATGCGGCAAAGTTTTTCCTCATCCATCCACAATTTAAGTATGAGCTTACCCAAATCCATTTCCTTGAGCTTACGTTCTGGGACCAAAACACATCCCCCTTCCTTGGCAAGGGCTTGGGCATTGCCGGATTGGTGATCTCCCGCGGCTCCGGCCCAGGGAACGAGTATGGATGGCCGGCCTGTGGCTGCGAGCTCCGCTACCGTAGTAGCCCCGGCTCGTGCTATCACCAGCCTCGCCTGGGCCAAGGCTTCCGCCATACGGTCCACGTACTTTTCCACTCGGGCATCGCTTAGTCCGGCTTCTTCGAGGCGCCTCTTGACCCAATCGGGGTCAGCCGCGTTCCCCACCTGCATCCTGATGCGGAGCCCGCCCAGCTGGGCCAGGGCCTTAGCCGCACGCAAGGTCGCCTCCACCAAGGTCCGGGACCCCTGGGACCCACCCACGATCAGGAGCTCTTGTGCCTTAGGTCCTGTGCCTTGGGTGAGAAATTCCCTGCGCACCGGATTTCCAGTTACAAGCACCTTCTTCCTTACGGGGACGCCCCCTGTCTTGGGGAAGGAAAGGAACACCCTGTCAGCCAGCAGGGCAAGCAGCCGGTTGGCAAGCCCCATGTAGGCGTTCTGTTCGTGGATCGCTCTCGGGATACGGAGGAGGGCCGCGGCCAGCAAGGGGGCAAGTGCCGGGTAGCCCCCCATGCCCAGGACCACGTCGGGATGAAACTTGTGCAGGACCTTCACGGCCCGGACCAAGGAGAATAGATTGGCCCAAAGAGAGCCAGGCCAGCTCCAGGGCCGACTCCTCTGGAGTCCGCGACAGGGCAAGGGGTAAAAGTCGATCCAAGGGAGGCGGCTTAGGATCTTCCTCTCGATGCCCTTTTCGGTCCCGACCCACGCAGCCGCGGAAAGTTCGCCCATCCTTTGCAGCTCTTCCAGCACGGCCAAGGCAGGATAAACGTGTCCTCCCGATCCCCCGGCGGCTACCAACACCCTCATCCGGCCACCTCCTGGGTGAGGGAAAGGCTGGGTTCGTGCCGGGTTTGACGTGCTACCCCAAGGAGGAGCCCTGCGAGCGCCAGCGTAACTGCCAGGGAGGAGCCTCCGTAGCTCACGAACGGAAGCGTGAGCCCGGTGACCGGCACAACGCCCACCACAACGCCCAGGTTGAGGAGGGTCTGGAAGCCGAGGATGAACGAGCTCCCCAGGGCATAAAGGGTGCCGAGTCGATCGGGCGCCCGGGCCGCCGTCCGGAATCCCAGTACCACCAGCCAGGCCAGAAGTCCGATGAGGATGAGGGCACCGATAAGCCCGGTTTCCTCTGCCACCACTGCGAAGGCAAAGTCGTTGTGCGCGGCCGGAAGGTAAAACAGCTTGGCCCGGGAGGCACCGATCCCTCGCCCCCAAGCCCCTCCCGCCCCGATGGCCATCAGGGACTGGTATACCTGATAGCCATATGTCTGGCGATACGCGGCCGGGTTGAGGAACGCAAGGAGACGGCCTAGGCGATACGGGGCGGCAAGGAGCATCAGCCCCCCAAGGGGGAGCATGGCCGCTGCAGTGCCAAGGAGCGGTCTTAAGGGAACGCCCCCTACCAAGAGGAGGAACGCGATCAATGCCCCGTACAGGACGAACATCCCGAAGTCCGGTTGCAAAGCTAGCACTACCCCGAACGCACCGAACACCACAAGGTAAGGGGCAACGCCTTCTTTGAAGGAGTTGATCCTTTCCCCCCGTCGTACTAGGGAGCTGGATACGTACAGTACCAAGGCGAGCTTTCCGAGCTCGGTGGGCTGGAAGCTCACCGGCCCAAGCTGAAGCCAGCGCTGACCATGGGCAAGCCCTGGAAATAGGGTGAGGATCGTGGCCAGAAACACCCCGAGGAGAAGCAGATCGTCGATGCGGGCCCATACGTGGTAGTCAACGCGCCACAGGAAGGCGAGGAAAACCAACCCCAACCCGGCACCGAGAAGCTGACGCACCAGGAACGCAAACGGCTCGCCGTACAGGCGCTCGGCCAGTGGGAAACTGGCGGAGTAGACGAACAGAAGGCCAAAGAACAGCAAGAACGCGACGGCGATCAAGATCCGTGCTTCCAGGCTTCCCACGGCCACCTCCGAAAGATGAGTGTGGTGCGTATGTCCCCTCCAAGGAAGGACCCAGGAGGTACGAGAGAGGCCTATGGGTGAGGCCTCAGAGTGCGTGGTGTCCTGATGCTCGAGGACAGGCAGGGTTTAACCAAGGGACAGCTGACGGAACGCCGCGCGGAAGGCCTCCCCCCGATGGGAGAAACTGTCGAATTGGTCAAAGCTAGCACAGGCAGGGGAAAGAAGCACCGTGTCACCGGTCCGTGCCCGGGCATAGGCACGTCTCAAGGCGTCCAGCGGATCTGCCGCGAGCTCGTAAGGTATCCCCCAACAGCTGAGGAGGTGTGAGAAGAAGCCTTGGGACTCACCTATCAGTATGCAGCATCGCACCTTGTCTGTGAGGAGCTGCTTGAGCTCCTCGTAGCCTTCCTTCTTGTGGCGTCCACCCAAGATGAGGACGATCGGGGCGGGGACAGCCCTGAGGGCGGCCGCCGTAGCATGGGCGTTGGTGGCCTTGGAGTCGTTGATGAACGGTATCCCCGAAAACTCTCCCACTAGCTCCAGGCGGTGCGGCTGGTGGAGGGCAGGCAAGACCTGTTCGTAGGGGGGCGGAGCCCGGGTGAGCTCGGGAACCACCGCCTGGGCAGCACACCAGGCAGCCTTGAGGTCGGAAAGGAGGTGGCCCGGCACCCCTTCCCCCCAACCGGGAGGGAGCTCGGCCTGGGAGTAGTCCACCACCTTCCCGCAGGGGGAAAGCCGCGCGATGAGCTCAGGCGGCAGGATGGCAGTGTCGCCCTCCCCTTGGCATGCCAACAGCTTGGCCTTGGCGGCGAAGTAGTGAGCTAGCGTTCCATGGTGGTCCAGGTGATCGGGGGCAAAATTGAGCCACACCGCCACCTGGGGGCGGAAGCTTTCCGTCCACTCAAGCTGATAGGAGCTCACCTCCAGCACCCAGGGACGCCCGCATGCCTCGTCCACCGTGGAGATGGCCGGACGGCCGATGTTCCCAGCTACCACAGGCTCTTTCCCAGCCGCCCTCAGGATCGCCCCGATGAGCTCGCAGGTGGTGGATTTGCCGTTGGTGCCGGTGATCGCGATGAGGGCGGAAGGGGCTGCCAGGCGGAAGGCGAGCTCGATCTCCGACCAGATCGGGATCCCGCGACGCTGGGCCTGTTGGATGACAGGGAGGCTTGGGGGAACCCCAGGGCTGGGGACGATGAGCTCCGCAGAAAGCACCCGCTCGGTATGTCCTCCATCCTCCCAGGCCACCCCGCACTCTGAGAGGAAGGCCCGCTCTTCCTCGGACAGACGACGGGCTTCGGAGAGAAAGAGGGAAAGCCCAAACCGGGACAAGGAACAGACGAGGGCCCGGCCGGTTCGTCCCAGACCCAAGAGCGCTACTTTACGGAACGGCAAGCTCCAGCTCACCACGGCGTTCACCACCGAAATGGCTTGCTCTGTGCTCTCGGTGGTTTACTTTCAACTGCCGAGGGCCTCTTGGATCCTCCGCTCAAGCACCATATCCGGAGAGAACCGCTCGAGCGAAAGGTAGTACTCCACCACCTGGTCCAGTGCTGCCTGGGGGACCATGCCCACGATCTCAGTCCCCACCACCGAAACCCCGTACCGGGCTGCCTCCCGGCGCACCAGCTCTAGCACCCGCGGGATAGGGGTCTTCTTGTAGTCGGTGAGGTTCATGGATACCTGGACGATGCCCCGCTCGGCCAAGGCAAAGCCAAGCGCCTTAACGTAGCGGAGCCCGCCTGAGGAACCCCGCACCGCCCGGGCGATGGCCTTTGCCACCCCAAGGTCCGAGGTCCCCAGGTTCACGTTGAAGGCGATGAGGAACTCCCGCGCCCCCACCGCGGTTACTCCGGCGGTAGGATGAACGGTCGGCTCCCCGAAATCCGGCGCCCACTCAGGTCTTTTTATCTTTTCAGGAAAACCCTCGAACTCCCCCTTGCGGATGCTGGAAAGGTCCCTCCGTTCTGGGCGGGTAGCCGACTCCTCGTACAGGTAGACGGGAACTCGGAACCTGTCCCAGATTTCGGCGCCAAGGCGGCGGGATAGCTCCACACAATCCTCCATGGTCACCCCCTGCACCGGAACCAGCGGCACCACGTCCACCGCCCCCATGCGAGGATGCTGGCCCGAATGGGTCCGCAGGTCGATCCGCGGAACCGCCACCTCGAACAGGGCCAGGATGGCCGCGAGCACCCCCTCTGGCTCCCCCACCAGGGTGTAGACGGTTCGGTTGTGGTCGGGGTCGGGATCTACGTCCAGAAGCCGCACCCCCTCTACCTCGCGGATGGCGGCGGCGATGGCTTCGATGGTTTCCTGCTTCCGACCCTCGGAGACGTTGGGGACCGATTCAACCAGCCTTTCCCACATCCTCAACCTCCATCAGCAAGATCGTGGCCTCCGCGACCGGTTTTTCGTCCACCTGGGCCTGGACCTCAGCCTTGAGGAGCCCCAGCCGGCGCCGGAGCCGGCGTGCCCGGTAGGTGATTCGATCCCCGGGGACCACCGGGCGGTGGAACCTGGCCCGCTCCACCCCGGCAAGCACGGCCAGCTTCCCCTCTGGAAGGAGCAGGCCGGCGGTCTGGGCCATCCCCTCCAGGATCATCGTCCCGGGCATAAGGGAGGGGTACGGAGCACGGAAATGGCCCTGAAAGTATGGCTCATTCGCCGTCACACACTTTAGGGCCACCACCTCCCCTTCGCTCCGCTCGACCACGCGATCGATGAGGAGATACGGATACCCAAACGGAAGACACCGCTTGAGGGCCTCGACATCCATAGTTAGCTACTGAACAGGCCCCACAAGCGCCCTTCCACGTCTCCAGAGATATCTGTCACCGCCTCCTCGTTGCGGTAGATCAGGACGTCCTTCTTGCGGAACACGAGGTCGAATCCCTTTTCCTTTGCGACCTGTTGGGCGATCTCCACGATCTTGGCCGCGGCCGCCTGGGTGAGGAGCTGATCCAGCTGTTTGAAGGCGGACTCAAGCTGCCCGTATTGAGCCAAAAAACCCTCCATATCGACGATCCCAAGCTGGGCCGTCTGAAGCAGATTCTTTACCTCGTCTGCAAGCGGACGCGCCTGCTCCCGGATCCGCTCAAGGTCGCTGCGGAAATTGACAAAACCAGGAGAGGCGATCATCTTGTCGAGCATAGTGAGGTCCACATTGAGTTGGGCTTGGAGGAGCTCAACCTGGAGTTTGGCCACCTGTTGCTGATATTGATCTTGGGTCAGTTCACCCTCAAGATAGCGGCCTTGGAGGTTTTGAATTTCCCCTTGTTTTTGGGACATGGCTTGGCGCTGGGCCTCCACCTGGGGCAGGAACACCTTGACGAACAGGCTCTCTGCGTCCACGTAGGCTACCTTAAGACCAGGCCCCTGGGGGAGCGAGGAAAGCTGGTCTTCCAGGGATGAAATGTTCGATTCTACGCTATCGAGGCGGGTTTCCAGGGCGGAGGTATCGTCGCCTTTCGAGAACAGGAGCCCCCCCACGATCCCTCCTCCAAACCCGAACACCAATGCCCCCACGATCACCATTGCCAGCGTGCTTCCCTTCATGCTATCTTGCCTCCTTTTCCTTCCGAACCGGATGGTCCATCATAACTCAAAACATAGGGCTCATGTCGAACTCGAAGACGGGTACCCACGTCCACGGCCGGTCGCTGGGCCAAGCCATGTCGATGCGCAGGAACGTCCCGGCGATGTGGGCGGAAAGTTCGAGCCCTACCGAACTCTTGAACGCCGCCTGACCCCCAAGCTCGGCCCCCAAGTCCCAAAACAGTGACAGGGAAAAGCCTTGTGCCAGTTCGAACCTGAGCTCGGTGTTGAGGAGAGCCAGGCGATCGGTGGTGGAGGTCTGAGCCCCGCGCACGGAGGCGGCACCCCCAAGTTCGAACAGGTAATCCTTGGGGAGGTCCCAACCCAGCTTGATCAGGGCCCGCCCGGCGAATGCCGCTCGCCCCTCTCCCAAGGGCGTCACGATGTCGATGGGAAAGAACCGCGCCAGCTCTGCATCAAGGGAGAGGTACTCCACCCCGGGGGCGAACGTCCCCGCCTTCTCCAGGGTGAGATGACCCGAATTTCCCGTGCGGGGGAAGAAAGGGTTGTCCCGGGAGTCGTAGGTGAGGCCAACCCGCAAGGCATTGCGCGGCTCAAGGGGGATCCCTTCCGGCAGGAGCTGAGCCTGTTCGCTTGTGAGGCCCAAGCTGAGGTCGAGGTACGGGGCGATGGGATAGGCCAAGCTCAGGCTCCCGCCAAAGGTGACCACGCTGGTGTCGTTTTGAGGCCTTTCCTTGCGGTAAAGATCAAGCCCCACGAGGTCGTAGACCGGGAAAGCATGCCCTTGATAGCCAAACGTCCAGGTGGTGGAGGCTGTCCCGGTCAGCCCCTTGGAAAAGGTGAGGGTGAGGTCCTGGGCGGTCCCCAGGACGTTCTTCTGGGAGTACTGGAGGTTCCCCACCAACCCTTCTTTAGGGGAAAAGGCCAAGGAACCCCCGATCTGGCCAAGCTTTTTCAGTTCCTTCACCTGGACAGAAAGCACGAGCTTTTCACCTTCCCAGCTGGGAGTCAGGGTCACGTCGCTGAAGTAGCCCAGGGCCATCAGGGCCTGCCGGGCGGCAGCGAAGCGGGCCTCGGTCAAGAACTCCCCTTCCGAGAGCGCCATCACCCGCCGGATCACACGTTCTTGGGTGGCATGCTCCCCCTGAATCTCGATCCGGTCGATCTTCCCCTCCAGGACCTTTACCCTCAGGACGCCCCCCTCCACCCCATCGGGGCGGAAATCGACCATGAAGTACCCTTCCCTTCGGTAGTAGTCGTTCACCCCGGCCAAGGCCTTGAGGACGTCGTAGTTGGTGACCACGCCCTGGGGAAGAGAGCCCAGGTGAGGGGATAGTCTCTCCCAGGGGATGGCCTCGACCCCCACAAGTTCGATCCCATCCAAAGGCTGTGGCTCAGGGAGTAGGACCCGCTCGGTGAGCTCCCAGCGTAGCCAGACCCCCTCTCCCTCAAGTTCGGGCACCACATTGGCCGAGGAGAAGTAAACTGAGCTGGCCAAGCGCTGAAGGGAAGCCTGGATTTGGGAATAACGCCCCACCTCCCCGGAAGGGACGCTGATCAGCCCCGCAGCGGCTTCCTCGGGCACGGTGGAAAGCCCGCTGAACCGATGCCCCAAAACCGGAAGCTCCTGGATCTCGATGATGAGCTCCTTCCCTGGGATGACCTGTCCTATCTGGACGGTGGCCAGATCTTTTTTCTTGTACTCCTCCAGCACCGCCTTCAGCGCTTCCTGAAGGTAAACGCGGTTCAGTACCTGGCCGGGTTTGATGTCGTGGTCCCTTAGAATTGACCGGACCCGGCTTTCCGAAACACGAGGGGAGGAGAACCATTCTTTGAGGGCAGCCCACAGGGTCCCTCCCTTGGCCTCAAGTTTGGGAATCCCAAGAAGGGTAATGCGCTCGATCTTTGGATACTCCACCACCTTGAACCGGACTACGACCTCGCCGTCCTCCACCGAAAGTTTCGGGGTGACCTTGGCGAAGTAGCCCAACTCCTCGATGGCTTGGGCGGCAGCCTTGACCTTCTCTACGTCGGCGGTGTCGCCGGATTTGAACCCCACAGCCTTGAGGATGTCTCGGGTGGGGACGTTCACGTTGCCTATGATCTCGATCTTGTCTACCACAAAAGGCTGTTGCGCAATTGCCACAAGTTCCAAGCAGAACATAAGAAAAACCAGCATCGCTACGGCCAAAACGTTCTTCTTCACGATTCACCCTCCTCGAATGCTCTGTACTGCAGGGCCTCTGCCAAGTGCTCCGCCTCGATGATATCAGCACCAGCCAGGTCAGCAATGGTACGGGCAACCTTGAGCACGCGCACGTAGCCCCGCCCGGTGAGGGCGAAGTGATCGATGGCCCGGACGAGGAGCCGTTTTGCTTCCGGCTTGAGCCTACAGACCCGTTCTACCTCCTGGGGCCCAAGCTCCGCGTTGGTGCTCGCCTTGCCCTGGAACCTGTCCCGCTGTCTTTCGCGTGCCTGGGTCACCCGGGCTCGCACCGCCTCGGAAGGCTCCCCTGAGCCGTCCCCCAAAAGTTCCTCTTTGGTCAGGCGAGGGAGCTCCACAAACAGGTCGATCCGGTCCAGGAAAGGGCCTGAGATGCGTTTCCTGTACTGGCTTATCTCGTGAGGGCGGCACCGACAGGGGCGCAAGGGATCCCCCAGGTGCCCACATGGGCAAGGGTTCATGGCCCCCACCAGCATGAACGAGGCGGGGAAGGTCACCCCCACCCCGGCCCGCACCACGGAGATCTTGCGATCCTCAAGAGGCTGTCTTAAGGCCTCGAGCACCTTTCGATCGAACTCGGGAAGCTCATCCAAGAACAGTACCCCATGGTGGGCCAGGGTGATCTCCCCTGGGCTTGGGACCCCGTGGCCACCTCCCACCATGCCCGCGTAGGAGATGGTATGATGGGGGGCGCGGAAGGGGCGGAAGCGCATCAAAGCCCGACCTGGGGGGAGGAGTCCTGCCACCGAGTAAATCCGGGTTACCTCCAGGGCTTCCTCGAAGGTGAGCGGGGGGAGGATGCCCGGAAGGCACCGAGCAAGGAGGGATTTTCCGGCTCCGGGTGGTCCTACCATGAGCAGGTTGTGTCCCCCGGCAGCGGCGATCTCCAAGGCCCGGCGGGCATGCTCCTGCCCCCGCACCAGGCGCAGGTCAAGCCAAGTAGGGGGCGTTTCTTCTGGGATCTCCTTGGGAGCCGGGGGGATTTCGGCTTCCCCTTTGAGAAACGCAACGGCCTCCCCCAAGCTGCGGACCGGATATACGGATAGGCCGTCCACCAGGGCGGCCTCCGGGGCGCAAGGGCGGGAGACCACCATGCCGGAAAGCCCCTCCCCCCGAGCGGCCAGGGCTACCGCCAGTGCCCCCTTCACCGGGCGTAGCCCCCCATCCAGGGAGAGCTCACCGTAAAACACCAGCCCTGCAACACGCTCTTCTGGGATCTCCCCGGTGGCCACAAGCAAGGCCACGGCCAAGGCGAGATCCAGCCCAGCCCCTTCCTTTTTAAGATCTGCCGGAGCCAGGTTGGCCGTGATGCGTGTTCCGGGAAAAGGGAGTCCCAAGTTGCGGATGGCGGACCGCACCCGTTCTCTCGCCTCAGATACCTCCTTTTCCGGAAGCCCCACGATGGAGAAGCCGGGCAGCCCCGGCCCCACATCACACTGTACTTCCACAAGGCGCGCCTCCACCCCGAACGGGGTGCCACTAGTGACCTTGGCAAACATCGTCTTTCTCAAACGCGTGCTTGATGTGCTTAACCCCCTCAGGTCCTATGGCCAAGACATCGAATCTAACCGGTACCTTGCCGGCCTTCTCCCCCAAGAAGGCCAAGGCGGTCCTCCATAGGTGCCTTCGCTTCCGCAGGTCAACGGCTTCTTCCGGGGCTCCATATGCACCCCCCCTTCTCCCTTTAACCTCCACGAACACCAAGGTGCCCCCGTCCTTGGCCACGATGTCCACTTCCCCTCCGCGCCAGCGCCAGTTGCGGGCTACGATCAGGTAGCCTAACTTTCGCAGGTACCGGCACGCGATATCCTCGGCCCACTTGCCCTCAGCCACATCCGATGATAGCGCAAGTTACGACTGGCCAAAAAAGTCAAGGGGGGCGTATACTGTAAAGTATGCGCATCCTAATTCGTGGAGTATCGGTGATCCGAAGACCGGAGGAGGGGGTCATCCCCAAGGCCGATGTGGCCATTGAGGGACGGCGGTACGCCGCCGTGGTGGAAGGAGGGGGGATAGGGGGAAGTTTCGATCGGGTTATAGATGGGGAAGGAAAACTCCTCATCCCGGGCTTTGTCAATGCCCACACGCACCTGGCCATGACCTTGTTCCGGGGGTTTGCCGACGACCTTCCCCTCATGAGCTGGCTCGAGGACCGGATTTGGCCTGCGGAGGGAAAGCTCACCGCCCAGGATGTGTACTGGTTCTCGCTCCTTGGGCTCGGGGAGATGATCCGCTCGGGCACCACCTGTTTTGCCGACATGTACTTCTTCATGGAGGAGGTGGCGGCCGCGGTGGAAGAGGTCGGCCTCAGGGCCCTCCTTTCTTATGGGGTCATCGCTCCCACTCCGGCCCGGGCTGAATCGGAGCTTAAGAAGGCGGAGAGACTCATTCGCGAGTGGGATGGGAAGGCTGAGGGGCGTATCCGGGGCGCTCTCTCTCCGCATGCCCCTTATACCTGCGGTCCTGAGGTGTGGAAGGAGGCCGCTGCCCTGGCCAAGGAGCTCCGGGTTCCCATCCACACTCACCTTGCTGAGACCAAGGAAGAGGTGGAGGACTTTGAGGCCCGGCACGGCAAATCCCCCATCCTGTGGCTGGAGGAGCTGGGGGTGTTTTCCGTTCCGGTCATCGCCGCCCACTGCGTCCACCTTTCCGAAAAAGACATCGAAATCCTGGCGGCACATTCAGCCAACGCGGTTCACTGCCCCAGTTCAAACGCCAAGCTCGCCTGCGGGATCGCCCCTGTGGTGGAGCTCCTCTCTTCCGGGGTGAACGTGGCCTTGGGGACGGATGGGGCCGGTTCGGCCGGGGATCTGGACATGGTGGAGGAGATGAGGCTTGCCGCATTTTTGGCCAAGCTCAAGACCGGCGACCCAGAGGCCCTGCCCGCCCCAGAGGCGTTGGCCGTGGCCACCTTAAGGGGGGCCCAGGCCCTTGGCCAGGGGAAGGAATTGGGTACAATTGAGGAAGGACGACGGGCCGACGGGGTGCTTGTATCCCTAGAAGGGGTGCACCTGTGCCCTGGGCACAGTCCGCTTTCGGACCTGGTCTATGCTGGCCACGCAGCCGATGTAGTGGGGGTGTTTGTTGACGGAAGGCCCCTTCTCCTCGATGGTGAGCTTCTCACCTTGGATGAGGAGGCGGTGAAGGCCAAGTGTCGGGAGCTAGCTCGTCGGTTTCGCTAGAACCCTTCCCGGGCGAGCGCCCGCTCGGGGATGGGCGATTGGAGGTGGGAACATGGCGCTTGCTCAGGAGGAAAAACAAAAGATCATCGAGAAGTTCGCCCGTCACCAGGGGGACACCGGTTCCCCCGAGGTGCAGATCGCGCTCCTCACCGAGCGCATCTCGCGGCTCACCGAGCATCTGAAGGAGCACAAGAAGGACTTCCATTCCCGCCGTGGGCTGCAGCTGCTTGTGGGACGGCGCCGTAGGCTCCTTCGGTACTTGAAGCGGGAAGACCCGCATCGATACGCCCGGCTCATTCAAGAGCTCGGCATCAGAGGTGTATAAGGAATGCATGTAGAGGAAGCTGAGGTAGCAGGAAAGAGGTTCAAGCTGGAAAGCGGCGCCTTGGCAAGGCAAGCCGATGGCGCCGTGCTCGTTACCTGGGGTGACACCAAGGTATTGGCCACGGTGGTCACAAGCCCCTTGGAGCAGGACATCGGATACTTCCCTTTGAGGGTGGATTTCGAGGAGAAGTTCTACGCCGGAGGGAAGATCCCAGGCGGCTTTTTCAAGCGTGAGGGAAAGCCCTCCGACGCCGCCATCCTCTCGGCCCGTCTGATTGACCGGCCGATCCGTCCTTTGTTCCCCAAGGGGTACAAAGAAGAGGTGCACATCGTGGCCACGGTCCTTTCAGCGGAAAAGGACTGCCCGCCTGGGATCGCAGCCATGGTGGGGGCCTCGGCGGCCTTGATGATCTCCCCGGCCCCGTTCCAAGGTCCCATCGCCGGAGTCAAGGTGGGGCTTCAGGATGGCAAAGTGGTGGTAAACCCGCCCGATCAAGTACTCGATGAAGGGGACCTGGATATCACCGTGGCCGGGACCAAATCCAGCGTCACCATGGTGGAAGGGCGCATGCGGGAGGTCCCTGAGGAGAAGGTCATCGAGGCCATTGGGACTGCGCATGAGGTGATCCGTGAGCTTGTCGAGCTGCAGGAGCGGTTCGCTGCCCGGCACAAAGTGGAGAAGCGCGTGCCTGAACCCCCTTCCGAGAAAGAGACGGAGGTCTACAACCAGGTTAAGGAGCTGGTGTGGGGGCGGCTTCCGGAGCTAAAGGTTGCACCCAATAAGAAGGCGCGGGAGCGGCTGGCGGAAGCCATGGCCGCCGAGGCGGCCCAGCAGGTGGCGGAACGCTACCCTGAGGGGGAAAGGGAACACATCTTGGCTTTGGCCAAAGCCGCGTTCGACGACGTGTACCGGGAGTTCGCCCGCTGGTCGATCTTGGAGCTGGGCGAGCGCATGGACGGCCGCAGGCCCGATGAGCTCCGCCCCATCACCATCCAAGTGGGGATCCTGCCCCGGGTGCACGGTTCGGCCCTGTTCACCCGGGGCGAGACACAGTCCCTGGGGACCTGTACCCTGGGGGCCACCCGTCGCGATGCCCAGATCGTGGATCTGATGATGGAAGAGGGGCTGAAACGGTTCATGCTCCACTACAACTTCCCCCCCTTCTCGGTGGGGGAGGCGGGGCGGATGGGCCCACCCTCCCGACGGGAGATCGGCCATGGGCATCTTGCAGAAGGGGCCTTGCAGGCCGTGGTCCCTCCGGAGGAGGAGTTCCCCTACATCATCAGGGTGGTATCTGAGATCCTGGAGTCAAACGGCTCTTCCTCCATGGCCTCGGTTTGCTCGGGGTGCCTGGCGATGATGGATGCCGGCGTGCCGATAAAGCGGCCGGTGGCCGGGGTGGCCATGGGGCTGGTGACCGACGAAGCCACGGGAAAGTACGTGATCCTTACCGACATTTTGGGGCTGGAGGACCACTTCGGGGACATGGACTTCAAGGTGGCCGGAACCCGGGAAGGGATCACAGCTTTTCAGCTCGACGTCAAGACCGGGGGTATCTCTGCACAGCTTATGCAGGAAGCGCTGGCCCAGGCCAGGGAGGCCCGCATGCGGATCCTCGACCTGATGGAGGAGGCCCTGCCCGCTCCGCGGCCGCACCTTTCCCCCTACGCCCCTGCCCTGGACGTCATCCACATAAGCCCCGAAAAGATCGGCCTGGTCATCGGCCCTGGCGGCCGCACCATCCGCAAGATTCAGGAGGATACCGAGACCCAGATCGACATCCAGGACGACGGGGCGGTCAAAATCGCCGGGGACTCCGCCGAGTCGGTGGCCCGGGCCCGGAGGATGGTGGAGGAACTCACCGAGGAGATCGAAGTGGGCCAGGTCCTGCGCTGCAAAGTGGTGAGAATCGTCCCCTTCGGCGCCTTCGTGGAGCTCAAACCCGGCGTAGATGGCCTCATCCACATCTCCAACCTGGCCGACGGCTACGTGGAGAAGGTGGAGGACATCGTCAAGGTGGGCGACGAAGTCACCGTGGAGGTGATCGGCACCGACGATTCCGGCCGGCCACGGCTCAAGCTCGTGCGGGAGCGGCCCATCCTCAAGGTGGGGGATATCCTGCCCGGCAAGGTGACCAACGTGGTGGACTACGGGGTGTTCGTGGAGATCGCCCCAGGGGTGCGGGGCCTGGTGCACAAGACTCGCCTCGGCGAGAAGGCCGATCCCCGCAAGGTGGCCAAGAAGGGCGACAAGATGCTGGTCGAGATAGTGGAGATAGACGAGCAGGGTCGCTATAAGCTAAAACGTGTTCTCCCCAAAGGTCCGGTCCGGCTCGAGGGTTCCCTGTGATGGAGGAGTTATATCCGGGGCTTTACTCCCACAGACTCCCCTCCGGCCTGTACATATTGGTCGAGCCCATGGAGCGGGTGCGTTCCGTGGCCTTGGGCATATGGGTGAGGGCGGGGAGCCGGGATGACCCCCCGGGTAAAGGGGGATTGGCCCATCTTCTCGAGCACATGGCCTTCAAGGGAACGATGCGCCGTAGCGCCCTTGAGATCGCTCAGGTCATCGACGCGTTGGGGGGGAACCTCAACGGCGCCACCGGAAAGGAGAGCACCTTTTACTACACCACCGTGCTCGAAGAAGGGCTTGATGTAGCCTTGGAGGTGCTGGGCGAGATGCTCACCCAGCCTCGCCTTGCCCCCGAGGACCTGGAGCGGGAGCGGGCGGTGATCCTGGAGGAGATCCGCGAGGCGGAGGATGACCCTCAAGATGTAGCCCTCCGTCTCCTGTTCGAGCAGCTGTGGGCGGACGGACACCCCCTGGGGCGCCCTGTCCTGGGGACCCTGGAGGCGGTGTCCCGCCTGAGCGTCGAGGATGTGAGGGGCTTTTTCAAGCAGCATTACCGGCCTGCCCGCATGATCCTGGCCGCAAGCGGCAAGCTCGACTGTGAGGACCTCATCAGCCATGTGGAGCGGGTTTGGCCGGCCGGGACGGACGGGGAGCTTTCCCGGCGTGCGGCCCCTGTGCCGAAGGCCGGCCTTGTCGTGGGGGAACGCCAGATCCAGCAAGTGCACCTGGCCCTTGGGTTTCCCACGGTCAGGGCTGGAGCCGAAGAGCGCTATGGCCTCGAGGTCCTGTCCGCCATCCTTGGTGGGGGCGTGAGCTCGCGGCTGTTCCAGCGGGTGCGGGAAGAGCGGGGCTTGGTGTATACCGTGGCTTCCAGCACCGCCTATTACACCGATGCCGGTGCCCTGATGGTCTACGCGGCCACAGAGGAGAGGCGTTTTCCCGAGGTGCTCGAGCTCATATGGCGGGAGATCGAGGATCTGTCCCAGACCACCCCGACTGAGGAGGAGGTCGCCCGGGCAGTGGCCCGATTGCGGGGCAGTTTCCTGCTCGGCTTGGAGGATCCGGGCGGCAGGATGTTTCGCCTCGGGACGAACGCGGCCTTGGGACGCGAGATCACCCCCATCGCTGAGGTGGAAAGGAGGCTTCTTTCCGTGACCCCGGACGAAGTCCGGGACCTGGCAGCCCGGTTCCTCAAGCCAGAGCTTGCGGCGCTGGCACTGGTGGGGCCGTCGGCGGCTCGCCTTGAGCGATTGGGGAGACCCCATGTGGAGGTGACCTAGGTGCGTGCGGCGCTTTACCCGGGAAGTTTCGATCCCATCACTTATGGGCATTTGGACATCGTCCGCCGGGCAAGGAAGGTGTTCGACAAGCTCACCATCGCGGTGGTGGAAAACCCGCGCAAGGGGGCTCTTTTCTCGGCGGAGGAGAGGAAGCGTCTGGTGAAAAGGGCGCTTGAGGAGGTGGGGATCGAGGACGTGCCGGTGATCACCTACTCCGGACTCCTCATCGAGTGTGCGAAGGCGCTCGGGGTGGTAGCGATTGTGCGGGGACTCAGGGCCACCTCGGACTTCGACTATGAGTTCCAAATGGCGCTTACCAACAGGGACCTTGACTCCGACATCGAGACGGTGTTCTTCATGACGGCCGGCACGTATTGTTTCCTTTCGTCCTCCATGGTCAAAGAGGTGAAGCGCTACGGGGGCGA
>CAYUWL010000011.1:0-23930 GCA_964448595.1 uncultured Thermotogaceae bacterium
AAAGAGCGTTAAGCGCGCTCATCGTTCGCTCCCGTGATCCGTAAACCGTGACCCGCGATCCTTTTTGTCTTCTCCCAGGAGAGCTTGAGGAGCTCCTCCTTCCACACCAGCTCCTTTCGACCGCCCCGCACAAGGTGTACCCGGTCCATGCAGCAGATGCAGGGATCGATGGAGGCGGCGACTATGGGGATATCTGCGATCTCCTGGTCCTCGAACATGGGATACCAGGACAGGAGGTTGGAGTAGGTGGGGGCCTTCACCTTCCACACCACCGGGGCCTCCACCCCCGCCTCCAGGCGGACGTAGTGGATGACCTCACCCCTAGGGGCCTCGTGCCGGCCGATCCCCTCGCCCTCAGCCTTCTTGAGCTGGGCCAAAAGGGCCGGGATCTTGGGGATGGAGGTGATCTCCCCCTCGGGCATCTCCTCAAGACACCGCTCGATGATGGAAAGGGACTGGCCTACCTCAAGGAGGCGTACCACGATCCTGTCGTAGACGTCCCCGCGGGTCTCAAGGCCGTAATCCTCCGGGGTGATGGCCTTGACCCCCAGGTCCCCGTAAACCAAGTACGGCCAGTCCTGGCGCACGTCCTTACGCAGGCCCGAGGCCCGGGCAGTGGGCCCCACCGCGCACAATTCCTCCGCTTCCTCCGGCTCGAGCACCCCCACGTCCCGGGTACGGGCCTCCACCGAGGCATCGTTCAAAAACCGGTCACAGAGCTCCTCAAAAAGCCCTCGGTAGTAACGGATCATGTCCTGCACCCTGGGGTACTGCTCCGCGGCGATGTCCCGCCTCACCCCTCCGTAGATCGGGATGGCGTAATTCACGCGGTTTCCAGTGAGCTCCTCCAGGATGTCCAACACCTTCTCCCGCACCTTCCAGGTGAGGTGGAGCAGGGTGTCGAACCCCAGCTCGTGGGCCGCCACCCCAGCCCACAAAAGGTGCGAGTGAATGCGCTCAAGCTCGGCGACGATCACCCGGATGTACTGGGCTCGGGGGGGGACCTCGATCCCGGCGGCGTTTTCCACCGCCTGGATAAGGGCGATGGGGTGGGAGATGGAACAAATCCCGCAGATGCGCTCGGCAAGGTATAGGACCTGGACTAGATTCCGGTGCATGCCCATGAACTCGATCCCCCGGTGGGCGAAGCCCGGTTTTATGTCCACCCCCACGATCCGCTCCCCCTCCACCTGGAAGGTGAATCGGATCTGTTCCTTTAGAGCTGGGTGTACCGGGCCAATCGGGATCTCAAACATCTTATTCTCCATCCCGCTCCTCCCACTTGACCTTCCGCTTGACGAACTTCTCGAGCTCCGGTTCGTCCACCCGCCAAGGGTGTACCTCCATGTCCTCGGGCAGGAACAGGTGCCGGGAGTCAGGGATCCCGGAGAACTCCACCCCTAAAAACTCGATCTTTTCCCGTTCTGTGGTCTGGGCCCCGGGGAGGACCCCGCACAGGGAGGGTACCATGGGGTCCGACTTGGGCACCGTGAGCCTCAAGGTGACCAGTACTTCACCGTCCTCGGTCCCGAACCCCACGGTGAAGTGATAGAGAAGCTCAATCTCCTCCCCCAAGTCCCTCCCCGAGATGATGGAGATGTGCAAGGGGCCCAGATCCTTTAAGGTCTGAACCGCCTTGAGCAGGACCTCGCGGTCGATCCTTCCCCACACCTCCTCGATGGTGCGGGGGGACCGAACGCCCACGGTGCGGGTGCGGATCTCCGAATCCCGGAGCCGATCGGCCAGGGCCTCTTCCAGGGCGGTGAGGATGTCTTTGGCCTTCATACCGGCTCCCCCGCCTCCATCTTTTCCAGCTTGGCCACCGCCTTCACCACCCCGTCGATGATGGCCTCGGGGCGGGGAGGACAGCCGGGCACGTACACGTCCACAGGGATGATCTCGTCCACCGGTCCCACGATGTTGTAGGACTCATAAAACACCCCGCTTGTGCTCCCGCAGCTGCCCACCACCACCACTGCCTTGGGGTCCGGGGTCTGTTCGTAGATGCGCCTCAGGCGCTCGGCCATAGGGCGGGTCACCGCCCCGGTGACGAGGAGCACGTCCGCATGTCGGGGGGTCCCCACCAGCCGGATCCCGAACCGCTCCACGTCGTAGCGGGGGGTGAGGGCGGCAACGATCTCGATGTCGCAGCCGTTACACGATCCGGTTGGGACGTGAAACACCCACAGCGCTCGCTTAAACGACGATAGCTTCATCCCTTTCCTCCTAGGTCAGCACCACCACGAGGAGCGCCACCGCCAACAAAATCACCGTCCAGGTCACGTAATCTCCGAGGAAACCGGAGTGGAAGGCCTTGAGCCAGTCCATCACTGGTCGGAGCGCCTGCGCAAACCCCCAATAAAGGTGGGGGGCCCCCACATGGGCCCCCTCAGGGGCCCGCTCCCCGGAGAGGAACGGCAGATCCTGCTCGGTCCCGGCCTTGTAGGTGCGCTGCCCTCGGGACCAAAACGCCCAAGCGAGGAGCGCCACCCCAGCCGCCAGGGCCAGCCACACGAGTGGACTCCAGTATCCCTGTCCCGTAACCAGCCTCATCTCACCCTCCGAGCACCGCAGCCAAGTACAGGTCCCGGCCCCGCCACAGGGCCTCCGCCGCCGGGGTCACCAGGTGCTCCACGAAGAAATCCGGCACAAGTCCCATCGCCAGGATCACCGCCGCCAATACCCCCATGGCGATGAGCATCGAAAGGGAGGCGGGTTTGGCCTCCCGCAGCCTGGGCCCCAAGAACGCCCCCTGGAACGCCCGCGCGAACACGGCTAAAAGCAAGATCGAGCCCAAAACGGCGATGGCAGTGAGGATGGGGGAAAGCCGAAAGCTCGACTCGTAGATCAAAAGTTTTGAGGCAAACCCGTTCAGCGGCGGGATCCCGGCGAGCGCCATGGCGCCCAGGAAGAAAAACCCCCCGGTCCACTTAAGGTCGTGTCCAAGCCCCCCTAAGGCCCGAAGGTCCCTGGTGCCAACCGCCCGTTTCACCACCCCTGCGGCCAAGAAGAGAAGCCCAATGGTGGCCGCGTCGTTCATCATGTGGAAGATCCCCCCCTGCATCGCCACCAGGCCAAAATCCGGTCGGGAGGAGAGCACGGTGAGCCCTACCCCCACCCCGAGGAGCATGTAGCCGATCTGCGAGACGGCCCCATAGGCGATGAGGCGCCCAAGGTCGGTTTGGATGACGGCCATGAGCACCGCCACGAGCAGCGTGAGCACGCCCAAGGAGGTCACAAGCCACCCCACCGCCGGGGCGGAAAGCGCCCCAGCAAACAAGGTGAACAGGACCCGCCACAGCCCATAAAGGGAGGCTTGTGTGTTGGCCACCAGTACGATGGCTGCCTGGGCCGGGGCCTCCCCGTAGGCATCCGGGGCCCACATATGGGCCGGCACCGCCCCCGCCTTCATAAGAAGGCCGCCGAGCAGGAGCCCAAGCGCGATCTTATCAAGCTGCGAGCCCGCGATCCTGGAGGAAAGGTAGGCGAGGTTCAGGGCCCCATGCTCCCCATACAGGATCCCAATGGCGAGGAGGACGAGTAGCCCCCCCACGGTGTACATGGCCATGGTCTTGAAAGCTGCCTCCGCGGGGCGCGACTCCCAGGTGCGGTAGCCCACAAGAGAACAGGCGGCGATGCTTGTGACCTCCAGGAACACGAAGAAGTTGAACATATCCCCGGTATATTCCATCCCCAGCATCCCCGCCCACAGGAGGAAAAACAGGGTCATGGCCAGAGTCTTCCCCTGCTCCTCTTTGAGGAAGTGGAAGGCGTAGATGAGGGAGGCCAGGCCCACGAGAGCACTGATGAGCCCCATGAACGCTGACATCCCGTCCACCACGAGCATGATGCGGATGGGGAAGCCCCCGGAAGCGATCGTATCCGTGGGGGATGCAGCCCCCAGGGTATAGACCTGGATCCCGGAGGTGAAGGCCTGCACGGCAACTGTGATCACCATGGCGCAGGTGAAGGCGCCCACGGCGATCGCCCACAGGTCCCGCAGGCTCCTGTGTACCTTGGCCAAAACCGGGAGGGCAAACGCCCCTAGAAGCGGCACCGCAATGGCAAGGATCGGCGCGTGCATTCCGATTGTCATCCCTTAAGCTCCCTGATCTTCCGCGCGTCCAAGGTGCCCCGATGCCGGTAGATCACCACCGCAAAGGCCAGCATCAGGGCGGTAGTGGCAAGGCCGATCACGATGGATGTGAGGGTCAGGGCCTGGGGTGTGGGGAGCACCATCTTCGCCCCTGGCGGGGCGTAGGTGTAGATGGGCGCCACCCCTGCCCGCACGTAGCCCAAGGTCACGAGGAACAGGTTGACCCCGCTTTCGATAAGGGTAATCCCGATGGCCAGCTTGATCAGGTTGCGACGGAAAAGGAGAGCCCACAGCCCCAGGGCGATGAGGATCATGCACACCACGAACGGGAAGTTACCGATCATCCCCACCTCCAAACAGGCCGAGCAATAGCACCACCGAGCCGAGCCCGGCGATCACCTTCAGGCCCACGGCCCAGTTCATGAGGGGGAGGGTACCGCCGGTATCCAAGAACCCGGGGTTTGGTCCTGAGGGGACCGGCATCCCGAACAGGCCCCCGCTTCCCGCAAGCACGTTTCTGAAGAACGTATAGCCAATCCCCAGGAACGCCAGGGCTACGAACGCGATCGCCCCCAAATCCTCAAGGAGGGAGAGCAGGTTCTTGTAGCCCGCAAGGCGCCTCGCTCCGAACACCACGAGGAGCAGGGCGATGGCCGAGGCGACCACCGCGCCCCCCTGGAACCCGCCCCCCGGGGTAAGGTGGCCGTGCATGATCACATAGCCTCCGAAGGCAAGGATCATGGGCGTGATGATGCGGGCAACGGTCCTTACCACTACGGTCATCGGAGCACCCTCCTCAGCATCAAGGCCACCCCCACCACCGCACAGAAAAGCACCGTGGCTTCCCCCAAGGTGTCAAAGCCTCGGTAGTCGAACACCACCGAGGTGACCACGTTGTTGGCCCCGGCTTCCCCTTGTGCGTTTGCGATGAAGTAATCGTCCATCTCGCTTGCCCAAGGGACCCCAAACGGGTGCATCCAGGCCGCCGCCCCGACCAGGAACCCCACCATCACAAGAAACGCACCTACCTTAATCCACTTCATTCCTCCTCCTTCCGCCTAGTCTTGCGGATGGCGAGGATGTAGATGGCGGTGGTGAGGGCTGCCCCGATCCCGGCCTCGGCGATGGCCACGTCCGGGGCCTGGAGAAGATAAAACTCAAGGGAAAGAAGAAGGCTAGAAGCGGCCAGGGCGATGACCGCTGCCAGGAGGTCCCTGAGCCACACGGCCAGGGCTGCCCCAACCACGACCAAGACCAGGGTGATCACCTGGAGCACGCCCCACAGGGTCATCGCTTTTCCTCCAGCCGATCCACGACTGCCCGGAACGGCTTGATGCCCCCCCGGTGGGCGCCACGGGCCAGGGCATGGGAGCCGGTGGGGTTTGTGAGAAGCAGGAATAAAAGTGCGATCAGGGCGTGGACCGCCAGCGTCCCCCCTTGCCCCCCGCCGCGGGCGAAACCATAGATCACCACCGCCAGGATGGAGAAGATGGAGCCAAAGGTGGTGCACTTGGTGGCCCCGTGGATGCGGGTGTAGACGTCCGGAAACCGGATCAGGGCCACCGCGCCCAGGCCGTTGAAGACGGCCCCGATGGCGAGGAACACGTAGATGAGGACGTTCACTTAAGCCCCCCTTCCAGGTAGCGGGCGATGTAAAGCGTCCCTACGAAGGAGAGTAGGGCATATACGATGGCCACATCTACATATACCACCTGCCCGAAGGCGGCCCCCAAAAGCACCATGGTGGTGACCACCAAGGTATTCACGGTGTCCAAGGCCACGGCCCGGTCCGCGGCGGTGGGGCCAATGGCAAGCCTGAGCATGGAAACACACATGAAGCCCAGCAACACCGCCGCCGCCACCCCAAAGGAAAGCTCAACAATCATTCCGCAATCCTCCTAGCCCAGCTGGGGAAGGGCCCACACACGTCCTCGGGCGTTGGCTCCTCCTTCTTCACGTTGATCCAATGCACGTAAAAGTCACCGGACTCGTCGTCGACATCCACGGTCAGGGTGCCGGGGGTAAGGGTAATGGAGTTGGCGAGCACGGTACGCGCAAGGTCGGTCCTAAGCCCGGGGTTGAACCTGACGATCCCAGGGCGGATGCGCCCAGTGATCACCCGGAAGGCCACGTCCAAATTGGCCCTGGCCATGGCCAAAAAGAAGGGGCCGATGAGGTAGAAGAAGAACAGTACCCAGCGATGGGGCTGAAGCATGCGCCAGCCGCCCCGCTCCCAAAGGAGGCGCCCGGCGACAAGGCCAGCCAAGGCGGAAAGCACCCCCCCGGCGATGAGCTCTGAAGGGGACCAAAGCCCGATGGAGCCGGTCCACAGTACGAGCAATAAATAAACGACCAGCGCGAATGCGGCCGTCACTATCCACCCGGCTGCCTTACGCATGTCGGGCGAATATACAACAAGGCCGGAGCACTTGGCAAGTCCCCAGTCACAACTTGAACCTACGATCATGAGAAACATCAATCCCAAGGATGACCGTGGTCAGCTGGAGGGGTTGTTGCGGGTCGGTGCAGGGGGAGGATAAGATCCATTGCCATGCATGAAATCAGGACAGGATTTGGCGATATCTTGAGGCGGCAGCTCGAGCTTGCCGAGCGCAACTACGAGCTCCTTGCAGATCGCGGGGTACGGGCGATCAACGTCATGGGGGCCATCGGTTCGGGCAAGACCGCCCTCATCCTTCGGATGGCCCAGCGCCTGCAGGGGAAGGGGGTCCGGGTGGGGGCCATCGCTGGGGACGTGGCCGGGGACGATGATATGCGGAGGTTCCAGGCGGCGGGGCTCCCCAGCACTATGATCAACACCGGGGACGACTGTCATCTCGATGCCCACCGGGTAGGCCATGCCCTGGAGGATTTTCCGCTCTCTGCGGTGGACGTCTTGTTCATCGAAAACGTGGGCAACCTCGTATGCCCGGCCGACTTTCCCTTGGGCACCGATCAAGACCTGGTGGTGATTTCGGTGACCGAGGGGGACGACATGGTGAGAAAGCACCCCAAGATGTTCTCCCAGACGGACGTGGTGGCGATCAACAAGGTGGACCTCGCGGAGATTGTTGGGGTAGATCCCCAGAAGATCGTGGAGGACTACCGCAAGGTGAACCCACACGGCCGGGCGGTGCTCACGGACGCCAAGAGCGGTCGGGGGGTAGAGGAGCTCCTTTCCGCCCTGGGTTTTTAAGGTGCACGAGTACTCCCTGGCCCATTCCCTTTTGGAGGGTCTCCTCGAGCACCTCTCTGCCCATCCGGTGGAGGGGCGGATCGTGAAGGTGCATGTCAGGCAAGGGGAGCTGCTCATCCTCTCCGAGGAGGCCCTGAGGGAGGCATGGCGCATCCTCTCGGAGGGGACGCCCCTCGCCGGCTCGGAGCTTGCGATAGAGAAGGTGCCGGTGGTGGTACGCTGCCGGGCCTGTGGCTATGAGGGGGATGCCCGGTATCTGGTGGAGGAAGGCTGGCACCAGGCGATCCCCATCCTCTCCTGTCCTGACTGCGGGGCGCAGGTGGAGATCCTGGAGGGGAGGGACCTCGCCATCGTCGGCCTCACGGTGGAAGAACGTCCGGGAACTCAGCTTCCGTCAGGCTAACGGGTGGTCCCCATAAGCCCGTCCTAGGTAGCAAGGGCTCCTCTAAGATGGGGGATGGCAATCCCTATAATCACCGGTCATGAAGACACCGGTCCGAGTCAGGGCACACGTAAGCGGAATCGTACAAGGGGTGGGGTTTCGCCCCTTCGTGTACCGCATTGCCGTGCGAAGTGGCCTTGCTGGGTTCGTCCGGAACCTTGGGGACGCCGGGGTGGAGATCGAGGTGGAGGGCCCGGCCGGAAACGTAAAGTCCTTCCTCTCCGCCCTGCGGGACGAAGCGCCGCCGCTTGCAGAGATCGCCGAGCTCCGGGTGGAGGAGTGCCCCCCCACTGGGGAGAGGGGATTTCGCATCCTCGCCTCCCGGGACGGGGGAGAGGGAGGCGGCACCATCCCCCCGGACATCGCCACCTGCGATCGGTGCCTCGCTGATATCGACGCCCCGGGGAGCCGCTACCACGGCTACTGGGCCACAAGCTGCACCGACTGCGGGCCGCGGTTCACGGTGATCGAGGCCCTCCCTTATGATCGTCCCCGTACCGCGTTCCGGGACTTCCCCATGTGTGATGACTGCCGCCGCGAGTACACCGACCCCCTGGACCGTCGCTACCACGCCCAGACCATCGCCTGTCCTAAATGCGGCCCCAGGCTCACCTACATTGAAGGGGGTCAGGAGATCGAAGGGGAACCGATCGGGCTTGCGGCGGCGGCCTTGCGGGCGGGGAAGGTCGTGGCCATCAAGGGGCTCGGGGGGACGCACCTCGCCTGCGATGCCACCCGGGAGGAGACGGTGGCCGAGCTCAGGAAGCGCCTCTCTCGGCCGGGCCAGCCTTACGCCCTCATGGCCACTTCCGACATGATTGAGCACTTCGCTGCCCCTACCGAAGAAGAGTGGAAGCTCCTGCGCTCTCCCCGGCGCCCCATCGTGGTCCTCGAGGAAAAGCCCGGGTACCTCGCCCCTGCCGTCGCCCCAGGGCTTCACACCGTGGGGGTCATGCTCCCCTACTCGGGGCTCCATCACCTTCTTTTCAAGCGGATAAACTTCCCGCTCGTCATGACGAGTGCCAACTTCCCGGGGCGGCCGATGCTCATCGAGAACGAGGAGATCATCCGCAAGCTCGCCGGGGTGGCCGACGGGTTCCTGCTCCATAACCGCAGGATCGTGGCCCGCTGTGACGACTCGGTGGTGCGTCTCTCCGCCGGAGTGCCCACGTTCCTCAGGCGTTCCCGGGGCTGGGTCCCCCAGCCCATCCCCCTTGACCTCGGGGAGGAGCCGCTCCTCGCCCTGGGGGGGGAGCTCAACGTGGCCTTTGCCCTCTATCATCGAGGAAAGGTGTACCTCTCCCAGCATATCGGAAACGTCGCGCACCTTGACACCCTGGAGTTCCTGAGGGAAGCGATCCGGCACCTCCTTACGATCACCGGTGCTCCCATGCCCAGGCGGATTGCCTGTGACCTTCACCCGGGCTTTGCCACCGCGCGGCTCGCTTCCGAGCTTGGGGAGCCGGTTCCGGTGCAACACCACGTGGCCCACGTGGCCGGCCTTGCCGTCGAATGGGACGTAGACGAGATCGTTGGCATTGCCGCCGACGGCTACGGCTACGGGGAGGACGGGATGGCCTGGGGCGGGGAGGTCCTGGTCTGGGAAGGAGGACGTTACAGGCGGGCTGGCTCGCTCACCCCGGTTCCACTTCCGGGCGGGGACTTGGCCACCCTGCGGCCGGGGCGCATGGCGGCAAGCTATCTTATTGCGGCCGGGCTCGATCCCAAAGACTCCGGGCTATCCCCGCGGGAGCTTGCTGCAGTACGGCTTCAGATCGAGCGGAACTTAAACTGTCCCCTCACAACGAGCGCCGGGCGGTTCCTGGACGCCGTCTCCGCTTGGCTGGGGCTATGTCAAGAGCGCACTTACGAGGGGGAGCCGGCGATGCGGCTTGAGGCCGCGGCCGCCGCGGGGTGCCCCTTTAAGATCGAACCCCCGATCCGGGAGCGAAAGGGGAGGCTCCTCCTCGACACGGTGGAGATCTTCCGATCCCTCGTTGAGCTACGGGAGGGAGGGGCCTCCGCAGCGGACCTCGCGGCCACGGCCCAGGACGCCCTGGCCCGGGGCCTGGCGCGGATCGCGGTTCGGGTCGCGCGGGAGTGCGGGATCCGGGCGGTGGGCCTCACCGGCGGTGTGGCGGTGAACGATCGGATCGCCTCCGCAGTGCGGGAAGAGGTGGAGGGGGCGGGCCTCGCGTTCCTCTCACACCAGAAGGTCCCTCCGGGAGACGGGGGGATCGCCCTGGGACAACTCGCCCAGGCGGCCTGCGCCCGGTAAACTCGCGCCCGTGACCGGCCAGCTCATTTTAGGGGTAGTGATCTTGGCCCTGGTGCTGGGTTTACTCCTCGCCCCGCATGGAGAAGGGCTCCCCGGGGAGGGCACCTTCCAGATCGTGGGCCGGGTCGCCCCGGACTTCTCACTGCGGGGCCCCTCCGGGGAGTGGCGCCTCTCCCAGCACGTGGGCAAGCCGATGATCCTCGCCTTCTGGACCACCTGGTGCGGGATCTGCAAGACGGACCTCGCCATCCTGCAGGAGTTCTACGAACGCTATGGAAAAGAGGTGAGCGTGGTGGCCATCTGCCCCGAGCACTGGTGGGAGGTGCCGAGGATCACCGCCCAGTACGGGATCACGTTCCCCGTCCTCTACGATCCCGGGGCCAAGGTGACCGGGGGGTACGAGCTCCTCGAGCACCCGCGCTACCCGTTCACCGTGTTCGTGGACGAGAGCGGCCGGGTGACCGGGGCCTGGCCCGTGGGCCTGCGCGACGTGGAGTTTCTGACAGGCCTCCTTGCCCAAGCGGGCATCGCTCTAGAGCCATAGGACCTTGTCAAAGGATCTTCTTCTACTCTAGCATTCCCACATGGGCTACGTGAAGTTCCTGGGGACGGCAGGGGCGCGGTTCGTGGTCGCCCGGCAGCTTCGGTACTCGGCCGGTACCTGGATCGAGTTAGCTGGCACTCAACTCCTCCTTGACCCTGGACCCGGCACTTTGCTCCGCTGCCGCAAGGTGCGGCCCCCCTTGGATCCCGGGAAGCTCGCCGGCATCCTCCTCTCCCACAAGCACCTCGATCACTCCACGGATGTGAACATCATGCTGGAGGCCATGGCCGGTGGGGGCACTAAACGCCGGGGGGTACTGTTTGCGCCAAGGGACGCCTTGGAGGGGGACGACCCGGTGGTCCTCCGTTACGTGCGCAATTTCCCAGAAAGAATCGAGGTTCTGGAGGAAGACCGGACATACCATGTAGGTAAGGTGGAGATCAGGCCGGTCCGCCACATCCATGGGGTGGAGACCTACGGGCTGATTCTGAGCTCGGACGAAGGTCGCCTGGGGTTTGTGGTGGACACGAAGTTCTTTCCCGAACTCCCCCAGCGCTACAGGGGCTGTGACCTGCTTGTCTTGAACGTGGTGCGCAAGGAATGGTCCCCGGATATAGATCATCTCTCTCTTCCCGAGGCGATTGAGCTCGTAAAAGCGGTGCGGCCAAGGCTCGGGGTGCTCACCCACTTTGGGATGACCATGCTGCGGGAGAGGCCGTGGGAGCTTGCAGCCCAGATCTCCGAGAAGCTGGGCCTGGAGGTGGTGGCGGCCTCCGATGGCCTGACCCTGGAGTCGTCCCGCTGGCTCAGCTGACCAGTTTCTTGCGGCGCTTGCTCCGGTAGAGGTGGGCGTCGGCCCGGCGGAGGAGCTCCTCGGCGTCCACCGGGGCATCTGGCTTCCACACCACCGTCCCCATGCTCAGGCCCAAGCCCAGCTCTTCCAGCCCTTGTTCCTTGACCCAACGGAAAAGCCGCCGGCGCAGTCGGTTCGCCACCTTGCGGGCCTGGCCATCGGTCTCCGGGAACACCAGCACGAACTCGTCCCCCCCGTAGCGGAACACCAGGTCCGATTCCCGCACAGTTTTACGCAATAGCTCAGCCACTCCCTTCAGGATCTCATCTCCTTTGAGATGGCCGTACCGATCGTTGATCAGCTTGAAGTTATCCAGGTCCATGATCATCACCGCTAGCGGATGCCCGTACCGCCGGGCCCGCTGCACCTCGTGCCTCAGGACCTCGGAAAGGTAACGCCGGTTGTAAAGCCCGGTAAGGGGATCGCGGATGGCCTGCTCCCTAAGCTTCTCCTCCAGCCGCACCCGCTGGATCTCCTCCCTAAGGTGGCCGGCCAGGATCTCTGCGAGCTGCACATCGCCCCGGTTGAAGGCATCCGGTTCCGTCGCCACCACCTGGAACACCCCGAAATCCCCGATGGGGACGGAGATGACGCTTTGGAAGGAATGGTGGGCCGGCCTTGCTTCAGGGAAGTCCCGGATGTTGCCCCAGAACGTCCGTCCCTCCTCCCAGGTCTTCGCCCCGAGGCCTTCCCCCTTCCGGGAGGGCTGTGCCACGTCTACCGCGATGCCGGAAGCGGCCTTGGGAACGAGCATGTCCCCCTCCACAAGGTCAATGGAACAGATCTCGAACCCCAGAATGTGTTGGGCTACCTGTACCGCCGTTTGCAGTACTTCCTCCTCGGTAGTGCACTGCTGCAGTCGCTGGACGGCCCGGTGCAATCCAGTCAACTTATCGCTTATGGTGCGAAGCTCGTCCAGCTGCTTTAGGCTCACCAGAGCCACCGCAAGCTCTGAGGCGATGATCTCGAAAAGGTCGCAGTCCTCCGATGGGATCCCATCCACCTGATCGTGTTCCACGTTTAAAACCCCGAACTTCTTCTCCCCATGGGCAATCGGGATTGCAAGTTCACACTTGGCCCCGGCGATCCCGGGGACGTAGCGGGGGTCCTTGGCCACGTCGGGGACGTAGACAGGCTTCCCGGAGGTGAAGGCAATCGCGGTTATGCCCTTCCCTTTGGAGAGGGGGATCCTCAACCTTTGGGCCTCGGGGAGGTATCCCCGCTCTGCCACCACCTCCAAGGCGTCTTCCTTTGCCTCCAAGATCGCACAGGCCCGGTAACCCAAGATCTGGTGGATGGAATCGAGCACGACGTTGTACAGCTTGTCTTTGGAGTCGGCTAGTTTCATCCGCCGGGAGGCTCCTTCCAACGCCTGGAGTCTTTCGGCCAGCTGTTTGCGCCTGGCGATCTCCCGCTGAGCTGCTTCGTACAGCCAGGCGTTCTGTATGGCCACGGCGGCCTGCTCGGCCAGCAGCTGCAATAGGGGAAGCTGATCATCGAAGGCGTGGGGGACGGTGCTGTGTGCGTACAGCACCCCCTTGACATCTCCATCCAGAACTATGGGGACGCCGGCGAGTGACCGAATCCCCGTTTTCACCAACACCTGATTGGCCGGGATCGGGGTATTCGCCTCGTCCAAGACAGGAGGTTCGGTGGTCCCATCCTCCCGGATCTCCCCCACCAAGATCGGCTCCCCGGTGGCCAGGATCCTCTTTGTAAACCCCCGAGGTCGCATCCGGCTGGGCAATGGGGGACCAGGAAGGAGATCGAACGCCTCCATAGGGGTCCCTTCCTCGTCAAATAGGGTAATGTTCGCGTAGTCAGCCCCGACCCCTTCCTGGAGGGTGAGGACGATCTGTTTGAGCACGTCTTCAAGCCTCAGGGAGGAGGTGACCATCCTCATGGCGTGGGTGGCGAGCTCGAGTTGGGCTACTCGGTGTTTCAACTCCTCTTCAAGACGCTTGCGGGCGGTGATGTCCCGGTTCACGGAGATGGTGGCTGGTTGGCCCTGATACTCGAACTGGACAACGGCACATTCCGTCCAGTACAGGGTCCCGTCCTTGCGCCGCTTGAGCTCCTCGAACACCAGCGTCTCGCCCCGGGCCAGCCGCTCATTGGCTCTCTCGTAGGTGATTGCGGGCTCTTCCGCGGCCAGGTCTCGCATGATGTTCATCCTCAGGAGTTCCTCGCGAGGGTAGCCGGTCTGTCGCTCTGCAGCCGCGTTACACGCAAGGATCCTTCCTTCAAAGTCGGTGATGAACAGGGCGTCGGCCAAGCGGTCCCAGACCAGACGGAGGATTGCATCGCGTTCTTTCTGTCGCGCCCGATCCCACTCCAGCCGCACCGCATGGGCCACCTCTTCCACCAAGGGCGCCACCAACTCGATGTCGTTTTGGGAGAAGGCATCGGGGTCGTCCGGGCTGTCCAGGTTGAAGTAGGCTATCACCTCGCCCTCGTGGACGATGGGGAAGGTGAAGAGGGCGGCGATAGGGAATCTCTCGAGCTTCTGTTGCACTTCGGGAGGGAGCGCGGCTTTACCTAGCTCGACGGGGTCTTTGACGATGGCGGGTCGCTGATGCCCCAAGTATGCCTGGACGGTTTGGCCCTTGGGGATCTCGATTTCCACGAGCTCTTTAAGGTCCCAGCCCACCGCCGCTCGGTACTTAAATACACCCCGCTCCTCATCGAGAACCAGGAAGCTCCCCGCCTTGGCTCCCGGCACAAGCTTCACCGCGTATTCAAGGAGCCATTGCCCCAGAGATGCGAGGTCGCGACGACGGTTGATCTCCCGCAGAAACCCTACCAGTCGCTTGAGTTCTGCGGATGAGCTAGGAGTATCCTCCTTTTCCACCATCGTTAAGGTAACCCCTCTGTGGAAATAAGATAGCTGGCTATGGGGTGAAAGGCAAATCCGTGGGGCACCCCAAGATCACAAATTCGTCCTATGTTCGGCGGCTAGCAGATCCTGGGAACGGGATCCCCTAAGGGCATCTCCAAGAACCTGCGGCCGCCCACCCCGGTGTCCAAGACCACCTTGCCCGGGTATTTTTCCATCGCCCTGCCGATGATGGCCGCCTCCCGGCCAAGGGGATGCTCCCGCAAGGCCGAAAGGACCTGCGCTGCCCGATCCGGGGCCACCCCGATCACCGCCCGCCCCTCACAAGCCACCTCAAGGGGACTTATCCCCAAGAGCTCCGAAAGGCCACGCACCTCATCCCGCACCGGGATTTTCGCTTCCTCGACTTCGATCCCCACGTGCGATTTCCTGGCCATCTCATTTAGGGCAGCAGCTAAGCCCCCCCTCGTTGGGTCCTTCATGGCCGTGACCCCGCCCACCTCCAAAGCCCGTGCCACAAGCGGCCAGATCGCGGCCACGTCGCTTGAAAGGTTGCTTTCCAGCGGAAGGTCCTCCCGGGCGGAAAGTAGAGCAAACCCATGATCCCCCACCGGCCCGGTCACGATGATCACGTCCCCTGGGGAAAGGCCAGCGTCGGGGATCGGACGGGCGGCCACCCCGATCCCGGTGGTGTTTATCGCAATTCCATCAAGCTCACCTTTGCCCATAACCTTGGTGTCCCCGGCTACGAGCGCCACCCCGAGCCCTTCGAGCACCTCCGCGATGGAAGTGAGGATGCGCTCGAGGTCGGAGAGGGGAAAGCCCTCCTCGATGATGAGGCCCAAGGTCATGGCCAAAGGGCGCGCCCCCATCACCGCAAGATCGTTGGCCGTCCCGCAGGCAGCGAGCCTGCCGATGTCCCCCCCGGGGAAGAAGATGGGCTTCACCACGTGGGAGTCGGTGGTGATCACCGGCACCCCGGGCGGAAGCTTCAGGGCCGCCCCGTCGTCCAGGGCGTCAAGCCCAATTGAGCCGAGGCTGCGCAGCGAAAATCGGGGCAGGATGTGCTCGGAAAGGAGCCGTCCCATGAGCTCCCCCCCTGCCCCGTGCAGGGCACTGATGTGCTCTTCGCTCAACCTCTTTGGGCTCATAGCCTGGGCCTTCCCCCGTATCGGTACCACACGCTGCAAGCTCCCTCGCTTCCCACCATGCACGGCCCAACTGGCGAAAGGGGCGTGCAGATCTTACCGAACAAGGGGCAGTCCGTGGGTACGGCCCTGGCCACGAGGATATCGGCGCAACGGCAGCCCGGGGCCGTCTCCTCGCCGAGCTTCCCTTCCACTCCGAACTTCCGGGTCGCGTCCCAGGGAGCGAGCTCTTCGCGGATGCGAAGGCCGGAGCCGGGGATCGTGCCGATCCCCCGCCAGCGAGCGGCTGAAACTTCGAAGGCCTGGGAAAGTAGCTCCTGGGCGCGGGTGTTCCCTTGCGGAAGCACCGCCCGCACATAGGCGTTTTCCACCTCGGCTCTGCCCTCCTTGAGCTGCCTTAGGATCAACGCGAGGGCGTAAAGGACGTCCAGAGGTTCAAACCCCCCCACCACCACTGGCACATGGTACCGCTCGGCGACGGGCCGGTAGGCGTCGCTTCCGATGATGGTGGACACGTGCCCTGGGGCCAAAAACGCATCAATCTCGATTTGGGGGAGCTCCATGAGGGCGGAAAGAGCAGGTGGAATCAGTTTGTGCGATGAGAACACCGAGAAGTTCGCCGGTGGGGTGTCCAAGAGCACCGCCGCCGTGCCGGGAGCGGTTGTCTCGAACCCCACAGCGAAGAAGACCACCTCCCGGGCTGGGTTTTTCCGGGCCACTTCCACCGCATCCGCTGCCGAGAGCACCGTGCGCACGTCCGCCCCTTGTGCCCGCGCCTCCTCTAGGGACAGCTCGGTGCCGGGTACCCGCATCATATCGCCAAACGTGCACAAGATGACGCCTTCTTGGGCCAATTTCACCGCCACATCCAGATCCACGGTGGAGGTCACACACACGGGGCACCCAGGCCCCTCAAGCACCTCCACCCCCTCGGGGAGGAAGCTCCTCAGACCATGCTCGGTGATGGTGATCTCGTGGGTGCCGCACACGTGCACGATCTTCACAGGGCGGGCCGGGGCCAGACGTGAAAGGAGCTGAGCAAACTCCCTTGCCCGTTTGGGATCGCGAAAACTGAACAGGTCAGGGCTCATCCTGAGCTTGGCAAGCGAAGAGCTCATCGAATAGCCTCAACGTCTCTTGGGCGTCCTCAGGATCCAGGCGCCGGATGGCAAAACCCGTGTGGATGAGGAGCCAGTCGCCCACCCGAACCTCCTCCCCCAGGGCGTCTAGTCTAGCCCGGGTCCGGGTACCGGCGAGGTCCACGGTGGCCACGTTTCCTTCTAGAGCGATAACCTTGGCTGGAACCGCAAGACACATGAAGAATCACCCGAAGACATTGTAGCTGGCCCGAATGTTGACCACAATCGGCACCCAAAGGAGGGCGAAATGGACCTAAGCACGACCTGGCAGATGTTTCTTTCCTACGTGCCCAGGATCGCGGCCGCGTTGGGGACCTTGGTCCTGGGCTTCCTGGTGATCCACTGGCTCATCCGGCCGCTCGGCAAGTGGCTCCTTCGCCGTAGCCGCTTAAAGCCGGCCGTGGTCTCGATCGCCTTGTCCATGGCGGTGGCGGTAGCTTGGATACTGGTGACGGCCGGAGTCCTGTCTGCCTTAGGGCTTACGGTGATCGCTGCGGCCCTGTCCGGCTCGATTGCGTTGATCGCTTTGGCAGTGGCCAACGCGGCCAAGGGCACCACCAGTGACATCATCTCCGGTCTTTTCCTGGCCGGTGATGATGACATCGATTTGGGGTTCCGAGTGAAGATGGGAAACGTGGAAGGGGTGGTGGAGAAGATCGACCTCAGGAAGGTACGGATCCGGGATGATGAGGGGCATCTGCACGTGCTTCCCAACCGCACAGTGGAAGGGACCGAATGGATCGTGCTTTCCCGGGGAGATCCCAGCTCCTAGCGCCAGCCCCGCAGGTGGTAGAAAAGCAAAGCCAGATATTCGCGGACGGCGAGCGCTGAGTCCCACAAATACTCGCTTGCCGGAACGAAATCGTACGGGGTGAAGCTCGCCCTGGCCCTATGACCGCAGGGGGCGGGGATTGCGGCCAGGCCCAAGTGCTGGCAAACCGCCATTGCCCGGGGCATGTGAAAGGCAGATGTGACGAGCACAAACGGCCTCGTGCCAAGTCGATCGCGGATGGCCAGGGCATTTTCGTAGGTGTTGCGGGAAGCGGCCTCCCATTCTACGAGCTCCCCGGGCACCCCCAGGGCGCGGGCAGCCTGGGCCACCAAGGGGGCTTCCGCCGGCCGGCCTGGGGTCCCCACCCCACCCACGAACAGAAGCGGCAGTCCCTCCCCCAGCAGCCGCCACACCCGCACGGCCTCAAGGAGCCTTTCCCCGGTGGAGGTGGAAAGATCGCTTGTGATGGGGCGATCCGGGGCCCAGCCTTCACCTCCCGTAAGCACCACCACCTTCACCGCCTCATCGGAAGGTGGGACAAGGAGCGCGGGGTAGCGCCCCTCCAGGGGCCGCAAAAGCAGCGCCGCCCCAGGGCCGCTTCCCAAACCGTAAAGCAAGAGGAAAGCGGCCAAAAGGAGCGCGAACAGCCCTTTCAGTTTGCGCACAAGCGCCCAACACATCGCCGCCAAAAGGAGAAAAAGTCCCCATACTAGCGGATCCGCAAAACAATCGAGAAGCTCGATCATCCGTGCTCCCTTCCCACCCGCAGCGCGGGGGTTAGGACCAGGCCCAATCCGGCCACGGCCATGAGCGCTGGCCCTACCCCTAACCGGTCAGCGAGCAGCCCTACCACTGGGGCAAGGACGGCTAGCACGACCGTCTTGAGCTGTGATTCCACCGACAGGCCCGAGGCCATGAGGCGGTGGTCGATGACCTCGGAAAGATACCCCACCATGAGCGGTCGCCTGAGGTTTTGGAGGAGATATAGGCCCACGAAGGCGGCGATGGCAAGCCCGTACACCTTGAGCCAGGCCCCCAGCCCGGCGAGTAGGAGCAGTCCAAATCCCCCTCCGCAGGTGAGGTTCACGCCCCGGGTGAGGCCTCCCAGCCGCTCCATCCGGCCGGCGGACTGGGCGGAAACCGATGTCCCCAAGTAGAGGAGGAAGTACAGCACCCCCACCACCAAGGCCGTCCTCTGGTCCCCGGACAGGGAGAGGAACACCGGCAAAGCCAGGGCTTGGGCCTTAAGGATTGGCTGAAGGTAATCCTTTGTCCCCTTGAAAATCCCATCGAAAGCCGCTGACTGGAGGAGTCCCCGCAGCGTGGCCGGACTCTTGAACATGGAGATAAAGCCCTTGCCCGTGAGGCGGAGCCTCTCCCCGAGCTTCTTTCGCCAGCCACCGGAGACGGAGAGGAGCTCCCCGTCGAGCTCCTTGGGGTAGGTGAGGAAGAGCACCAGGCCCAGGAGGTAGGGGACGATGGAACCCAGGAACACAACCCTATAGGAGCCGGAGTAGAGGACGAGTCCGGCGGCGATGAGGGAAGCGAAAGCCGAGCCAAGCTGGGAGCCGGCTCGGGTGTGGCCGTAGTAATCGACCTTGAGATGTTTGATCCCCTTTAGGCGCAGGTACTCGAGGATCATCGCCTTGTGGGTACCGGAACGAAAGGTTTCCCCGAATGCGAACAGCACCATGGCCAGGGCATAGGGCCCAAAGCCGGGAAAAAGGTAGAAGACGGCGAAGGACAGGATGTAGGAGGAAAACGAGGCGAGCATGGCCTTCCTGCGGCCGAAGGAATCCGCGATCACCCCGGTGGGCACCTCCAGGAGATTCGTGGCGATCTCGCGGATGGAGAACAGGGTCCCGATGGCAAGGAATGAAAGCCCTGCCTCGCGGAAGAAGAGGATGAGGAAGGGATCGAAAAACCGAAGGTTCTTTAAAAAGCCGTACAAACGAAACTTGTAGTACATCCGGTCCCGCGGGAACCGCTCACGCGGTTTGTCCTGTGTCATCGCCGAGCGATCTTAGCGCGTGACTCCCACCACTAAAACCCCTCCCAGACATGGGGGCAAGCCTTGTGGGGGATGGGGAAGGCCGTATAATCCTTTTGGGGTAACCGGGGGAGTCCCGGAAGGGGCTGAGAGGAGGCGGAGGCCTCGACCCCTGGAACCTGACCTGGGTAATGCCAGCGTAGGGAAGGTTGCCCATCGCCGGCAAAGCCCACGCCCAGGTTGGGGTGTGGGTGAATGAATGAGTGGCAGCTTTTGGAGCTGATTCAAGGACGCGTCCCCGCCGCCGGGGACGATTGTGCGGTGCTCCCGTTCAGGGACACTTGCCTCCTCCTCACCACCGACATGCTGCATCGGGCCTCCGATTTCCCCCCCGGCACTACCCCATACAGCATCGGCTGGCGCTCGGTGGCCGCCTCGCTTTCCGACATTGCAGCCATGGGAGGGCGCCCCTTGGCCGTGGTCCTGGCCGCCTCTGCCCCGGACTGGGACGGGCTTCTTCCCGGAGTGCTCTCCGGGGCCCAGGATGCCTGTGAGGAGGCCGGGGCACGGCTTGTGGGCGGGGACCTGGACTCATCGAGCGAGTTGTTCCTCACCTCCACCGCGCTCGGGGAGGCAGCCCGGCCTGTGCTGCGGGCCGGGGCCCGGCCCGGGGATCTCCTGTGCCTGTCCGGACCGCTCGGGCGCACTGCCGCGGCTCTGCACTTCTTCGAGCAGGGGAGGCTGGAAGAGGCCAATCGCCTTTTCCGGTTTATCCCCAGGGTAAAGGAAGGCCTCAAGCTTTCCTCCCTCGCCACCTCCATGATCGATATCTCCGATGGCCTAGCGCACTCGGTCCACCTTTTGGCCCGGGCCTCCGACGCGGGTTTTCTGGTGGATCTCTCCCGGCTTCCCCTCCTGCCGGAGCTCGAGGAGTTCCTCCCCGAGGGGGAAGCTCTGGAGAAGGCGCTCTACTTCGGGGAGGACTACGAGCTCCTTTACACCATGCCCCCCAAGCTCTTCCGCCCGGAGCTCGGGATCGCGATCGGCGAGGCGGTGGAGGGCGGCGTTTGGCTCGTCCACTGCGGAAAGCGCGAACGGCTCCCGGATCGGGGGTGGGCCCATGGCGGGTAAACTGATCGTCATCGTTGCCGGAGGGGAGCTCCCACGCCCGGAAGGGCTTAAGAGGGCGGCCGAAAAGGCAGCCCTTGTGATCGCCGCCGACGGAGGGTTTCTGAGGGCACAGGCCGCGGGCATCCCGGTCCACGTCCTGGTGGGGGACCTGGACTCGCTGCCGGAGACCCCTTTCCCCCAAGGGCTCAGGGTGCTTAAGCACCCCACGGAGAAGAACGCCACCGACCTGGAACTCGCCTTGGATTACGCCGTGGCCCTTTCACCTGAGAAGGTGCACCTGTTTGGGGCCTTGGGAGGGAGGCTCGATCACATGCTGGCCAATTTAAACCTCCTGGAGCGCTACGATGTCCCGATCACCATCCACCATGGCCTTGAGTCCCTGCACGCCGTTTCAGGGAAGCTCGTGCTTGAGGACGCCCGAGTCGGGGACCGTGTCTCCCTGATCCCGCTTTCCTCTGAGGTCACAGGGGTTCGCACCCAAGGCCTACGCTGGCGGTTGGACGGCGGGACGCTCAGGCGCGCTTCGAGCCGGGGGATATCCAACGAGGTGACCTCCCTTCCCTGCATGGTCAGCATGAAGGGAGGGCGCCTCCTCGTCATCCACGCGGCCAAAGGCACAAGGCCACCGAGCGACGAAGAAAGGAGGAAAAAAGCATGAGGTGGATGTTCGGCGTGGTTTTCGTGGTGTTGATCTCTGGTCTCGCTTGTGGAGCAGAGCTCGTGGTTTACACTTACGATTCGTTCGTCTCCTGGGGGCCGGCACAGGCGATCGAGGAGGCGTTCGAGGCCGCCCATCCCGGGATAGATCTGGTGTGGGTGGCCCCTGGGGATTCCTCGGAGATGCTGGCCCGGCTCATCGGCGAGCGTGCCGCAGGGGGGACGGACGCGGACGTGTTCCTGGGGGTTGCGGATGTGGAGCTGCCGCGGGCCCTGGCCCAGGGAGTGTTTCAGCCCTACGACCCCACCCTCATCCCCAACTTGGCTAGTGTTCCTGATGAACTGCTGCTTGACGAAACCGGCCACGTGATCCCCTTCGATCACGGCTACGTAACCTTCGTCTACGACTCGGAGGCCTTGCCCGAAGGGCTCGTCCCTCAAACCCTCTCTGACCTCACCCACCCGGAGCTAAAAGATAAGATCGTGCTCGAAGATCCCCGCACTTCTTCCCCTGGTCTATCCTTCCTTTTGTGGACCATCGCCCATTTCGGGGAGGAAAGGTGGCTCGATTTTTGGCGGGCTCTTTTCCCAAACGTGCTCACGGTGACCAAGGGCTGGTCTGAGGCCTATGACATGTTCCTCGCCGGCGAAGCCCCCATCGTCCTCTCCTACTCCACGGATACCGCCTACTCCTACATCGCGGAAGGATCGCTCCGCTATCGGGTGGTCACCCCGGACGGGGAGGCTTATCGACAGGTAGAGGGGATGGGGATCGTGGCCGGGACAGACCAGTCTGAGCTTGCCCACGCCTTCCTCGATCTCGTGCTCTCCCAGGAGATCCAGGAGCTCATCCCAACCAGCCAGTGGATGTTTCCGGTGAATTCGGGGGCCGAGCTTCCGGAGGACTTCGCCCGCTACGCAGTGGTGCCAGCCCACCCGGTCTCCCTCCCCCCTGACTACGTGGCCCAGCACCTGGAGGAGTGGCTGTCGGAGTGGCAACGGCTCCTTGTGGGAGGCTGACAAAGCGCGGGGCAGGAGCGTGCCTTGCGCTCCTGCCCCTGTTGTTCCTTGCGCTTTCGTTCTTCCTTCCCCTGTGGCAGGTGCTGAGCCAGGGGCTGAAGGTGGAGGGGGGGTGGACGACCGCCCGCCTGGCCCAGCTCCTCTCCGACCCTTACGTTCTCCACCTCCTTCGGTTCACCCTGAAGCAGGCATTGCTCTCCTCTCTACTCAGCCTGGCCCTGGGGTTCCCTTTGGGGTGGCTGCTTGCCCGTTATGACTTCCCGGGCAGGGAGGCCTTACGCGCCTTTACCCTGGTTCCGTTCGTCCTCCCCCCCATTACCGTGGCCCTGGGGTTCATCCTGTTTTTCGGCCACACCGGATACCTAAATCGGGCGCTCATGGCGACCTTCGGCCTTTCCTCTCCCCCGATCAAGGTCCTTTACTCTTTGTGGGGGATCGTTCTTGCCCACGCATTCTACAATGCACCGGTGTTCGCCCGGTTCGTGTCCGCGGCCTGGGAGGGGCTTGATCCTGGGCTTACGGAGGCGGCGAGGACCCTGGGGGCGAGGCCCCTTTCCGTCTTCCTCACTGTGACTCTGCCCCAGATTCTTCCGGCGATCCTCTCGGCCTTCGCCTTGGTGTTCGTGTTCTGTTTCCTGTCCTTTGCCATCCCCCTTGCCCTGGGAGGGGCGAAGTATGCCACCGTGGAAGTAGGGGTTTATCTTTACGCGCGCGTGTTCCTGGATCAGGGGCGGGCGGCCGCGCTGGCCATCCTGGAGCTTGCCATCGCCTTGGGGCTTACTTACCTCTACATCCGGGGCGGGGGGATCTTTACCTCCCGAGGTCAGGTCGGCCGCCCTCAGGCTATCGTGAAGCTCTTCTCACGGCCGCAGCAGCTTCTCTGGCTCCCCTACCTGTTCCTGGCTGCTCTGGTGTTCCTGGGGCCCATTGGGGCGGTGATCGCCGACTCCTTCGCCCGTCCCTGGCAGGGCCAGGCGCCCACGCTCGCCTGGTACGGGACGCTGTTTTCGCCAGCTCAAAGCCCGTTCATCGGCAGTTCCCCCCTGGCGAGCATCGCCCTGAGCCTAGAGGTGGCAAGCTGCGCTGCAGGCCTGGCCCTCGTGCTCGGGTTCCTCGTGTGCTGGACCTTGAGACGGATGCGGTCCGCGCTCCTTGAGGCCCTGCTCATGGCGCCCCTGGCCGTCTCCTCGGTGGTGCTGGGGCTGGCGCTGCTTTTTGCCTTCAGGCAACCGCCCCTCTCCGCCCTGGCAGGGGGACCCTGGAGCATCGTCCTCGCCCATACCCTGATCGTGTATCCACTTGTGGTACGGGTCATCCGCCCCCTTTGGCAGGGCCTTGACCCGGCGTTGGTGGAGGCAGCCCGCACCTTGGGAGCAGGGAGGCTGGTTGCCTTCCTCACGGTGGAACTCCCCTTGCTTTCCCGGGGGATCCTGGTGGCGGGGGCGTTTGCCTTCGCCCTGTCGATGGGGGAGATGACGGCCGTGGCCATGCTGTCCCGGCCGGGCCTGGTGACGATCCCGCTTGCCATCTACCACTTCCTCTCCGCCCGCAGGTTCGGGGCCGCTTCGGCCATGGCTACACTGCTCATCCTCATCACCGCCGGGGCGGTGTTCCTGTGGGAATACATGGGAAGGAGGTTCCTCCGTGGCCAGGCTTGAGGCAAGGGGCCTTACCAAGCGGTTTGGAGAGGTGGTAGCTGCCCAGGACGTCTCCTTCCGGGTGGAGGAGGGGGAGCTTTTGGCCCTGCTTGGGCCCTCGGGTTGCGGCAAGACTACGGTGCTCAGGATGCTCGCCGGGCTCACGCCGCCTGATCGGGGAGTCGTGCTCA
>CAYUWL010000012.1:0-23205 GCA_964448595.1 uncultured Thermotogaceae bacterium
GATCGTGGATGCCACTTTGGACATCGTGGCCTGCTACAAGGTCCAGATCGCCCACTACGAGGCTCTGGGGGTAGAGGGCCTGGCGGCCTATCGGGACACACTGCGCTACATCCGGGCTCGGGGGGCGATCGCCATCGGGGACGTAAAACGGGGAGACATCGCCTCCACCGCAGCTATGTACGCCCGGGCCCACTTCGAAGGGGATTTTGAGGCCGATTTCCTGACCTTGAGCCCGTACCTTGGGTTCGACTCCATTTCCCCCTTCCTCCCCTATCTCAAACGGGGGGAGAAGGGCCTGTTCGTCCTCATCCGCACCTCCAACCCCAGCGCTTCCGAATTTCAAGACCTTTCCTGCTTTTCTCATCACCGATCACCCATCACCCATCACGAAAAATCGCGTCACCCCCTCTACCTCCACGTGGCGGAAGCGGTGGCCCGTTGGGGTGAACCCTTCATCGGGAAGTGTGGCTACAGCGCGATCGGGGGCGTGGTGGGGGGAACCGCAAGTGAGCCCCTGGCCCAAATAAGGAAGCAATTTCCCTCCCTTTTCCTCCTGGTCCCCGGGTACGGGGCCCAAGGGGCAAGGGGGAAGGACGTGGCCGCGGCCTTCCGGGACGGCAATGGGGCGGTGGTGGTGGCGGCCCGGTCCATCATCGGCGCCCACAGGGGAAAGGCCGATGGAGACCGACGCTTTCCGGAATACGCCCGGGCCGCGGCCCTGGCGATGCGGGAGGACATCCGCCGATGGACAAGGTGAGCGTCCGTAGGGCGAAGGTGTTTGAAAACAGGGAGGTCGCTCCCGATGTCTTCCTTCTCCAGGTGGAGGGCGCTTTCTCGGCACTTCCGGGGCAGTTTTGCATGCTCCGGGCCTGGGAGCTGGATCCCCCCCTCTTCCGTCCCATGTCCGTGTTCGACCTTGGTCCTTCCACGATCTCGTTCCTGTACAAGGTACGTGGCAGGGGGACCGGCTTGCTCTCCCGACTCTCCCCCGGAGACAAGTTGACCGTCCTCGGGCCGCTAGGTAATGGCTGGGAGGGGGCGGAGGGGCGGGTGGCCCTGGTGGGGGGTGGGATGGGGATCGCCCCGCTCCTTCTGGCCGCCAAGGCTCACCCGCAGGCCCACGTTTACCTCGGCTTTCCAGGAAAGCCTTATCTTGTGGAGAGATTCCGTGAGGTGGCAGGCAAGGTGTATGTGACCAGTGAAACCGGAGAGGGGGGGGAAAGGGGGCTGGTAAGCGACCTCTTTTCCCCCCAGGGCTACAGCACCTGCTTTGCCTGCGGCCCTTTAGGCATGCTTAAGGCCATCGCCAAGAAGTGCCGGGAGGTGGGGGTGCCCCTTTACGTGTCACTTGAGGAGCGGATGGCCTGCGGGCTGGGGGCGTGCCTCGGGTGCACGATCCTCACAGTCCGGGGGCCAAAACGCGTGTGCCAGGATGGGCCCGTATTCTGCGCCGAGGAGGTGCTCTGGGATGACTGACCTCTCGGTGGCCGTAGGTGGCCTGGTCTTGAAGAATCCGGTGATCGCCGCCTCGGGGACTTTCGGGTTCGGGGCAGAATATGCTCGCCTATACGATGTGAGCGTGCTTGGGGGGATCTGCACCAAGGGACTGACCCTAAGGCCCCGGCAGGGCAACCCCCCTCCCCGGCTGTGGGAGACCCCATGCGGCCTTCTCAACTCCATCGGCCTAGAAAACCCAGGTGTGGACGCCTTTATCGAGGAGGAACTCCCCAGGATGCGGCAGCTGGGGACCCGCCTGATTGCCAACGTGTGGGGGGAAACGCCCCAGGAGTATAGGAAACTCGCCGGCAGGCTTTCCCGCTCGGACGTGGATGCCGTTGAGCTCAACCTTTCCTGTCCCAACGTGCCAGGAGGGAAGATCCGGGGGAGCTTCCCTGAGGAGGTGGCGCGGATCGTGGGGCTGTGCCGCAGGGTATGCGAAAAGCCCCTTTGGGTGAAGCTCCCGCCGGAAGGGGATGTGCTTGGGTCGGCGCGGGCTGCCGAGCGGGCGGGGGCGGACGCGATCACGGCTAGCAACACGTTCCGGGCGCTGGCGATCGATATTGGGAGGGGAAGACCGGTCTTCGCGGGCCGCATCGGCGGGCTATCCGGCCCGGCCATAAAGCCGATCGCCTTGCGGGTGGTGTACGAGCTCTCGCGGGAAGTCGACGTGCCCGTGATCGGATGTGGGGGGATCGTAAGTTGGGAGGACGCCGTGGAGTTCATCATGGCCGGGGCCCACGCGGTCCAAGTGGGCACTGGAAATTTCATCGATCCTCTATGCATCCCTAAGCTCATTCGGGGACTTGAGGACTTCCTCGCGGGACGGGGGTTGAAAGACTGGGAGGGGATCCGTGGCTGTGCTCACTGAAGGGGAGATATTGGAGCTATTTCAGCGGACGGGGGCCATCCTGGAGGGCCATTTCATCCTCTCCTCCGGACTCCATTCTCCCAAGTACATCCAGTGTGCCCGGCTGCTTCAGCATCCGAACCTGGCCACACGGGCCTGCCGAGCCTTGGCGGAGAGGATCCCTGCCTTGGGCAAGCCCGATGTCGTCATCGGTCCTGCGCTGGGGGGCGTCATCGTGGCGTATGAGCTGGCCCGGGCACTTGGGGTGCGGGGGATGTTTACCGAGAGAAAGGAGGGAAAAATGGCCCTGCGCCGGGGATTTGAGATCGCCCCCGGGGAGGACGTGCTCATCGCCGAGGACGTGGTGACCACCGGTCTTTCCTCCCTAGAGGTGGCTGAGGTGGTGGAGGCCTCGGGGGGGAGGGTGGTGGGGGTGGCCTGCCTGGTGGACCGCCGCGTGGAGGAAGGATTATCCCTGCCGGTGGTTTCCCTCCTCAAGCTTCCGATCGAGACCTTTCCCCCTGAAACTTGCCCCCTTTGCCGTGCCGGGATCCCCCCCATCAAGCCCGGCAGCCGCCCAAGATAAACCGGCCCACGGGTACATATCGTCCGCATTAGGGCAAAAGGGGCATGAACGAATCCCGGTGGAGTATAATTCTCAGTGCTAAAACTCTTTAGGAGGTGGTATTGTGCGTAGGATCACGCTTCTAGTTCTTGTCTGGGCGGTTGCCCTGGGGGCTTTGGGGCTGGCTCAGGAAATCGGAACCAGGGATCATCCCATCATCTGGGTGTTCCCGCCTTCCACCAACCCGGCGGTGATCGTGGACATCGCCACCAAGATCGCGGCCGACATCGGCAAGATGACCGGTCTTTTCATCGAGCCGCGGGTGATGCCTGACTACGCGGCCCTGATCGAGGCGTTCAAGTCCGCCGAGGGCGATGTGATGGGCGTTCCCACCACGGACCAATACGCCCGCATCTCGGTGGAGACGAACTTCGAGACCACCCCGCGCCTGGCCGCCGTACGCTATGGCTATCCATACTACTTCGCCTCCATCTACGCCCCCCGGGACAAGGGCTTCACCTCGGTGGAGGACCTCAAGGGCAAGGTGTGGATCTACAACGACGAGGGCTCCACTTCCGGGTATGTGCTCCCCAAGATGCTGTTTGACCGGGAAGGGATTACCTTCTCCGGGGTGGTGAAATCCGGTGGCCACACCAACTCCATGGTGGCGCTTCTTGAGGGTCAGGGCGACTTCTGCACCGGTTATGGTTCCCCGCCCCTCCCGCCGGATTGGGTGGCCGAGATCATGCCTGGTTGGAAGTGGGAGTACGGGATGTATCCCGAGCTGTGGGTGTGGGACCCGGTGGCGAACTCCCTGCCTTCTGATTACTACCGGGGCGCGTGTGTGGACCTGAGGCGGGCAGCGGCCAAGCTTGAAACCTACGGGGACATCTGGGATATCGTGGAGAAGATCGGCATCGTGGACACCATCGGTCCTGTGCCCAACGACTGCATCGCCTTCTCCCCTGGGTTCCCCAAGGACATCCAGGACAAGATCGTCGAGGCCATCAAGGAGCACATCGCCACGCCAGAGGGCCAGGCCCTGTGGAACGACCCCAACTTCTACGAGTGGAACGAGGTGGCCGAGATCGACGACACCTACTACTGCGAATACCGTAGCCTGATCGGCCTTCCCAACCCGCCCACCTGCGGCAAGTAAATCCTCACCTTTAGAGCGGACCACACGGGGGAGGAAAAGCCCTCCCCCGTGCTTTATCATCCGGGTACCATGGCGGAGCCATACCTTGTGGTAGAGCACCTCACAAAGGTCTACGAGCGGGGCCAGGTGCTCGCGCTAAAGGACGTTTCGTTCACCGTGGAGAAGGGTGAATTCCTGGTGGTGATCGGCCTTTCGGGCTCTGGGAAGTCCACCCTGCTACGCTGTATCAACCGCCTGGTCGAGCCGACGAGCGGCCGCATCTTCATCGGCGGGGTGGAGGTCACTCGGCTTTCGGCTCGCGAGATGCGCAAGATGCGGCGAAAGATCGGCATGATCTTCCAGCAGTTCAACCTCATTAAGCGGGCCACGGTGATGACGAATGTCCTCACCGGCCGCCTGGGGTACAACCCCACCTGGCGCTCGGTCCTCGGCCTGTTTCCCCACTCCGATCGGGAGCTTGCCCTGAGGAACCTGGAGCGGGTGGGGCTTTCCGATAAGGCATACGTGCGGGCAGACGAGCTCTCCGGCGGCCAACAGCAGCGGGTGGGGATCGCCCGGGCGCTCATGCAGGAGCCGGAGCTTTTGCTTGCGGACGAGCCGGTCTCCGCCCTGGATCCCGCCACCTCCCATTCGGTGATGCAGTACCTTGAACAGATGAACCGGGAGGACGGGGTGACGGTGCTCGCCAGCCTCCACTTCCTGTCCCTGGCGCGGCGCTACGGGACCCGCATCATCGCTTTAAAGGACGGTCAGCTCGTGTTCGAGGGCCCGCCCGAGGCCATCGACGACACCAAGTTCAAGGAGATCTACGGCGAGGAAGCCGAGCAAGTCGAGGTCCGGTGAACCAAGGCGGAACGAGATGACGAGTGACGCCGCGGCCGCCGTGCACCCCAAAGCCAGGGTGGACTGGGGCGCCCTGCGCCGGCGCTTTCTCTCCTTCCTCCTTGACTGGATGATCTGGGGGTACATCGCCTATGGGGTGATGTACTTCCTCAACGCCTACTGGTGGACCGTCCCCTTGGAGCGCTTCTACACCACCCTCACCCTGCCCAGCTGGGGTTGGCCACTTGCGATCCTTGGAACTCTGGAGATGGCGGTCTGGTCGCGGAACCTCGGCCGGAGCCTGGGCCTTAGGGCGTTCGGCTACGAGGTGTGGGGAGAAGACGCCGCTCCCACGCCCGGCCAAAGGGTCCGGCGGGCGCTCCTGTGGCACCTTTCGGTCCTGCCCTTGGGGGCGGGGCTCTGGAGCTCTCCGGAGAGGCCTTGGCACGATCGGCTGGCGGGGACGGAGCTTCGACTGCTTCCCTCCCCTGCCCCTAAGCGACGAAAGGCGTTCCTTTCCCAATGGGGGATCATGGCCCTGCTCCTCGTTGTCCTCACCATCTGGCTAGGCTGGCTCATCATCAAGATCGACCTCGGGGTCCTGATCCGACGGGGGGACGAAGGGGCCAGAATCTGGCTGGAGATGCTCCGCCCTGACTTCCGCTACTTCGTCCGACCGGACCCGGTGTTTGAGCTGAGGAACCTCTCTTTCTCCATCTTGGACATGGCCGTGGTGACCCTGTTCATGGCGCTCCTTTCCACCATCCTGGGGGCGACGTTCGCGTTCCCCCTCTCCTTCCTCGGAGCCCGCAACGTCATGGGGTTCAATTCGATCGGGTGGCTTGTGTACTTCGTGATGCGGGGCCTGTTCAACATCTTCCGCTCCATCGACACCATGCTGTGGGCGGTGATCTTCGCCGTGTGGGTGCTGTGGGGATCACCACTGGCCGGCGTACTCGCCCTCACCGTGCACACCATCGCCGCCCTGGGGAAGCTTTACTCGGAGCAGGTGGAGGGGATCGACCCCGGCCCGGTGGAGGCGGTGGCGGCGGCGGGCGGATCCCGCATCGAAGTGATCCGTTACGCCGTGATCCCCCAGGTAGCGCCCTCCTTCTGGGCGTTCACCCTGTACCGGTGGGACATCAACGTGCGCATGTCCACGGTGATCGCCCTGGTGGGCGGGGGCGGGATCGGGGATCTCCTCTTCTACTACAAGAACCAGGGGGACTGGCCCAAAGTGGGCGCGGTGGTCATGGTGATCGTGGCCATCGTGTGGGCCATGGACTACATCTCAGGCCGCCTTAGGGAGAGGATCGCCTGATGGGTCGCTACCCCGACGGATTGGTGCGGCAGCCGCCCCGGTGGCTTGACCGAAGGGCCATCGCTGACGCCCTTGTGCTGCGCCTGCGCGGGGCGGGGCAGCGCCTGGCCATCGTGTTCTTGGACCTCCTGGCCATTGGCATCCTGTGGGTCCTGGTGAGCTACATCATAAGCTGGCATTTCCATCACGTGATCGCCTATAGCCTAGTCCCGTGGTGGGCGTTCGGCCTCGGGGTGGTGGAGGCCGCGGCGCTGTGGGAGTCCTTCGGCCGATCCTTGGGCCATCGGGTGGCCCGAAGGGAGCTCCTTACCCGTGGCGGAACATTTCCTAACTTTAGCCAACGGCTCCGCCATTTCTTGGGTTGGCACCTGTTCGTGCTCCCCTTGGTGGGGCTTTTCTTCGATCCCCCGCTCCATGAGCGGCTGAGCGGGCTCTCCCCCCGGTCGGCCTCCATGGAGGGGCGGACCCCGGTTCCCTGGTGGCGCACGAGCTCCGGCCTGTTCGTGGCCATCTTCCTATGCGTGGGCATCGCCGCCGCGGTGAGCGTCACGATGGACAAGGAGAGCCTCACGCGCCTGTTCACCCAGGCCGGGCGTACGGTCAAGTTCTGGAAGGCCCTGTTCTCCCCGGATACCTCGATCCTCCTCCCCAGCATCCGCGACCTCCTCGTCACCATCTTCATGGCGGTGATCGCCACCTCATTCGCGGTGGTGGTGGCGGTGCCGCTTTCGTTTTTGGCCGCGCGCAACCTGATGCGGGGCCCCATCGGCCGGCCCATCTACACGGTGCTGCGGGGGGCCATGAGCATCATGCGTTCCATCGAGCCCATCGTATGGGCGATCATCTTCCTGGTTTGGGTGACCGCCCGCCGGGCCCCGTTCGCCGGGGTCCTCGCCCTGTGGGTGCACTCCATCGCCGACCTCACCAAGCTCTACGCCGAGCGCCTGGAATCGATCGATCCGGGATTGGTGGAGGCGATCGCCTCCACGGGCGCAGGGCGCCTCCAGGTGCTGCGCTATGCGGTGGTACCACAAATCATCAACCCTTACATCTCGTTCACCTTGTACCGCTGGGACATCAACATCCGCATGGCCACCGTGGTGGGCGTGGTGGGAGGCGGAGGGATCGGCCAGCGCCTGTACTTCTACCTCAAGAACCTGGCCTGGCAGCAGGCTGGCACAGTGATGATCCTCATCGTAATTTTGGTGTGGGCCATCGACTACCTCTCTGCGCGCCTGCGGGCTAAGCTTGCCTGACATGGAAGCGCGGAAGATCATCGAGGCAGCAAAGCCACTGATCGACCTCGCCCTGGCCGAGGACGTGGGCAAAGGGGACGTGACCACGGTCGCAACGGTCCCCGAAGGGAAGGAAGGTAGGGCCGTGATCATCGCCAAGGCGTACGGGATCGTGTGCGGCCTTCCCATCATGGCTGAGGTCTTCCGTCAGGTGGACGAAGCCATCCGGCTTACACACTTGGCAAGTGACGGGGAGCCGGTCGCCCCGGGCGACGTGGTGGCCGCCCTGTCCGGCCCCCTGCGGGGGATCCTCACCGCCGAGAGGACAGCCCTTAACTTCCTCACCCACCTTTCGGGGATCGCCACCTTGACCGCGAGGTTCGTGGACGTCGTCGCCCCCTACCGGGCGGTGATCCTGGACACCCGCAAGACCACCCCCGGTTGGAGGATTTTGGAAAAGTACGCGGTCCGCTGCGGGGGCGGCAGGAACCACCGCATGGGCCTCTACGACATGGTCCTGATCAAGGACAACCACATCGCCGCCTGCGGGTCTCTTGCGGAGGCGGTCCGTCGGGTGCGGGCCGCAGGGATCTCACTCCCCATCGAGGTGGAGGTGAGGACCCTCGCCGAGCTCGAGGAGGCTCTCTCCTTGGGCGTAGACCGAATCCTCCTTGATAACATGGACATCCCCACCCTCCGCAAGGCGATCGCCCGGGCGAAGGGAAAGGTCGAGCTTGAGGCCTCGGGCGGCGTGGGCCTGGAGAACGCGGCCGAGATCGCCGCCTGCGGGGTCGATTACATCTCAATTGGCGCCCTCACCCACTCCGCCCCTGCCCTCGACTTCTCCTTGGAAATCCTCTAGAGAACTACTCGCCGCGGACGTAAGATCAGGTGGGATGACTGCTTTAGGTGGGACGTTAACTGAGGAAGAGGCTCGGGTCCGAGAGGCCAAGGAGAAGTTGGGCAACCGCCTCCTGATTCTGGCTCACCATTACCAGCGGGACGAGATCGCGGAGGTAGCCGACTTCCGCGGCGACTCCCTGGAGCTCGCCCGCCGAGCCGCCCAGGCGGCTGCCCAATACATAGTGTTTTGCGGGGTCCACTTTATGGCCGAGACGGCCGCGATCCTCGCCCGCCCCGGCCAGCGGGTCCTCGTCCCCCGCGAGGACGCCGGCTGCTTCCTCGCCCACTCCGTGGACCGGGCGCAGCTTCTGGACGCCTGGGACCGACTTTCAGCCGTCATGGACGTTGAGCGGGAGCTCCTCCCGGTGGCCTATGTGAACACCACCGCCGAGGTGAAGGCGTTCGTTGGGGCCCATGGTGGGGCCTGCTGCACCTCTTCAAGTGCAAAAGCGGTCCTCTCCTGGGCCATAAAGAGGAGCCCCAGGGTGTTCTTCATCCCGGACCAGTACCTGGGACGGAACACTGCCCACCTCTTGGGGATCCCAGAAGAGGAGATCGCGCTTTGGGACCCACATCATCCTCCCGAGGATCTCACACCGTTTAAGAGGAAACGGCTGATCCTGTGGCGGGGGGCATGCAACGTGCACGTACGGTTCCTCCCGGAGGACGTGGAGCGAGTACGGCGGGAGCACCCAAGGGTGAGGGTAATCGTCCACCCCGAGTGCCGCCCCGAGGTGGTAAAGCTTGCCGACGAGATAGGCTCCACCTCCTACATCGTCCGCAAGGTGACCGAGTCACCCCCCGGGACCGTGTGGGCGGTGGGGACAGAGCAGCGGCTGGTGGGGCGCCTCGCCAAGGAGAACCCGGACAAGACTGTGATCTCCCTTGCAGATGTCCCGCCCTACTGCTCCTACATGTCCCTGACCCGCCTTTCCGATCTGGCCCGCGTTCTCTCCGGCCTCCTCAAAGGGGAGGAACCCGGGCGGGTAGAGGTGCCTGGGGAGATCGCCAACCCGGCCCGCGAGGCCCTGGAGAGGATGCTGGAGGCGGTGGGATGAAGGTGGTTGAGGCAGACGTCCTCGTGATCGGGACCGGGATCGCCGGGGCTTCCGCTGCTTTGCGCCTAGCCCGGGACAAAGCCCGCCGGATCGTGGTCATCACCCGGGAGGCCGACCCCCTGGAAGGGTCCACCCGCCATGCCCAGGGAGGGATCGCCACCGTGGGGCCGGACGACTCCCCCGACTTGCTCGTGGAGGACGTCCTGCGGGCCGGAGCCGGCCTGTCCCTGAAAAAGACGGCGGAACTCGTGGCAAGCGAAGGCCCGGAACTCGTGCGGAAGCTGCTTGTTCAGGAGGCCAAGGTCCCCTTCGAGCGGACGGCCGACGGGAAACTCAACTTCACCCGCGAGGGTGGCCACTCGCGGGCCCGGATCCTCTACGTAGGCGATCAGACCGGCGCTGCCATTGCCCAAGCCCTCCACGCCCTCCTCGAGCGGTTTCCCAACATAGAGCTCGTCACTCGTGCTACCGCGGTGGACCTAATCACCTTCCCCCACCATGCCCTGGACCCCCATACCGTGTACGACCCCATCACCTGCCACGGGGCCTATGTACTTGATCAAAGGAGCGGAGAGGTACACAGATACATCGCCGGGGCGACGGTGCTCGCCACCGGAGGCCTGGGGAGGATCTACCGCTACACCACAAATCCCCCTGGGGCGCGGGGGGACGGCCTGGCCATGGCCCACCGCGCCGGCGCCCGGGTGATCAACGCCGAGTACGTACAGTTCCACCCCACTACGCTCGCCGTCCCCGAGGGCGAGAACTTTCTGATTTCAGAGGCAGTCCGAGGTGAAGGGGGAAAGCTTCTTACTCCAGACGGCCGCCGTTTCATGAAGGAGCACGCCCCGGATTGGGGGGACCTCGCCCCCAGGGACGTTGTGGCCCGCGCCATCCACCAGGAGATGACCCTGCACGGCTACCCCCACGTGCTGCTGGACGTCTCTGAGGTGAAGAATTTCCCAGAGAGGTTCCCCACCATCTACGCCCACTGTCGAAAGCTCGGGATCGATGTGCCCGCCCAGCCGATCCCGGTGGTCCCGGCAGCGCACTACTTCTGTGGTGGGATCTGGACCGATGAGTGGGGGCGCACGACGATCCGGAACCTGTACGCCGTCGGGGAGGTGGCCTGCACCGGGCTTCATGGGGCGAACCGCCTGGCGAGCACATCCCTGCTTGAGGGGTTGGTGTTCGGGGACCGGGCCGGCCGCGCCATCGCTCAGCAGTCCCCTAAGCCCATCCCGGAGCGAGAGGTCCCCCCCTGGGAGCCGGCGCCGGACGGCGCCCCGGCCGACCCCGCCCTCATCCACCGCGACTGGCGCTCCATTCAATATACGATGTGGTACTACGTGGGCCTATCCCGTGACGCCCACCGCCTCTCCCGGGCGATCCGGGACCTTCGGCACCTGTGGGAGGACATCGTGGATTTCTACCGCCGGGCCAGGCTGGACGACGCCCTCCTTGGCCTGAGAAACGGCGTCCAAGCGGCGCTGATCGTGGCCGAGGCCGCCTGGCACAACCGAAAAAGCCGCGGAGTCCACTTCCGCGAGGACGCAGAGCCCCCCGCCAGCTAGAAGAAACTGCTCACCACCGAGAGAACCGCACAGTCAACCCATTTGAACCCAAATAAGAGGATTCTCCCAATCACTAAGCCCCAAAGACACGAAGTTTTTAGACCTTAAATTAGAAACTTTGAAGTTCTTTGAGCCTTCGCGTCTTTGTGGTAGTAGCAGGCTGGGTGGTATGGTGAACTTGGGTTTGGTTTCTGTTAATGTAACCGGAGGGAACGCATGCGGGCCGTGGATTTGATTGAGAAGAAGCGCGATGGGAAAGAACTCTCCCCCGAGGAGATCCGCTGGCTCATCTCGGAGTACGTGGCCGGGCGCATCCCCGACTACCAGATGTCCGCCTTCCTCATGGCCGTCTACTTCCGGGAGATGACGGAGGAGGAGACGGTGACCCTCACCCAGGCCATGGCGGAAAGTGGCGGCAAAATCGATCTTTCCGAGGTCCCTGGGATCAAGGTGGACAAGCACTCCACCGGGGGCGTAGGGGACACGGTCACCCTCATCCTCGTCCCCCTTATGGGTGCGGCAGGGCTAGTGATGGCCAAGCTCTCGGGCCGTGCCCTGGGCCACACCGGGGGAACCATCGACAAGTTCGAGGCCATCCCCGGGGTGCGGACGGAGCTTTCCCTCCGGAAGATCATCGAGCAGGCAAAGAAGATCGGCATAGTGATCGCCGACCACACCGCCGAGCTTGTTCCGGCCGACCGGATGCTGTACGAGCTCCGGGACGTGACCGGGACTGTGCCCTCCATCCCCCTCATCGCAAGTTCCATCCTGTCCAAGAAGCTCGCGGGCGGGGCGGACGCCATCGTGCTGGACGTCAAGTGCGGCGACGGCGCCTTCATGCAAAAGCGGGAGGACGCCCAAAGGCTCGCCGAGACCCTGGTTCGGGTAGGGAACAAGCTCGGAAGGCGCTTCTGTGCCCTGATCACCGCTATGGACCAGCCCCTGGGCAGGATGGCCGGGAATGCCCTGGAGGTCCGCCAGGCGATCGAGGTCCTGCGCGGCGAGGGGCCGCCCGATCTGCGGGAGGTCACCCTGGCTTTGGGGGCCGAGCTGCTCATTCTCGCCGGGGAGGAAGGAGATGCCGAGGCAGCGAAGGCGCGGTTGGAAGGGCTGATCGAATCTGGTGCCGCCTGGGAGAAGTTCAGGGAGCTCGTCTCCGCCCAGGGCGGGGACCTTAAGGCGATCGAGAACCCCGACCTGCTTCCGCGGGCAAGAGAGGTGGTGGAGGTTCCCTCCCCGGCCGCTGGATACGTGCAGCGGCTTTCCGCCCGCAAGGTGGGCCTTGCCGCCGGGCTCCTCGGTGCCGGGCGCGAGGTCAAGGGCCAGGCAGTGGACCCGGCCGCCGGGGTGGAGCTCCTCGCCAAGGTGGGCGACGAAGTGGAAAAAGGGCAGCCCCTTGCGCGCCTCCACGTCGGCCGCCCCGACCGGGTCGAGGAGGCCAAGCGCTTGATTAAGGAGGCCTACGCAGTCGGCCCTGAGCGTCCAACGCCAAGGCCGCTAATTATGGGAAACATCCGTTAAGCCGATTGTGGCCCAGGCCATGGCCCAGATACTATGCACACCGCGCCTAAAAGCTCAACACGTAACGGGCGTTCCGCGATTCCAGGTGAGGCTTGCTTGCAAGACCTGAACACAGGAGTGTGAAGGAGGGAAGATGCAAGGCCTAAGAGGAAAGCGGGCCCTGATCACTGGCGGGGCGGGCGGGATTGGCCAAGCTACGGCAGCGCGTTTCCTCGAGGAGGGCGCCCGTGTGGCGATCCTAGACGTAAGCGAGGGGGCATTGGCCCGCGCCCGGGAGCGGCTGCCCGGGCTGGCCGCCGCCCTCCGGGCGGATGTCGCCGATCCTGACTCTGTGAAAAGGGCCTTCGCCGAGCTGGATGCGCTCTGGGGCGGCTTGGATATCCTGGTGAACAACGCCGGCATTAGCATCCGCCACCGATTCCTGGACATCACCCCCGAGGAATGGCGGCGGGTGATCGACGTCAACTTAAACGGCATGTTCTACGTGGCCCAGCAGGCGGCCCGCCGCATGCTCGAGGCGGGAGGCGGGGTCATCCTGAACATGGCCTCCACCAACGGCCTTATGGGCTATCCTTTCTACGCCGACTACAATGCCTCCAAGGCAGGCGTGATTGCGCTCACCCGTTCCATGGCCCTGGAGCTTGCCCCCAAAGTGCGGGTGGTCGGCGTCTGCCCCGGGTTCATCCTCACGCCGATGCAAGAAGCCGAGTACACCCCGGAGATGCTGCGCGAGTTCGAGGGGAAGGTCCCCTTGAGGCGGGTGGGGCGGCCGGAGGAGGTGGCGGCGCTGTTCGCCTACCTCGCCTCGGATGAGGCCGCCTTCCTCACCGGCCACTGCTACGTGATCGACGGGGGCGAGATCGCCGGCGGTCTAGCAAGCCGCTAAGGAGGGGCCATGGAGGGAAAAGGGGCGGCGGCATTTGGGATCGACGGCAAGGTGGCGGTGGTCACCGGGGCGGCCTCTGGGATCGGCCGGGGGATCGCCGGGTTTCTCTCAGACTTGGGGGCGGGGGTGGCGCTGCTCGATCTGGACGAGGAGAAGGGCCGCGAGGCGGCGGCCGCGTGTGGCCCCCCCGCGCGCTTCTTCCCCTGCGACGTCACCTCCCCCAAGGCCTGCCGGCGCGCGGTCAAGCAGGTGACAGAAGCCTTTGGACACATTGATATCCTAGTGAACTGCGCCGGGGTGATCGTGCGCAAGGACGTGGTGGAGCTCTCCGAGGAGGAGTGGGACCGAGTGATCGACGTAAGCCTCAAGGGCACCTTCCTCATGAGCAAGTACGTGATCCCACACATGGCAGCCGCGGGCGGGGGGAGCATTGTGAACATCGGCTCCGGCTGGGGCCTTAAGGGCGGGCCCAAGGCGGCGGCGTACTGTGCGGCCAAGGCCGGGGTGGTGAACCTCACCCGGGCCATGGCCATCGACCATGGTCCACAGAACATCCGGGTGAACTGCGTGTGCCCCGGGGATGTGAAGACCCCCATGCTCCTTTCCGAGGCCAAGCAGCTCGGGGTTGACGAAGAGGGGTTTCTAAAAGAGTGCGCCGAGCGCCCCCTCAAACGTTTGGGTACTCCACTCGATGTCGCCAAGGCCGTGTACTTTTTCGTGAGCGACCTCTCCCCCTGGGTCACCGGGGCGGTGCTGGTGGTGGACGGCGGCGGCCTGGCTTGAGGAGGTGAAGGTGAACAAGGACGAAAAGCGGGTTTACCCTTACATCCCAAACTCGGTGCCCGAGGTCCAGGAAGAGATGCTCCGGGCCATCGGCGTGGAAAGCCTGGAGGAGCTGTATGCCCTAATCCCCAAGGAGCTCATGTTCCAGCGAGAACTCCGGCTCCCAGATCCGCTCCTCGACGAGTGCTCCCTGGACCGCCACATGCAGGGACTCCTCGAGAAGAACAAGTCCACCCGTGAGTTCCTGAGCTTCCTCGGGGGCGGCTGCTGGCCCCACTACGTCCCGGCCATTTGCGATGCGATTAGCCAGAGATCCGAGTTCCTCACCGCCTACGCCGGGGAGCCCTACGAGGACCATGGCCGTTTCCAAGCCCTGTTCGAGTACGCGAGCATGATCGCGGAGCTCGTGGAGATGGATGTGGTGAGCGTGCCCACCTACGACGGCTCCCAGGCGGCGGCCACCGCCTTGAGAATGGCCACCCGCATTACGGAAAGGGATGTGGTGTTGGTGCCCAAGCTCCTCAATCCCGATCGCCGTTCCATCATCGCCAACTACTGCGACCCGGAAGTGGAAGTGCTGGAGGTGGGGTTCGAGCCTGAAACCGGGCTCCTGGACCTGAAAGACCTCTCCCGAAAGCTTTCCGGGCGGGTAGCAGCAATCTACTTCGAGAACCCGGGGTACCTGGGGACCATCGAGACCCGGGCGCGGGAAATCGCGAACCTGGCCCACCGGGCGGGGGCCCTGTGTGTGGTGGGGGTGGATCCCATCTCCTTGGGCGTCTTGGCTCCTCCTCCCCGGTACGGGGCCGATATCGTGTGCGGGGAACTCCAGCCCCTAGGAGTACACATGCACTTCGGGGGTGGCCGGGGTGGGTTCGTGGCCACCCCAGACGAGGAGAGGTTCGTGGCCGAGTACCCCTTGCGACTGTTCGGGATCGCCCCCACGACAGATGGCGCCTGGGGGTTTGGGGACGTGGCCTGGGAGCGGACCTCCTTCGCCCAGCGAGAGAACGCCAAGGAATTCGTGGGCACCATGGCTGCCCTGTGGGGGATCACCGCGGGGGTTTATCTCGCCCTCCTGGGCCCCCGAGGCATCCGGGAGCTGGGGGAGCTCATCATGTACCGGGCCGCGTATGCCGCCAAGCGTTTGGGGGAGCTCCCCGGAATAAGGTGTCCGCGGTTTGACGCCCCCCACTTCAAGGAGTTCGTGGTGGACTTGAACGCCACCGGCCGCACCACGAGAGAGGTCCTGGCGGAGCTGAAGGACCGGGGGATCCTCGGTGGGATAGACCTTTCGGGGAGCTTCCCCAAACTCGGGCAGGCGCTTTTGGTGTGCGTCACGGAGGTGCATACCAAAGGGGATATCGATAGGCTGGCAGCTGGTCTTGCAGAGATAGTGGGAGGGGGAGGGCGATGAAGGGCAAACTGCGGCGGTTCCATCAGGCACGGTGGGATGAGCCGATCATCTTCCAGCTGAGCCGCCCCGGGGAGCGGGGCCTCTTGGTGCCCGAGGTGGAGGAAGGGATCCGGGGAGAGGTGGGGGACGTGCTTTCCCGGATTCCCCCGGAGCTCCGCCGGGAGGATCCCCCGGCCCTCCCGGAGATGGCCCAGCCCCGGGTGTACCAGCATTACCTGCGCCTGTCCCAGGAGAACCTGGGGCGAGACCTCAACGTGGACGTGGGCCAGGGGACCTGTACCATGAAATACAACCCGCCCGTGAACGAGCGGTTCGTCTCCTCTCCCAAGCTTGCCGACCTTCACCCCCTGCAGGACGAGGACACGGTCCAGGGTATCTTGGAGATCATGCACAAGCTGGATCTATTACTCCGGGAGATCTCAGGGATGGACCGGTTCACCTTCCAGCCCGGGGGAGGATCCCACGCCATCTACACCATGGCCTGCATGGTGCGGGCTTACTTTGCGGAGCGGGAGGAGGCCGAACGGAGGGACGAGATCATCACCACCCTGTTCTCCCACCCCTCGGACGCCGCCGCCCCCAGGGTGAAGGGCTACAAGGTCATCATGATCTACCCGGATGAGGAGGGCTTCCCCGATATCGAAGCCCTCAAGGAGGCGGTCTCGGAACGCACGGCGGCTCTGTTCATCACCAACCCCGAGGACACCGGCCTCTTCAACCCCAGGGTCCGGGAGTTCACGGAGATCGTGCACCAAGCTGGGGGACTATGTTGTTATGACCAGGCCAACGCCAATGGCATCTTGGGCATCACCCGAGCTAAGGAGGCCGGTTTCGACATGTGTTTCTTCAACCTGCACAAGACCTTCGCTTCCCCCCATGGCTGTGGGGGTCCCGGCGCCGGCGCCCTGGGGGTCACCGCGGAGCTCGTGCCTTTCCTCCCCGTCCCCCTCATCTCCTGCGACGAAAAAACGAAGAGGTACTTCCTCGACTGGGACGTCCCCAACACCATCGGCAAGGTGAAGGACTTCTACGGGGTCATACCCGCTGTGGTGCGGGCCTATGCGTGGATCATGGCCCTGGGGGCGGAGGGCCTGCGGGAGGTAGCCAAGGTGGCGGTCCTCAACAATAACTACCTCATGCGGGAGATCCTGCGGCGGGTGCGGGGGGTGAGGGCGCCGTTCCACCTGGAGCGCCACAGGCTGGAGCAGGTGCGCTACTCCTGGGAGGAGCTGGCCCGGGACACCGGGATCTCCACCACCGACATCCAGCGGCGGGTGGCGGACTTTGGGGCCCATTACTGGACCAGCCACGAGCCGTGGGTGGTCCCTGAACCGATGACCCTCGAACCCACCGAGTCCTATTCCAAAGAGGAGCTCGATGAGTACATAGCGATCCTGGAGCACATCGCCCGGGAGGCGTACGAAGACCCCGAGACCGTGAAAAGCGCCCCCCACCGGAGCACGGTGGGCAAGATGGCCGACCACAGCTACTTCGATGACCCAAGGAAGTGGGCAATGACCTGGCGAGCCTACCTCCGTAAGTACACGGGCTACTTCCAGCCCCGTGAGACCGGCGAAGGGGGATGAGGCTCGGGCTGATCGTGAACCCGGTGGCCGGCCTAGGGGGCCGGGTGGGCCTGAAGGGCACCGACGGGCCTGAGGTCGTCCGCCGGGCGCGCAGGCTTGGGGCGGTGCCCGAGGCCCCGGGCCGGGCGCAGCGGGCTTTGAACGCGCTCTCTCCCCTTAGGGACCAGTTGCTCGTTCTCACCTACCCCGGGGAGATGGGGGAGAAGATGGCGCAAGCGTGTGGGTTCCGCGTCGAGCTCGTGGGCAGGCTCCGGGGGGAGGAGTCCACGGCTGAGGATACCCAGGATGCGGCGCAGGAGCTTCTGCGGCGGGGCGTGGACCTCCTCCTCTTTTGCGGGGGCGACGGCACTGCCCGGGATATCTACGCGGCAGTGGGGACCGAGCTGGTAGTGGTGGGGATCCCAGCCGGGGTCAAGATGCACTCAGCGGTGTTCGCCCCCACCCCCGAAAGGGCGGGGGAGGTGGCCCGCCGCTACCTGGAGGGGGAGATCCGTGCCGTAGTAGAGGCGGAGGTAATGGACATCGATGAAAAAGCCTTCCGACGGGGAGAAGTCCATGCCCGCCTGTTCGGGTACCTCAAAGCACCCCGCGTGCGCGGAGGGCTGCAGGGAGCGAAGGTGGCAACCCCGCCCAGCGAGCGGTATGTGCAACAGGCGATTGCTGCTCGAGTGGTAGAAGATATGAAACCGGGGGTTCTTTACCTCATTGGCCCTGGAACCACAACCAAGGCAGTACTTGAGGCTTTGGGGCTTACCGGAACTCTGCTTGGGGTGGATGCCATACGGGACGGGAAGCTCCAAGGCGCGGACCTATCCGAAGGAGAAATTCTTTCCTTCCTGAACGAGGGACCGGCCAAGGCTGTGGTAAGTCCTATTGGAGGCCAGGGGCATATTCTAGGGCGAGGGAACCAACAACTCAGTCCCCGGGTGATCCGGGCGGCAGGGGGAAAGCGGGCCCTCGTGGTGCTAGCCACCCCGGAGAAGCTCGCCACCCTGCGAGGGAGGCCTCTTATGGTCGACACGGGCGACCCGGCCCTGGACGAGGAGCTGAGTGGCTACATTGCAGTCATCACCGGCTATCGCGAGCGGGTTATTTACCGGGTGACACACTAAGGGGCTTCTATGACAATCTGCTACTTGGACGGCAAGTTCCTGCCCGCAGAGTGAGCAAAGGTCTCGACCACCGAGTTGGAGATTCAGTGCGGCCTCGTAGTTTTCAAGAGGCTGCGTACCTACAATCGTCGTCCCTTTGCTCTGCTGGAGCACCTGGGACGCCTGGAGCGCTCGGCTTGCCATGCGAGATGGGGACCCCCTCTCGCGCGAGAAGATTGTTAGGGTGATTGCAGAAGGGATCCGTGCCTTGGGAGAGGAAGCCCTTATTCGCCTCTATGTGACTGCGGGAGTGAGGGATCGATCTGGCTCGGGTCAAAGCTTTTCGCCCTTGTTCTTCGCTCTATTCGAACCCTTGCCGCGACTCCCGGAGGAGCTCTATGAAAGAGGTGGGGCTTGCGCCCCTAGGACGGAATCCCCGAGAGTGCACAGCTTCAACGGCCCTCCCTGCTGCCGAGCGGGAAGACCGACCCGGAGGCGTTTTGCTCACAAGCATCTAGTTCGGATCGTGTTTGCCGACAAAATCACAGTCCCTGGCCCGTTAGGTCCCCGGATACTTGAGGCCGCTTCCGGTGTTGAACAGGACCACCCGTTCTTTGCGGGAAACCCAGCCCTGGAAGAGGAGCCGCTTGAGGGCCGCCAAAGTGGCGCCACCCTCCGGACAGGCATAGATTCCCTCAAGAGAAGCTAGCTCCCGTGCTCCCTCTACAAGTTCCCGTTCCGATACCGCTACCGCGGTGCCCCCGCTCTCCCTCAGCGCCCGCAGGATGAGGAAATCCCCGATGGCCTGGGGGACACGGAGGCCCGCTGCCACGGTGGCCGCGTTCTCCCACGGGGAGGCGAATTCCTCCCCGGCGTGGAACGCCCTCACGATGGGGGCGCAGCCCTCGGCCTGCACCGCCACCATGCGGGGGCGCCTTGGACCAATCCAGCCCAGCTCCTCAAGTTCGGAAAATGCCTTCCACATCCCGATCAGTCCCGTCCCACCGCCCGTGGGGTAGATGATCACGTCAGGGAGCTCCCAGCTGAACCCCTCGGCGAGTTCGTAGCCCATGGTCTTCTTCCCCTCAATCCGATAAGGCTCCCGCAGAGTAGAGAGATCGAGCCACCCGTGCTTTTCGGCCAGTGCCCGGGCCTGCCGTCCGCAGTCGGTGATCAGGCCTTCCACCAGGGTCACCTTAGCCCCAAAGGCGCGGCACTCACGTAAGAATGGTTCCGGTACATCCCGAGGCATGAACACGTGCGCCGCAAGCCCGGCTCGGGCAGCGTAGGCAGCGGCCGCACCGGCCGCGTTCCCCGCAGATGGGATCACAACCTGAGCCACCCCAAGCTCCCGGGCCCGAGATATGGCCACACACAGGCCCCGGGCCTTGAACGAACCCGTGGGATTGAGGGATTCTTCCTTGATGTAAAGCTCTGACATCCCAAGCTTTTCCCCCAGGCGCCTGGCGTGAAGGAGGGGTGTACCCCCTTCCCCTAAGCTGATCCGATGGTTCTCGTCCCGCACGGGGAGGAGCTCCCGATACTTCCATACCCCTGGGGGTCGCCCCGCGAGGACGTCGCGGTCGAGCTCCCCCCGGGCGCGCGCAAGGTCGTAGCAGGCAAGAAGCGGCCGTCCGCAGTTAGGGCACAGGGTCTGAACACGGTCTGCAGCAAGCTCCCGCCCGCAGAGGGGGCATCGAAGGTAACTCAGGTAGTTCATCTTCCCTCCATGGCCTCCAAGGCCGCGGGAAGCTCTTCCAGCGACCCGATGGTCCTGTCCGGGCAGTGCAGGGGGGAGATGGGGATCTGCTCGGCATAGGGGCCAACCAGCACCCGCACCGCGTACATGCCGAGGAGCCGGGCCGGCAGGATATCGTGATCCAGCCGGTCCCCCACCATGACCGCATCCTTAGGGGAGACCCCGAGGCCATCCAGGATCATGCGGAAGAAAAGCGTGTCGGGCTTCCTCTCTCCCATCTCCTCCGAGACGAGCTGCCAGCTGAACAGGGCAAGGACCCCGGCTTCCTCCAGGGCCCTCTTGATCCAGGCGGGCTGATTCCCGGCCAAGGCCAAGGCGTAGCGTCCTGCAAGCTCCTCCAAGGCCTCCTTCGCCCCGGGGCGCAGCCGGGGGACGTAGTGCTCCGCCAGGTGCCGGCGCTGGAACTCCCGGAAGGCGTCCCTGAGGCGACGGAAGCGGGCGACATCCGGCCGGCAAAGCTCCCACAGGACGGAACTCCTGGGATTGCGATCACAGCGCCGGGTGGCAGCGAGAACCAGCCGCGAAAGCTCCTCCCCCTCGACCTCGCTTCCCTCCTCCCGGAGGAGCGAGATAAGGAACTCGTCCCAAGCCGCGTACTCGTGGTCCTCGTCTAGGATCGGCCCACCTACGTCGATCAGCACCGCCCTTATCGTCATGTTCGCCCTATATTAGCGGGTTCGCCGCCCCGGCAGAGTGTTATCTGTATTACATTTACCCTTGCAAGCCTGCCACCAGCTTTGCCCCAAGCTCATATGCCCGCTGGAGGAGCTCCGGCCGCTTCCGGGCCGGCGTGCCTCGGTCGGCGCCGGTGACGATCAGTGTATCCACCAGCTCGACGTTCGCGTCCTTTCCCCACAGGCGCATCAGCAGAAGAGCACAGGCAGGATCCCGGGAGGAATCGGCCACCCAGATGAACAGGGCCTTCTTCCTCTTGGCGATCCGCGTGCGGAAGGTCACCCGCCCATCAGCCTGAGGGACCATCTCGCTCAAGCAATTGCAGCGGTCGATCATGAGCTTGAGTTGCGCGCTCACGGTGCCATAGTAGGCAGGGGTGCCGATGACGAGGGCGTCGGCACCCTCGAGCACGCGGTAGATCTCCTCCATCCCGTCCCGAAACATGCAGTAGCCGCCGGGAGGGCGCTTTCCGCAGCCCTGGCAGGGGCGGATCGAAAGGTCGGAAAGATAGATCTTCTCCACCTCCGCCCCTTGGGCTCGGGCCCCGGAGAGGGCCTGGGAGACCAAGGTGTCCGTGTTCATCCCCTTGCGGGGGCTCCCCACCAAGCCCACCACCCACATCTCAGCCCGCTCCTCGAGGAAGGAGCTTGAACCGGATCCGAAGAAGGCCGTCTGCCTTGCGGCTGTAGCTTATGATCTTGAACCGTCCCAGCAGAGATGTATTCGCCACGTGCTCCCCGGCGCAAGGGGTGGCGTCGAAGTCCCCGATACGCACGATCCTGATCTCAGTCGCGCCCTTAGGCACCTTCCATAGGTCGTACCCCTCCGCTTCCGAAAGCGGGACGACCTCGCTCGTCACCGGATGCCCTTTCTCGATCTCCGCGTTGACCAAGCCCTCGATTTTTCTGATGTCTTCTTCCGAAAGTTCACCTGGCACGTCGTAGTCGCATTTGCTCTTCTTCTCGCCAAGGTGCATCTCGAAGTTGCGCGTCGCGCCGAAGTGGTCCTTCATCACCCGGGTCAGGATGTGCTCCGCCGTGTGCATCTGCTTTAGACTTGCCATCTCAACCTTCCTCCAACCAGTGATATGTCCGTTCCCCTCGAAACCTTGTTCAAGCGTAAAGGTTACTTCCCTTGTCGCCGCCCTTCAGGCTAGCTTGAGCCTTAGCAGGGGGAATTCGGGGTGATCCCGATGGATCTCAAAGCCATTTCTGAGGTAGAGCTCCACAGGACCGGAGGGGTTCTCCGGGCTTCCGCGGCGGGCGAAGGTCTCCACTGCCCTCACGTCCCGCCCGTGCAGCTCGTCGAGGATCGTCCGCAGCAATAGACTTCCCAGGCCCTGACCCCGATGTTTTGGCTTGGGGATGAACAGGCAGGCCAGGAAGACCGCGTCCTCGCTTACCGGGCCAGCGGGGTAGCTTGCCACACCCGGGAAGAATCGGGCTGGGGCGTACTGGGCATATCCCACGCCCTTACCGTCAAGGCAAACGAGCTTCCCGCAGCCACCCCATTCCCTTCTAACTCGCCACAACCACGCGAGCTTCTTCTCGAAGACCTCTTCCTTCGCTTCGGCGGCCGGGTCTGTACAAAGCTCCGGATGCTCCCAATAGATGCAGTACTTGCAGCTAAAGGGGTAGCTCCCCCACTCCGGGGCCTGGATCAGATTGGCTTCGGTAAGCTCCTTCACCTCTAGCCTCACGGCCTCCTCCCCACGGCGATGAGCCGTTTGGCCTCCGGGCCGTAAGGGTTCCCGTGGAAGTCACCGTAAAGCTCCACCTCCCGGAAACCCACTTCCTCCATGAGCGCCTTGAGCTCGGCCCCGGAGTAAAGTCTCAAGGTGAGGCTGAACTCCTCCCGTGCCCCGTCCCGGATGACGATCCAACGGGTGCGAATCCTCGACCAGCCCTCGATGACCTCCCGCTCCTCCAGGATCAGTGCCCCATCCTGCTCCATCCAATCCCTGGGCCGGAAGTCCCGGGCGGTGGTCTCCTTCCCCCGCACGTCGACGAGGAGCACCCCTCTCGGCTTTAAGGAGACGAAGAAGTTCTCCAGGACCTTTCTATCCTCGGCCGGGTCATCGAAGTAGCCGAAGGAGGTGAAGAGGTTGACTGCGACGTCGAAGGCCTCCGGGCGGCGGAACTTTCTCATGTCGTCACAGACGAACTCCACCGAAAGCTTCTCCGCTTCTGCTCTACGTTTCGCCTCCTCGACGAAGGAGAGGGTGCGATCCACCCCGGTGACCGAAAAGCCCCGGCGGGCCAGCTCCAAGGAGTGCCTCCCCGGCCCGCAGGGCATGTCCAGCACCCTCTGCCTGGGCTCAAGCCCAAGGAGCTTTACGATGGCTTCCACCTCGTCTTTGGCTGCCTCCCAACGCCGCTTAGGGAACTGAAACGGCGCCGTCCTGACCCAAAGCTCTTCCCTTTCATGCCAAGGTCTCATGTGGGGTTCACCCTTGCCTACTATGTTGAAAAGCCTGCGGCTCCTCAAGCCGGATTTGGCGAGG
>CAYUWL010000013.1:0-21683 GCA_964448595.1 uncultured Thermotogaceae bacterium
TTGGTGGAGGTGGCGGGATTCGAACCCGCGTCCGAAAACACCGTCGGCTCGGCCTCTACAAGCTTATCCCGTGTTTTTGATGTCGGACCTCGCGCTCCCACGGGCAGGATCGCTCGGCCCCAAGCCTTCTTGGATGTCACCCGGCAGGCGGAAGGCACGCCACCCGGGCTAGCCCGCTTAGTCCACGCCCCCAGAACCCCGCGGGCCTGAGCCCTGGGAACGGCCTACGCTAGTTCAACGACGCAGCGCAGGCGTAAGCAGGTGCAAAGTCGGCATTTATTTTGCCGTTCCCGGAGGTTTATGGAGCTTCCGGGAGCTCCGCTTGCCGCCTCGCCTAGGTGTTCCCGTCGAGACCGGTCACCCCCAGACACATCTATTATACTGGATATCGACCTTGCGGGGGAGGCCATGGATCGGGCAGTCCTTCCCGGCATGGTGGCGGCTGTTGCCTTCGGTACGGTCGTGGCAGGGGTTTCCGGTTCCCCGTCCTGGGCCTTCCTCGTTGCTTTTATCTCCCTTGCGTTTGCCCTTCTGCACAGGTCCGTGCCTCTCCTCTGGCTGGCAGCCTTTTTTGTGGGGCTTTTGCTTTGGCATCCTTTCACTTTGCCTGAAACGGTCAGAATTCAAATTCCGCTTTTGACGGAGGTTACCGGTTTGGTAAAGGACATCCCGGACCCACATCGGGAAACGGCCTCTTTCACTTTGCATCCTTTCAGCCTGGACGGGGATCTTCTGGTCTATTTGCGGACGGAAACACCTTGGGCGGTGGAGCTCAGCCCAGGCGACTTGGTGCGGCTTTCAGGCGAGGGGGAACTCCTCGAGTCCGGTGGGTGGGGTGAATACCTGAGAAGGCGGGGGATCGTGGGGTTGTTTTGGGCCGATGGGGTGGAGGTGCGAAAGCAGGGAAGATTTAGTGTGCTGCGGCTTGTGGGAAAACTCCGCGCCGGCCTCCTTACGCGCCTTCATGCCACAGTCCCTGAACCGGGGGCGGAGCTCCTTGCGGCTTTGCTTTTTGGCACCCGGGGGCTCCTTCCCGAGGAGGAAAAGGCCGCCTTCCGCACCGCCGGGGTGGCCCACCTTTTGGCTTTGTCCGGCCTTCACCTCGGTATCCTGGTAGCGACCGGGTGGTGGCTTTTGGGGCTCTTGCGGCTGCGGCCGGGGGTTAGGTATCTGGTGCTCTTGCCGCTTGCTTGGGGCTACGTGCTACTAGGCGGGGCGAGGATCTCGCTTGTGCGCGCAGCAATTATGCTCAGCGCCTTCGGCCTTTTCTGGCTCCTGTGGGAACGGGGACTGGTGCTAAGACGATGGTACGACCCTCTGCAGGGGCTTTCGGTTGCGGCGCTGCTTGTGATCTTGATCTGGCCCTGGTCCCCACTGGACACCGGGTTTCAGCTTTCCTTCGTAGCCACCTTCTCCATCCTGTACCTTTGGCCCAGCTGGGGACGTTCTTCTCTTCGGGCCCGCCTTTCCGGGCCGGTGAGGTGGATAGCGGATATCCTGGCAACGAGCGCCTTTGCCCAGGCCGGGACCCTGCCCATCGTGGGGAGCACCTTCGGCTACATCGCCCCATACGGCCTCATCGCCAACCTTCTCCTCATCCCCTGGACCGGGCTCATCCTTTGGGCTGGGCTGTTTGTGCTCGTTGTTTCGCCGTTTCCCTGGGCGCCGGCGATCGGGGATTTCCTCCATCGGGTGGTGGTCTCCCCGTACCTTTACGCGGTGCGAGGGGTGGCCGGCCTTCCTGGGGCAGCTCTGCCTGTGGGGGAGAACTTCGGCCTGTGGTGCCTTTTTTGCATCCTGGGGATACTCCTCCTGCAAGCGGTTCAACGAGAAGTTGCTTGGGACCATAGGTCCGGATCCCTTCCGGCCCACAGATAGGCGATGGCTAGAAGAAGGACGCCAAAGGGGAGAAGGAAAAGACAGGTAATGCAGGTTCCGGACCCCATAAGGAGCCACTTGGTGGCTCCCTTGCCAGCCAGCCCATGGCCGAGCCCCACCAGCGCGACTCCAGTGAGCACCGCGGCCGCGAGGTAGGCGATTAGCCACGGGTCGAGGAACCTCGGGTGAAGAGCATTCCCTGCTAATAACCTGAACTGGAGGCCGGTCAAGAGTACGAAACCACCAGCGAGGATCCACCTCCATTTTCTTGAGCTTGGGGCTTTCAACCACAGCCAAGGTACAGTCAAGCCGATCAGGCCGGCGAGGGCCGGCAGGGCGGCCAGGGGATCCCAGGTCACTCGGAAGAAGACCAAGCCCTTGCCAAACACACCCGCCACGGTGCCCATCCAGATCCCGAGCGCCCCGAAATACGGACTGGTGGGGACCACAAAGGAGAGGATCAGCAACACTGCTGCCCCAAGGGCATATGGGGAGGCACTCCACCGGTCCTTCATCGTCCGCACCTCTGCCCGATTCTACAGGCCGGCGAGGCGGCGGGCTTGGGCCAGGGCGGCGTCGAACATCCCCTGCGTGAGGCGGCCGGTCTGGGTGTTCTGGCGGGAGGGGTGATAGGAGGCAACGAGCGCGGGGAGGTCCTCCCCGAGCCTCAAGATCCTCCCATGGGAAAACTGAGGGCGCGGTCGAGGTAGGGTTACCCCCATGAGTTCCAGGGCCCGCAGGTACCCAGAAAAGGCGATCCTCCCCAGGGCGAGCACTGCCCTGAGATCGCGCAGGAGCCGAAGTTCCTGGACCAAAAAGGGGAGGCAGTTTTCGATTTCCTGTCGGGTGGGGCGGTTCCCCGGCGGGGCACAGCGCACCACCGCCGAAAGGTACACCCCGAAAAGCTCAAGCCCATCATCCCGGGCCCGGGCATAGGGGAGGCTGGCAAGCCCGGCCCGATGCAAGGCCCCCATCAGGAAATCCCCTGCCCCCCGGGGGCCGTCCCCGGTAAACATGCGCCCGGTGCGGTTGGCCCCATGGGCTGCCGGCGCCAGCCCCAGGATCAAAAGTCGCGCACCTGGATCCCCAAAGCCGGGCACCGGCCGGCCCCAGTACTCCTGGTCCTTGAAGGCGGCCCGTTTTTTCCTCGCCACCTCCTCCCGATAGGCGACCAGCCGGGGACACGCCCGGCAGTTCACCACCCGAGCGGCAAGACGCTCAAGAGGTTCTCTGGAACTTCCCAAATGCGCACCGTCCCGTCTTCCGATGTGGTGACGAGTCTTTCACCATCCGGGAAAAAGGCAACCCCCCACACGGGCTTCTCATGGCCTTCGAGTATGGCCAGCTCCTCGCCGCTTTTCGCGTCCCATAGCCTGACCTTCTTGGGATATTCCCCAGAAGCGATAAACCTCCCGTCCGGGGAGAAGGCGATTGCCCGGATGGCCGTGCCCTGTCCTGGGCCCGACACCCATATCTCCTCCCAGTCGCCGACCCGGTAGAGCTTGATCTGGCCTTCGTAGTTGCCCCACGCAAGGTTTCTCCCGTCCGGGGAGAAGGCGAGGGAGTAGATGCCGTCCGCCCCAGCCCGGATGCTCACAAGCTGTCTCAGCGTCTCCGGGTCCCAGATGCGCACGGTGCCGTCGCAGGAGCTCGAGGCGAGGAGCATCCCATCCGGGGAGAAGGAAAGGCACCTGACCCAGCTTTCGTGCCCCTCCAGGATCCCCACTTCCATCCCGGTGGCCATATCCCACAGGCGGATATCGGAGTCGTGGGAACCGGAGGCCAGGAGCTTCCCGTCCGGGGAGAAGGCCAGGGCCCAGATGCCGTACCTGTGTCCCCGCAGGGAGAAAGAGACCTCGCCTGAGGCAAGGTCCCATACGGTTACTACTCCGTCCTGATCCCCGGCGGCGAGATACTTTTCGTCCGGGGAAGCGGCTAAAGACCACACGATTCCCGCCCCCTTGAGCGCCCTTTCGGGTGCCTCAAGGTCATCGAGGGACCAGATCTCCACCGTGCGGCTGTGGGCAACTGCCCAGGTGGTCTCTCCTAGGATTGCCAGGGCGTGTTCGTGGAAGTCCCCTTTGATGACCTGCTCCCCAAACGCGACGAGTCCAAGGGCAAAGCACAAAATCGGAAGTAACTTCCCAAAGCTCCTCACCGGCCCCCCTTTCCGAGGGCCCATGGTAGGGGCGAGGTAAGCGGCCGGCAAGTCGTGGGTGTCTTCTCCTTGGAAGCAAGGTATGATCGAAAGTGGGCTACCATGGAGAGGAAGCTTGCGTGGATCGGCCTTAACGCGATTCCCTCGCTTACCCCAGGGCGCCTTGGGCGCCTGCTTGAAAGGCTCGGTGGCCCGGTAGAGGTTTGGCAAGCACCCCGGACTGAACTGGTGGCCATCCTGGGTGAGGAAGCAGGGGACAAGGTGGCCCGCGAACGGGCCCAGGCGGATCCGGAAAAGGAGGTCACCCTTGCCAGGCGGCTCGGGGCACGGATCATCACCTGGGAGGAGGAAGCGTATCCCAAGGCGCTCAAGGAGATCCCGGATCCGCCCCCGGTGCTTTACGTCCTGGGGGAGATTGGGGACAAAGACGAGCTTGCGATCGCCATAGTAGGCACGCGGCGGTGTACGAGTTATGGAAGGGTAGTGGCGGAGAGGCTGGCGCGCGAGCTTGCGGCGGTGGGGGTCACGGTGGTCTCCGGCCTGGCCCCGGGGATCGATACCGCCGCCCACCGGGGGGCGCTCTCCTCGGGCCGCACCATCGCCGTGCTTGGGACCGGCCTTGGGAAGCCCTACCCTGCGGGAAGTGAGCCCCTCCTCAGGAGGATCGCCGGCTCCGGGGCGGTGGTCTCGGAGTTCCCTTTCGAGCAAGGGGGGACGCAGTGGACGTTTCCCCGTCGCAATCGGATCATCGCCGGGCTGTCCTTGGGGGTGCTGGTGGTGGAGGCCCCGGCCCGCTCCGGGGCGCTGATCACCGTGGATCGAGCCCTTGAACAGGGAAAGGAGGTGCTGGCCGTGCCCGGCCCCATCACCTCCGAGGCCTCGGTCGGTACCAACAGGCTCATCCAAGAAGGGGCAAAGCCTGTGACCTGCCTTGAGGACATCCTCGAGGAACTCCCGCTGCGTCCCTTGGAACCCGTGGTCCGGGGCGCCGAGCCGGCCGGGGATTTGGACGACGATGCCAGGACCGTATATGATCTTTTAGGTTTGGAACCGCTCGGCCTTTCCGAGCTCGTGGAGCGGACCGGGCTTTCCCATTCCCGCCTCTCCCAGATCTTGGTGGAGCTTGAACTCTCTGGCCTGGTCCGGGAGGTTACGGGGAGGCGGTACATCAGGACAAGATAGGAGGAGCCAGTGGAGAGGACGCTTGTGCTGCTTAAGCCGGACGCCGTGCAACGGAGGCTCGTAGGCCGTATCATCTCGCGTTTTGAGGACAAGGGACTTAAAATTGTGGGAATGAAATTGATGCAAGTTACCCAAGAGCTTGCGGAGAGACATTACGCAGAACACCGCGAAAAGCCGTTCTTCTCTGAGCTCGTCTCCTTCATCACCTCCTCCCCCATTGTGGCCATGGTGGTCGAAGGGCCTGATGCCATCAGCGAGGTCAGGAGGCTGATGGGGAAGACCGACCCCCGGGAGGCGGCCCCGGGAACCATTCGGGGGGACTACGGCCTTTCGATAACGCAGAACCTGGTTCACGGTTCCGATTCGCCCGAATCGGCTGCCCGGGAGATTCCGATCTTCTTCTCCGAAGGAGAGATCTTCGATTACTCCATGGCCGATGAGCCATGGCTAGGAGGTTAGCGTGGGGTTTCCGGCACGTTACGATCCCCGAGAGGTAGAGGACCGGATCCGCCGAAGCTGGGAGGCTCGGCCGTATTGGATCTGTGATCCAAGGAGCGAAAAGCCCCCCTTCTCGATCGTGATCCCGCCCCCAAACATCACCGGGCGGCTCCACATGGGGCACGCCCTCAACAACACTCTTCAGGACATTGTCATCCGCTACAAGAGGATGGACGGCTACGAGGCGTGTTGGTTCCCTGGGACTGACCACGCCGGGATCGCCACGCAAAACGTGGTGGAGCAGGAGCTCGCTAGGGAAGGGAAGACCCGCCACGACCTGGGGCGGGAGGAGTTCGTAAAGCGCGTATGGGAATGGAAGGAAAAATACGGCTCTGAGATCATCGAGCAGCTCAAGGTCTTGGGCGCCTCCTGTGATTGGTCCCGCACCCGGTTCACCTTGGATGAGGGGCTTTCTAAAGCGGTGAGGACCGCGTTCGTGCGCCTGTTCGAGGAAGGTCTGATCTACCGGGGGGACTACATGATCAACTGGTGCCCTCGCTGCGGGACCACCCTGTCTGATATCGAGGTTGAGCATAAGGAGGTGGAGGGGCACCTTTACTATGTACGCTACCCATTGGAGGAAGGTGGATACGTCACCATTGCCACCACCCGGCCCGAGACCATGCTTGGGGACACCGGGGTGGCCGTAAACCCTCACGACGAGCGGTACAAGCACCTCATCGGCAAGACCGCCATTCTGCCGATCCTGGAGAGGAAACTCCCCATCGTGGGGGCAGAGGAGGTGGACCCGGAGTTCGGGACCGGGGTCCTCAAGATCACCCCAGCTCACGATCCCGTAGACTTTGAGATCGGAAGGCGCGAGGGCCTCCCCAGCGTGAACATCTTAAACGAAGACGGCACCATCAACGGAAACGGCGGGCCGTTTGTGGGGATGGACCGCTACGCCGCCCGTGAGGCGGTCCTAAATCGCCTCAGGGAAGAGGGCCTCCTGGAGGGGATGGTCCCATACCGGCACGCTGTGGGTCATTGTTATCGGTGTGGCACCGCCGTGGAGCCCCTGATCTCAACCCAGTGGTTCGTCCGGATGCGCCCCCTGGCCGAGCCGGCCATCCGGGTAGTGGAGGAAGGACGCATCCAATTTATCCCGGAACGGTGGACCAAGCTTTACTATGAGTGGCTTTCCAATATCCGGGATTGGTGCATCTCCCGCCAGCTTTGGTGGGGGCACCGCATCCCGGTATGGTACGGCCCGGACGGGGAGATGTTCGCCGCCATAGACGAACAGGGGGCCCGCGCCCAGGCCCGCGCCCACTACGGCGAGGACGTCGAACTCCACCAGGAGGAGGACGTCCTAGACACCTGGTTCTCCTCGTCCCTGTGGCCGTTTTCGGTGATGGGCTGGCCGGAGGAGACCGAGGACCTAAAGCGGTTTTACCCTACCTCACTCCTCATCACCGGCTTTGACATCCTGTTCTTCTGGGTGGCCCGCATGGTGATGATGGGCCTCAAGTTCATGGGGGAGGTCCCGTTCCGCCAGGTTTACATCACCCCCCTCATCGTGGACGAAAAAGGCCAAAAGATGAGCAAATCCCGGGGCAACATCATCGACCCCATGGAGGTGAAGGAGACCCACGGGATGGACGCCCTCAGGTTCACCCTGTCCCACGCCTCTTCTAAAGGACGGGCCTGGCGGCTTTCCTGGACGCAACTGGATGAATCCCGGAACTTCCTGAACAAGATCTGGAACATGGCCAGGTTCGTCCTGACGAACACAGAGGGCTTGCCCCGGGGCCTGACCTTGAAAGGGCGCTCCCTCGCCTGGGAAGATCGCTGGATACTTTCGCGCCTTGCCCGCACCGTGGCCAAGGTACGTGAGGAGCTCGACCGGTACAACTTCCACATCGGGGCCGAGGCCCTGTACTCCTTCACTTGGCATGAGCTTTGTGACTGGTATCTGGAGGTGGCCAAGGTCAGGCTTTCCGGCACAGATGAGGGCAGGCGCACCTGCCAGCTCGTGCTGCGGGAGGTGGTGGACAATTTGCTAAGGCTTCTCCACCCCTACATGCCCTACATCACGGATGAGCTCTGGCGGCATATGGGCCGTGAGGGAACGATCGCTGTCGCCGATTTCCCCAAGCCCGAGCCGGCGTGGGTGGATCCTGAGGCGGAGGAGAGGTTCGAGCTTTTCAAGGAACTGGTGACCGAGGTGCGGGCCATCAGGGCTGAGCTCCGCGTGCCGGCCCGGGCGGAGCTTGCGGTGATCCTCTCCGGGGCAGAAGAGGAGGCGCAGGCGCTCCTTTCGGCCTTCGAGGGGGCTTGCTGTAAGCTTGCGCGCCTTGCGTCCATCCGTTACGAGAAGGGCTTTACCCCTTCCCCGGAGACGGCCAAGGGCGTGGCAGGAAAGCTCATCGTCTACGTCCCGCTGGCCGGGGTGGTGGACTTCAAGGCGGCCAAGGAGCGCCTCAAGAAGGAGCTTTCCAAGGTGGAGGCGGAGCTGGGGAAGCTCAGGGCGCGGCTTTCCAACCCAAATTTCCGCGAGCGAGCCCCGGCGGAGGTGGTGGAGGGGGCCGAGGCCAAACTTAAGGAACTTCAGGCCCGCAGGTTACGCCTGACCCGCCATCTGGAGGGATGAAGGTGGACGACGTCTTCGGTCTTCTTGCTCCTGAGCGTACGGTCAAGCCCGGCCTGGAGCGGGTGCGCCTCCTGCTTTCGCGCCTGGGCAACCCCGAAGGCCGTTTCCCCTCCATCCAAGTCGGGGGCACCAACGGCAAGGGTTCGGTGGTGGCGTTCCTCGAGTCCGTGCTTTGGGCAGGGGGCGTCAAGGTGGGAGCGTACACCTCGCCGGACCTGGGGGACCCCACCGAGCGTGTGCGGGTTGGGAAGAAGCCTATCCCTAGGGCGCGTCTGTCCGAGCTGGTGCGGGAGGCGATCCTCCCTTTGGACGAGCTTCTGTCCGGGCCAGGCCGGCCCACGTTCTTCGAGGCCATGACTGCGGCGGCGTTCGCCCACTTCGCGCGCGAGGGGGTGGAGCTGGCACTGGTGGAAGTGGGCTTAGGAGGACGTTACGACGCCACCAGTTCCCTGGCATGGCCCTTCCTCACCTTGGTTACCTCGGTGGAAGAGGACCATCTTGATTTCTTCGGGCCTGGGCTCTCGCAGGCGGCTTGGGAGAAGGCGGGCCTGGCTAGACAAGGGGTGCCGTTTATCACCGCCGAGCGCAAGCCGGAGGTCCTGGCCACCTTCGCCCAAGAATGCCGGGACGTAGGGGCAGCTCTGGTACTGGTGGACCCGGATGACATCCAGCTGGTGGAGCTATCCTGGGAGCGGGCGGTATGGCGCTCCCGAACCGACCCCTTGGGGCTGGGTAGCTTTGAGACCGGGCTCATCGGGGCTTACCAGGCGGCGAATCTAGCGCTGGTGCTGGGGGCGCTAGCGGAGCTTGTGGGTGGGTTCCCCCTTGGCCAGGAGGCGATTAGGGAGGGGTTGGCTTGCGCCAGCTGGCCAGGGCGGTTCGAAGTCATTTCGCGCAGACCGCACATCGTGCTGGACGGAGCCCATAACCCTTCCGGGGCCCGCGCCCTGGTCGAGGCCTTGGCCCGGCTTCCCGCCCCTAGGGGACGTAAGCGCTTGGTCTTCGGCGTTCTGCGGGACAAGCTGGTGCACAGGATGGCGGAGAGCCTGTTCCCGGGGTTCGATGAGGTGGTGCTGGTGACCTCTCAGTCGCCCCGCGCTTTGCCGCCGGAGGCGGTGGCTCATCAGGCCAAGCGGTTGGGTGTAAACTGGCGCATTGGGGGAAAAGTGGAGGAGACAGTTAAGGAACTTGCCGCAGACCTGATGGAGGATGACCTCCTCGTGGTGTGCGGGTCTCTGACCGTAGTTGGGGAGGCGAGGCGTGCCCTTGTCGGAGCTTCTTGAAAAGCTGCGGGCCCGACCCTTGCCCCAACATGTGGCCCTGATCATGGATGGAAACGGGCGTTGGGCCAAGGCCCGTGGCCTTCCCCGCAGCGAGGGCCATCGCCAGGGGACATTGGCAGCCGAGCGGCTGGTCCGTTTCCTGGCGAAGGAGAAGCTCGTGCCCTACGTCACCCTCTTCGCCTTCTCCACCGAGAACTGGTCTCGTCCACGGGAAGAGGTGGAGTTCCTGTTTCGCCTCCTGGAGGGCTTCATCCGCGAAAAGCTAAGGGAGCTTGCCAAGGCCGGGGTACGCCTGAGGCTGCTCGGCGACCCGGCCCCGCTTCCGGCCCGCCTTCGGGCGGCCATCGAGGAGGCGGTGGAGGCCACCCGGGGGAACGACACCCTGAACCTCGCGGTGGCACTGAACTTCGGGGGCAGGTGGGCCATCCTGGAGGGGGTGCGTCGTGCTCTGGCCCAAGGCCTAGCCCCGGATGAACTTAAGGAAGAAACCTTCCGAGGGCTTCTCCCTACGGCCGAGCTCCCTGAGCCGGACTTCATCATCAGGACCGGGGGGCACATGCGCCTGTCGAACTTCTTCCTGTGGGAAGCGGCGTACGCCGAGCTCTATTTCACCCCCACCTTGTGGCCGGATTTCGACGAGGAGGCTTTCTCCCTCGCCCTCCTCGATTTCCAAGGCCGGACGCGCAACTTCGGACGGGTGGTCCAGTGAGGGGCCTCGGGTACCGGCTGGTCACCGCTTTGCTTCTCGCCCCCTTAGTGCTCGGTGTCTTCTGGGTGGCCGAGCGTTACGAGGCGCACTGGCTGGCGGGGATCTTGGTCTCCCTGGTGGGGCTCCTTGCTGGTTGGGAATACCTGTATCTGATGGGGCGACTCGGGATCCCCCTGCCCAGGGAGCTATTCCTGACGGCCATCCCGGCCTACCTCATGCTCGCTGTGGCCTGGGATGGGCGCTACGCGCTCGTGGTGGGTTGGGCGGTGGTGTACCTGATCGTGGTGTACAGCTTCTTCAGACGGGGTCCCAAAGAAGGTTTCTTTGCTTCCCTGGCCGGGATCTTCGGCTTCCTCTATATCCCGGTTCTCCTCAGCTTCGTTTACCTCCTTTACCGGGGGGATTTTTGGTATCTGGTCCAGTTTTTCCTCATCGTATGGGGATATGATACCGGGGCTTATTTGATCGGCAGCCTCTTGGGCAAGCACCAGCTCCTTCCCCGGATCTCCCTGGCCAAGACCTGGGAGGGGGTGGCCGGGGGGCTGATCCTGGCAGTGGTTGGGGCCTTGGTTTGCCCCCCGCTTTGGGATGGACTGCCTCGTTGGCTACCCCATATGGTGGCCATGGGGGTATGGGTTGGGAGCTTCGCCCAGCTGGGGGACCTGTTCGAGTCGCTCCTGAAGCGGGCGGCCGAGGTGAAGGATGCCGGGCGGCTGCTGCCCGGCCATGGAGGGCTGTTGGATCGCATCGACGGGCTCCTGGCTGCGCTTCCTATTTACTACTTCTACATGCATTTCATCTTGGGGCTCATCTAAAGGCGATAGAATGGGGGAATACGTTCGCGCTGCTTACCTAGCAGTGGGCCTCCTCCTTCCCCTTCTTGTACTGTTGAGGCTGATCCATCCCTACCCCTCCACGCAGGACCTGGCTCTTTCGTTTCTCCTTGGGATGGGGGGTACCCTTCTTGTGCTCCTCATCCGCGGGATTGGGACCTGGCCAAGCGGTGGGCTTTCCGGGGCATTCCTCACAGCCGGGGCGCTCGAGGAGGGGGTGAAGCTGACGCTGGCCTTGCTTTTCCTCAGGCGACTAGAAGTTGAAGCGAGGATCGGCCCGGCGGAAGCAGCCATTGTCCTCGCCTGTTTGGGAGCGGGCTTTGAAGCGGTGGAGGATTTTCAATATCTCATCGGTGGGCTGTCGCAAGGGATCCCCTGGGGGGAGGTGGTGGCGGCGAGGGCCCTCCCCATGCACCTTGCCCTAGGGCTAGCCTGTGGGGGGTATCTGGCAGGGGCACTGGCCGGCCGACCCTGGCGGTTCTTGCTTTCTTGGGTGTTGGCTTGCGCCCTCCACGGCGGGTTCAACAGCGTGGCCGGGTCGGCCACCTTTTCTCTGACCGCCGGATACGCCGGAGGGGTAGCCTTGTGGGGGCTCTCCTCGTTCTTCATTTGGCACAGGCGATCGCCGTGGGCCCTGCGCCGGAGGCTCTCTCACATGGATCCCTGGGAGGCAGCACAGGAGGCACACTCACTTGGTTGGAATGGGATGGCGCTGCTCTTTTCCGAGAAGGCTCGTTCCCCCGCGGCCTGGTGGGTGCTCGCCCTGGGGGTGGGGATCCTCTATCCCCTGCTGGTGCTCGGGCTTGGCCTGTTGATGGAAGCTGTGGTATAGTCTGAAAAATAGGTTGGGCGACCGTGGGGGGGACGGTCGCCCAAGCCGGTGGTGCACCGGATGAGGGGGTGGTAACCACCAGCTAAAGTATAGCGACCAGAGCCTGAATTGTCTGTGATCGCGATTACATCCGATCTAATTTCTCCTCAACCGAACGCACCTTGGCCTGGAGCCTCCCGGGAGGGGCCTGGCGATCATCCAGACGAATGGTGATCAGCACCCGCTTGAATCCCTTCCTAAGCTCGTCGCGACATCTCTTGATCACCTTGAACACTTCGTCCCACTCCCCCTCCAAGATCGTTCCCATAGGGGTAAGCTGGTAGGGAAGACCGCTTTCCTGGACGATCTTGAGACATTTGGCCACTTGTTCCGAGAGGGATTCTCCGGCTCCCAGCGGGACCACTGAAAATTCGCACACGATCATCCCGCCCCCAATACCTTTACGCCTCGGAACTTGGCTGGGGCCGCCCCATGTCCCACCTGCATCACCTGGCCGGGCTGGCCCTTGCCGCAGTTGGGTAGGCCCCACATGCGCCACTCTTCAGGTCCGGCGATCGCCACGCAGGACCGCCAAAACTTGGGCGTGATCCCCGTGTAAAGCGGGTTCTTGAGCATGCGCACCTTGCGGCCGCCCCGGATCTCCCAGGCGAGCTCTGTCCCGAACTGAAAGTTCACCCGCCGGTCATCGATGGACCACGATTTATTCGTTTCAAAGTAGATCCCGTGTTCGGTGTCGGCGATTAGGTCGTCCAGGGTCCCCTCCCCCGGGAGCAGGTTTATGTTGGTCATCCGGATGAGTGGGATGCGGTCCCAGCCCGAGGCGCGTGCCGCCCCACCGCTCCTTTCCAGGCCCACCGCCCCGGCGGTCTCCCGGGAGGTGAGGTAGCCGCAGAACATCCCCTCCCGGACGAGCTCCACCCGCTGGGCCGGCACCCCCTCGTCGTCGTACCCGAAACTCCCCAGGGCCCCGGGCACGGTGGCATCGGCCACGATGTTGACGATTTCCGAGCCGTAGCGGAACTTCCCTAGCTTGTCCAAGGTGAGAAACGACCCCCCGGCATAAGAGAGCTCGGTGCCCAGCACTCGATCCAGCTCAGCCGGGTGTCCCAGGGACTCGTGTACCTGAAGCGCCATCTGGGAGCCATCGATGATGATATCGAACGTGCCGGTGGGGCATACCGGGGCCGAAAGCAGCCCTGCCGCCTCCTCTGCGATCCTCTCTGCGTTCCCAAGGAGGTCCATTTTCTCGATGAACTCGTAGCCGCAGTTTGCGAAGTCCCCTCCGAACGAGTTTGGATAGCTACGGCGCTGGATCTCCCCCTTGCCGGCTGCATAGGCCTCGATCCCCGCTCCGCAGCTCGTTATCACCTGGTTGATCAGGCTCCCGTCCGTATTTCCGAACCACTTCTCCACTCGCCAAGCCGAGATCGACCCTTTGGCCATGACTACACCATCTACGGCCAGCATTCGCTCGGCGCAGGAAAAGAGAAGGGAGAGCTTCTCCTCCACCGGAACTTCCAGGGGATCCCGTGCATATGGGGTACGGAATGTGTCCTGGTGGGCCGGTTCGGGGACGAGTTCCACTGGGGCAGAGAGCCGGCTTGTGGCCCGGGCCACTGCCACCGCCTGCTCAGCCGCTCGCCGCAGGGCGGCTTCGGAAAGGTCACTGGTGGCCGCGAATCCCCATGCCCCTTTCCAAAGCACCCGGAAACCGATCCCTCGGGACTCCCTGCGGGAGAGGCTGTCCACCTCGCAGTTTTTTGTGGCCACTTCCTCTTCCACCCGGCGCTCGGCCCGCACTTCCCCGTAGTCCACTCCAAGGTCCGAAAGCACGCTGAGTCCAAGTTGAACCAATCCCTTCACACCTTCCCCCTTTCACAGCCAGTATATACGCACTATGAACCAGAGCCAATGGACGTGATCTTCGTTTGAGAATAGGTTTCTAGAGGCTAGCGTCATTTTCGGTGCGTGAAAAAAGCGAGGAATGAGGTATCATAAATGGGCACAGGATGTGACCCGGGAGGAGGGAACGGTGAAGCCCGTGAGAGGATTGCCAGAAGGTTTTAGCGTCTATAAGAAGTCCGTGAGGGAGGGAGCAAGGGTCACTTTCGCACTCGTCAAAGGGCCTGGAGGGAAGAAACTCTTCCTTTCCCAGCTTGTGCCCGGGTTTGCAGACGCCCAAGAGGTGGAGTCGGGGTACCTGCTTCCCCTCACCTACCAAAACGCCATGGCCCTGGCCGAGCATGTGCCGGAGCTTCGTCCCCGACGGCTTCCCCAAGGCCCGAGCTTCGGGTTTGGGGATCGGATCGGACTTGCCACTCCCGGGCACGTGCGGGCCCTTTCCGGGGCCAAGGTATTCCCTGTCCTCGCTCAGCAATCGGTACGGGAGAACTCGCGCACCGGCCGCTCCTTCAAGGACGTGCTTTCCTCGGCGATATTTGGGGCGCTTGAGGAGGGATATTTCGGTGGATTTGGGGCCGATGCCGACCACTTGAAGCGGGTAGAGGATGCCGTGGAGGCGGCCAGGCTGGGGTACACGTTCTTCACCTGCGACCCCTCCGACCGGGTGCAGCCGGTGGAGCGGCTTTCCGAGGACGAGCTCATGCGACAGTTCCGGGAGCTCCCTCAGGCGGAGGGGCTGGGCAAGGAGTATTTGGGGAGAAACATCCAGATCAAGGGGCTGGGGCGCATTCGGTTTTCGGAGCGGGAGCTCGCCGCCGCGGCTGTCAAGTATGGCTCCGCGATCGAGCTTGCCGCCGAGATGTACCGGGCCGTTTCCGATGTCCTCCAAGGGGGATTTGACTTTGAGCTCTCGCTAGACGAGGCCGAAAGTCCCACCACCCCGATCGAACACTACTTCGTGGTGAAGGAGCTGGAGAAGAGGGGGGTGGAGCTTTCTAGCCTGGCCCCCCGGTTTGGCGGGGCCATGGAGAAGGCGGTGGATTACCGTGGGAGCCTGGAGGTGTTTCGTCGCGACCTCTGCGCCCATGTGGCCATCGCCAAGGTGATCGGGCCATATCGGATTAGCCTCCACTCCGGCTCTGATAAGTTCAGCCTGTATCCGGTGCTTGCGCGGGAAGGGGAAGGAATGTGGCACGTGAAGACCGCGGGTACGAGCTACCTCGTGGCCCTGGAGATAGCGGCCCGCTTTTCTCCGGACCTGTTCCGCCGGATCGTCCGGCTTTCGCTCCAGCGTTTCTCCGAGGACAGGGCCACCTATCATCTCTCGGCGGATCCGGCACGCATTCCCGACCCGGGCCAGGTTCCTGATGAGGGGCTCCCCAGGTTCCTGGACCAGGAAGACTCCCGCCAAGTGCTGCATGTGGCATTTGGCTCGGTGCTCAAAGGCGAGCTTGGGGACGAGCTTAAGCGGGTGCTTGCGGAGCATGAGGAGGCTCACTACCAGGCCCTGGCCCGGCACCTCGGCCGACACCTTGAGGCCCTGGGGGTGAAGGGTGGCTGATCTTTACGGGAAGGGGGCGGTGATCACCGGGCGAGGTGCTTTGCCCCCTAATTGCTGAAAGGATGTTGTGCATCCCGATCATGGCCTTTAGGGTAGGTGCCTCCGAAGATGATCCCATGGACGGAAAGCCGTTTTTGCTAAAACGAGAACAACGAGACGGTTAGTTCGGGAACTATACCCGTCACGCGTCACCGATCCCCCGAGCGTCAGGCCCATAAATCCTGTGGTAGACCCCAAGTCGACTCACCACGTCCCCCGCTCGAAGCGCTTCATGGCCTCACGGGCCCGCTTTTTCTCTTCCTCCTCGATGAGCTTGTGGCGTTTGTCCACCTTGGTGCGGCCCTTGGCCAGCCCCAGTTCCACCTTGGCGTAGCCCCGCTCGTTGAAGTACAGGGAAAGCGGCACCAATGTGTACCCGGCGCGGGTCACCTTGCCGACCAGGCGCGCGATCTCCCGTCGGTTTAGCAGGAGTTTCTTCGGCCGCTCCGGATCGTGGCCGAAATAGGAGCTCGGCTCGTAGGGAGCGATGTGCGTGCCGTAGAGCCACACTTCCCCGTCCTCCACCTTGGCATAGCCTTCATCCAGGGACACGCGTCCGGCGCGAACGGACTTCACCTCCGAGCCGGTGAGGACGATCCCGGCCTCATAGGTCTCCTCGATTGTGTAGTCGCGCCGGGCGCGACGATTTCTGGCCACGATCTTCTTTGCCATGCTGGGAAGAAGCTATCCTAGGTGCGGCCCTTGGGCAACCCTACCAGCGTGTCTTGCTGGCAGGGAAAAACCTCGGTGTCTTTCCCGCTGACAAAAAGGACGGTTCGTGGGCAGGGCTAAATGAGCCTGGGAGGCTCTTCCCGGGTTCGACCTGGTCCCAGGATGTGAATCACCCGCACGCCCAAGGAGACGAGATGAGCGGCGATGAATCGCCGGTGGCATCCCTCGGGAGCCCGTTCAGCACACATGATGGCCACCCGTCCACCCTCGGCCAAGGAGAGAAGCCTTTCTATCCCTGCCCTGAAGGTTTGGGAGCGCATGTGGGCCTCATACCCTCCTCGGCGATAGCCACCCAGCTCTTCCCCCAGCCATTCATATCGGATCCCTGCTTCCGCAAGCCCCCGAGCTAGGTGGCCTTTCGCGAACTGAGGGTGCTTCTTGGAGGTGGGAAAGCGCCTCACATCCACAACGACATCGATCCCGTGCTCGCGCAGCAGGGCCAGGAACTCCTCCCACGGAAGGCTCGAGTGCCCCAGCGTGAAGATCGTCTTTCTCATCTCAGGGGATTATGCTGCACTTTGAGGAGGGAGATGACCTCCAAGAAGGCGTTCTTGGGAAGTTGGCCCGGCCCCTTCCCTTGGGCTAGGATCGCATGTGACCAGGTGGATCCTTCACGTGGACATGGACGCGTTCTTCGCGTCCGTGGAGCAGCTTGACAACCCCTCTCTCAAGGGGAAGCCAGTGATCGTGGGAGGCCTGGGCCCCCGCGGGGTGGTGGCCACCGCCTCCTACGAGGCCCGGACCTTTGGGGTGCACTCCGCCATGCCCATGGCCAAAGCCAGGAGGCTATGCCCTAAAGGGGTGTTCCTGGCCCCACGGTTCTCGCGCTACGAGGAAATCTCCGGACGAATTCAGGCCATCCTGCGCGAGTATACCCCCTTGGTGGAGCCGATCTCCCTGGACGAGGCGTTCCTCGACCTCACCGGGACCGAACGCTTGCACGGCCCTCCCGAGCGGGTGGCGCGGGAGATCCACGTCCGGATCCCCAAGGAGGTGGGGCTCACCTGCTCTGTAGGTTTGGGGCCAAGTAAGCTCTTGGCCAAGCTCGCTTCTGACTCCGCCAAGCCAGGCGGGCTCAGGATCGTGAACCCCGAGGATGTACTTGGGTTCCTGTCCCCCCTTCCTGTAGACCGGCTTTGGGGGATCGGCCCTAAAACCGCCCGCCGGCTCGCCGGGCTAGGCATACGCACCGTGGGAGACCTGAGGGGCGTCGATGTAGCGCTCCTTTCCTCTTGGTTCGGCCCAAAGACTGGAGTTCACCTTTGGCGGCTGGCCCGCGGCATGGATGACTCGCCGGTGGTCCCCGTGAGGGAAGCAAAGAGCTTGTCCCAAGAGGTCACCTATCCGGAGGATCTGTACGATCAAGAGGTGATCCGGGCCGAAGTGCGCCGCCTTGCGGCCCTGGTAGCCGAGCGCTTGAGGGGTGAAGGGCTGCTTGCCCGCGTCGTCCGATTGAAGGTCCGCTGGGAGGACTTCGTCACCAACACCCGACAGCTGCGCTTGCCAGAGCCAACCGATAACGTGGTCCTGCTCACGGAGGCGGCGATGGGGCTCCTCTCCCGGCTGGCGGGGGAGGAAAGGGGGGTGCGGCTCTTGGGGGTGGGCGTGGCCGGACTTACCCCCGCAAGCTTCCGACCGCTGCACCTGTTCGCCGATGAAAGGCTTGCCGAAGTCGCCTGGGAGGTGCGTTCAAAGTTCGGAGAGGGCACCTTGCAGCTGGGGTGGCACGATCGGTCTCAGCAAAGGAAGCGGAGGCTTGGGCACTTGTGAAGGGGCTTTCGGAGGGAGTAGTTTAGGAGTAAAATTTTTTGAGGTGATGTCTATGAAGAAGCTGATTTTCGCGATAGCGTTTTGCGCCACCTTTTTGGCGTTAGGGTCTGCCCAAAACCTCTGCGGCTACAAGACCCCCGAGACTTACCTTCAGGACTTGGACGTCTCTTTCTACTATCGCCACTACGACGACCCAGCTACCGCCGGGCCCGATATCAGCTCCGGGCGCCTGTTTATGGATTACAACTTACTTAAGGACTCCCCCTCGCTTGGGTACGCGTTTGTCGGGACAGGGGAGTTGAGCTTGGTCGGGCTGGGCTTCGGCGGGATAGCCGGGCAGGCATCCGGGACCGTACGTAGGTACTTCGCTGAGGGGCTTCCCTACTTCGCGTTCGGTGGCCTTGAGTCGTCTTGGGCCTCGGGGTTTCCCCAGCCAGGGGTGGAGGTGCGCGCCGGGCTTGGCTACGGACACTTCACCGATGTGACCCCCATGGCCAAGGCCTACCGCATTGAGGCCAAGCTCCTTTCCCTGGGGGCGATTACGGCCTCCCTGAGCGACGCTACCATCCTTTCCATCGCCGAGGAGATCGGAAGGGAGGCTGAGTTCGCCGACCTGACGGCCCTCATCTCGGATATCGAGGCCAAGATCGAGGAGGAAACCGGCGCTACGCTCGACGCCAAGGCCCTCCTCGCCATTGAGGACATCATCAAGGAGACGGGGAAAGAACGCTACTGTGGTTATGCTGTGCAGTTTGGCTTAGGCTATGAACTCCTCGATCCTCAAGGCGGGGCGCGGGACTTCCTGCTTACGCTTTCAGCTGATGGAGCCCTGGCGCCGGAGCCGGGCTCCCAGCTCCTCGTCCGGGCGAGCTTATCCGGCCCCTATCAGATCATGGAGCAGCACACCCTCACACTATCTGCCTCGTACGACTACCAGCTCAACGACACGACCTCGTTTACCGCGGAGTATTCCCTACGGCAAGTCAAGCCGAAAGGCCAGGTGCCGGCCGGGGATCAGTCGGCATCGTTCCAGCTGGCGTTCAACCTGGGGAGGGCTGACCTTTCCCTCCAGGTGACATTCTCCAAAGTGGCCGAGGCCCCGGGCTGGACCCAAGACTTTCTGATCAGCGTGGGGATGGATCTTCTCTAGGACCCCGCAAAATCCTTAAGGATTTTGCGGGGAACCCCCAAGATGGGGTTATAAGGTTAGAGGGTACGCAGGAAGGCGGCCATCGTCTCATCACATAGGCGATCGGCCGCCTCCTGTTTTGGGAAGAAGCGCGCCTCCTCGATCTCGTCTGGATCCGGGTTTGGTTCTCCCACAAGTCGAACTTCATAGAAGAACATAAGCCAGTGGAGGCCGGTGTGCTCCCCCACCTTGGACCGTACTCCAAGGAGTCTTCCCACCCGGCAAGGAGTACCCAGTTCCTCCTCAACCTCACGCTTCACCGCAAGTTCCGGGGATTCTCCAAACGTTAGAAAGCCTCCGGGCAAGGACCAAAGGCCCTTAGTGAGTCCGCGGCTTGCCCGCACCAGCAGGACCTTGCCCTCTTTCTCCACGATCCCCTCCGCCACCGCCCGTGGCAGGCTGCGGTACACCGCCTCCCGCAGCAGCCGGGAGACATCCTCCCGCTCGGGAATCTCGTCCTTCCCCACCCACTCATGGGGATGTCGGGCAAGCTCCGGCACCCCAAAGATCACTCCCTCGTCCCCCCAGGGAAGGCGGTGAAGGATCCGGTAGGTGAAGGGAATCGGGTCCCCTTCCCGGGGGAGGTCAAGTCGCCCGTTTCGGTTCACCGTGTAGACCTTGCCATCCCGTTCAAGGTAAAGATAGGCCATGGCCTTATTCTAACCGCCACCTTTTTTGCGGCCCAATGGGCCATGTGGGATAATTCGAATGACAATACAAAAACTTTTTCCGGACAGGTGATGAGATGTACACCATTCTCAAGAAGCACGCGCTTGGTCCTCAGGTGAAGGAGTACGCGGTGAAAGCCCCCCTTGTAGCCAAAGCAGCCAAGGCGGGGCAGTTCGTGGTGGTGCGCCTCCATAAGCAGGGAGAACGCATCCCTCTTACCCTGGCCGATTGGGACCCCGAGGAGGGGACGATCACCCTGGTGGTCCAGGAGGTGGGGAAGACCACCCGAGAGCTGGGGGATTGCTTCGAGGTCGGGGATGCCATCCAGGACGTTGCCGGTCCCCTGGGAGAGCCGTCGGAGATCCACCGCTATGGCACTGTGGTGTGCGTGGCCGGTGGGGTTGGGATCGCGCCGATCCACCCCATCGCCCGGGCTCTCAAGGAGGCTGGAAACCACGTGATCGGGATCGTAGGGGCTAGATCTCGGAACCTCCTGTTTTGGCTTGATCGCCTGGAGAGGGTAACCGATGAGCTCATCATTACCACTGACGATGGTTCCTACGGCCGAAAGGGCCTGGTGACCGAGCCGCTCAAGGAAGTTCTGACTGCCCGGAAGGTGGATCGGGTGTGGGCCATCGGCCCGGCGATCATGATGAAGTTCTGCTCCTTGGCCTGCCACGAGGCTGGGGTGCCGGTGATCGTGTCCCTCAACCCGATCATGGTCGATGGCACGGGTATGTGTGGGGCCTGCCGGGTAGAGGTGGACGGTCAGGTTCGCTTCGCCTGCGTGGATGGACCGGAGTTTCCCGGGGATAAGGTGAATTGGGACCTCCTCATCGCCCGGCTTTCTGCGTTCAAAGAACAGGAGAGGTGTGCCCTTGACCGTTACCTCAGTACCAGCAAGGAGGCGACGCGTTGATTCGGGAAAAGCAAGTTCCGATGAAGGAGCAGGATCCGGTTTCGCGTATCCATAACTTCGATGAAGTCCCTTTGGGTTACACTCCAGCGGAGGCCATGGAGGAGGCGGCCAGGTGCCTCCAGTGCCGTAGCGCCCCTTGCGTTCAAGGGTGTCCCGTGGGGATCAATATCCCTAAGTTCATCGCCAAGGTCAGGGAGGGGGACTTCCGGGGGGCAATCCGGGTGATCAGGGAGAGCAATAACCTACCGGCAATCTGCGGCCGGGTCTGCCCTCAGGAAACCCAGTGCCAGGGGGTGTGTACGTTAGGCAAGCGGTTTGAGCCCGTGGCGATCGGGCGTCTGGAGCGGTTTGTGGCCGATTGGGAGCGGGAACAGGGGCTCGAGCTTCCCGAAATAGGCGACCCCACAGGGTTCAAGGTGGCGGTGATCGGTTCTGGTCCAGCAGGCCTCACTTGCGCGGCCGATCTTCGTCGTTTGGGACACGAGGTCACCGTGTTTGAGGCGTTGCACGAGCCCGGGGGCGTCCTGATGTACGGCATCCCCGAGTTCCGTCTTCCCAAGGCCATCGTCCGGGCGGAGATCGATGCCCTGCGGCAAATGGGGGTCAAGATCATCGTCAACGCGGTTGTGGGAAAGACCTTTACCTTGGATGATCTGTTTACACAGGGCTATCACGCCGTGTTCGTGGGCACCGGAGCAGGGCTGCCCCGTTTCCTGGGCGTGCCAGGTGAAACCCTCATCGGTGTATATTCGGCAAACGAATTCCTCACCCGCGTGAACTTGATGCGGGCCTACCGCTTTCCTGAGTACGACACCCCCATAAGGATCGGAAGGCGTGTGGCTGTAGTGGGAGGAGGAAACGTGGCCATGGACGCAGCCCGCACCGCCCTCAGGCTAGGGGCAAAGGAGGTGCTTGTTCTCTACCGACGAACCGAAG
>CAYUWL010000014.1:0-21381 GCA_964448595.1 uncultured Thermotogaceae bacterium
AGCATCCCTCGTCGAACCGGGGGCTGGCGATCTTGATGTCCAGCACCGGGGAACCGTCCAGGGCATCCAGGCCTTCCACGAGGAGCATGCCCTCCCCCTGATCCACCGCGAGTACCTTGACCACGGTGGCCCCGATTGGGTTCGGTCGGTGGGGGGAGCGGGTGGCGAATACCCCGCGCAGGGGTCGAACCGGGTCCCCATGGGGATGGACGAGGAGCCGCCCCCGGTCGGCCCTGTGAAGCCAGAACAGGACCAGGATCCGCCCGCCGGGCTGAACCCCCTTGAGCCCTTCCCTGAACTTTGGCCGCACCCTGATGCGGCAAGGCCGGCCCACCAGCTCCTCCGAAGGGGTCGGCGTTCGTACCCCTCTTTCCACCACCCCGATCGGCCACAGTTCAATCCGGTCCATCTCCGAAAGCAAGCCTAACCCAAGGCGGTGCTTTTCGGCGAGCGTGTGGAGGAAAACGGAAGGGCGGCAGCCCCCATCGTCTCATGCGTCTCCTTCCTCTTGGCTCCACTGCCTTCCACCGAGTGCTCGGCCCATTTAGGCTGGTCAAGGAGCTGGAAATGGCGCACTGGAAAAGGAAGAAGAAAAGGGGCGCACGGAAGGACGTACCCCCTCAAGACCCCGTCCTCCAGGAGCTGCGGCTGCGTCTTGGTCTTCCGCCCCTGCCGCGGGCGCCTAAGCGCTGTCTTTTCCTCTTCTCCCGTACGCCGCGGGGCTGACCTCTCCTGGGGACTTCTTTCGCTATAAAATCGCCCATCAAAGGAGGCGTTTGATGAACGGACCCCGGCTATTTCATCGGTACGAAGGGAACCCCATCCTCCGGCCGGAGGAGTGGCCGTATGCTGCGAACGCCGTGTTCAACCCAGGGGCGACCACCTTCCAGGGTGAAACCCTCCTCCTCGTACGCGTTGAGGATCATCAAGGTTTTTCGCACCTCACCTGTGCCCGCAGTCCGGACGGGCGGACCTCGTGGCGGATAGGGCCTCGCCCCACCCTGGCCCCCGACCCGGTCCGGTTCCCCGAGGAGGAATGGGGCCTTGAGGACCCCCGCATCACGTATCTGGAGGGGGAAAAACGCTACGCCGTGGTGTACGTTGCGTTTTCACCGGCTGGTCCCATGGTCAGCCTCGCCCTCACCGAGGACTTTCACGAATTTGAGCGCCTGGGTGGGGTGCTTCCGCCTGAGGACAAGGACGCGGCCCTGTTCCCCCGCAAGTTCGGTGGGCGCTACGTCATGATCCATCGCCCCATCGTGAGGGGGGAGGGACACATCTGGATTTCCTTCTCCCCTGACCTGCGTCATTTCGGGGATCATCAGGTGCTACTTCCGGCCCGGGGCGGGGGCTGGTGGGACTCGGCCAAGGTGGGGCTCGGCCCCCAGCCTATCGAAACCCCTGACGGTTGGTTGGTCCTCTATCACGGGGTCAGGGCCACCGCGGCCGGGGCCCTGTACAGGGTCGGCTTGGCCCTGCTCGATGGTGACGATCCCCGTCGAGTGCTCCATCGCAGCCCGGAGTGGGTGTTCGGCCCCCACGCCTCCTACGAGTGGATGGGGGACGTGCCCGGGGTAACCTTTCCCACAGGCGCTGTCCTCGCGGGGAAAGAACTCCGCATCTACTACGGGGCTGCGGATACCTCCGTGGCCCTGGCCACAGCGGACCTCGATGACCTGCTCTCTTACCTCCGGGAGTGCCCAAACCGCTAGTCGGAGCTCCCTTAAGGATCGACTTCAAAGCGATCACGTTTATAATTAGGTTCTGCTCGTTTTTCCAGTCTTCCTTTCCTTACATAATTCCAGGGGCCTTACAGGAGGTGGTGAAGATGCGAATCGGGTTCGTGTCGACCTATCCACCTCAAAAATGCGGGATTGCCACGTTCACGGAGGACTTGGCAAAAGCAGTGGGGGCCGCCTTGGGGGCGGAACTGGGTCGTGACCCTCGGCTTAAGGTGGTGGCCCTGGATGATTCAGAGGAAATTCATGCATTCGGGCCGGAGGTGGCGTTCCGCCTGCGCAAGTGGGCACCTGAGGATTACCCCGAGGCAGCCGCATTCTTGGACGAGGAAACCGATGTGGTCTCCTTACAGCACACATTCGGGATCTACGGCGGTCCCGATGGCGAACTGGTGCTCCAGCTCCTTGCGCACCTGCACCGACCGGTGGTCACCACCTTTCACACGATCAGGAAGCGTCCCACCCCGGCTCAGCGGGAGATCGTGCGCGAGGTGGCAGGCCGCTCCGAGCGGGTGGTGGTGATGGCAAAGCGGGGGGTTGAGTTCCTGGAGCGGATCTATTGCGTTCCCAAGAGAAAGGTCCAGTTCGTCCACCATGGAGCACCGGACGTGCCCTACGGCTCTCAGGAAGAGCACAAACGGAGTCTGGGACTCACCCAACGGCCCCTCATCCTCACGTTCGGCCTCATCCGCCGCGACAAGGGGATTGAAGAAGCGCTCAAAGCCCTGGCAAAGGTCAAGCGAAAGGTACCCGGGTTCCTGTACGTGCTCCTGGGGGAAACGCACCCAGCGCACCGGCGGGCAAACGGGGAGAGCTATCGGGAGAGACTTGAGCGCTTGGTCCAAGAGCTGGGGCTCGGGGACAACGTCCGCTTTGAGCCCCGGTTCGTGGATCGTGAGGAGCTTCTCAGGTGGATCCTGGCCTGTGACCTCTACCTCACCCCGTATCCGAACCTAGACCAGATCACCTCCGGCACCGTGGCCTACGCCGTGGCCTGCGGCAGATGCGTGGTATCCACCCCGTTTTGGCATGCCCAGGAGCTCCTGGCCGAGGGTCGGGGCGTGCTCGTCCCGCCACAGGATCCGGACGCCATGGCCAAGGCGATCGTGGAGCTCCTCGCCGACCCCAAGCGGCGGAAGGAGATCCAGCAGCGGGCCTACGACTTCGGCCGGGGCATGATCTGGCCCGTAGTGGGAAAGCAGCATCTTGATCTGCTCGCGCGGGCCGCCAAGCACACCTCTCATATGTACGCGGCTCAACCCACCTGAGCCATTGTGGCCCTCGCCGCGCCCCAGTTGTACCATAGGTCCCATGCGCATTACGTTCTGGGGTGCGGCGAGGACGGTTACGGGCTCCTGTCACCTGGTGGAGACGTCCGGGGCAAAGCTCCTCCTCGACTGCGGGATGTTCCAAGGCCATGATGAGGGAAGAAACCGGGAGCCCTTTCCGTTTAGTGCCGAAGAGATCGACTATGTGATCCTCACCCATGCTCACCTCGATCACTGTGGGATGATCCCACGCCTTGTGCGGGAGGGATTTAAGGGAAGGGTGATCTCCACCCCGCCCACAGCGGACATCGCCCGCTTAATCCTCCTGGATGCGGCACACCTTCAGGAAGAGGAAGCCGAGCGCGAGGCCCGCAAAGCAGTCCGGCGCGGAGAACCCCCGCCAGCCCCCCTGTTTGACGTGGGGGATGCCCTCGCTGCCATGGACCACTTTTCCCTGCGCGTGGGCTACGGCGAGGAGGTGGAGCTTGGCCCCGGGGTGAAGGTGAAGCTCCACGACGCGGGCCACATCCTGGGTTCTGCCATCGTCGAGCTCTCCGCGGACGGCCACACCCTCGTCTACACAGGCGACCTCGGCTCCTGGGGCCGGCCCATCGTTCAAGACCCCTCCCTCCCACCCAAGTGTGACCTCCTCATCTCAGAGGGCACTTACGGTGATCGGCCTCACCGCTCGTTTCAAGAGTCCGTGGATGAGTTTCGGGAGGCCCTGACCACGGTGCTCGGCCGGGGAGGGGCTGTGCTCATACCCTCTTTCGCCCTTGAACGCACCCAGGAGGTGCTGTACGTCCTTTATCTACTCTGGAAGGAACACGATCTCCCTTGCGGGACACACATCGTGCTCGATTCCCCGCTTGGGAGTGCGATAACCCGCGCGTTCGCCCGGTATCCGGACTGGTTCGACGAGGAAGGGCAGCGCCTTTTCTTGGGGGAGGAAAACCCATTCCGTTTTCCGGCCCTTAGCGTCACCAGATCCGCGGAGGAATCCAAGCGCCTCAATCACGCCGGAGGGGGCTACGTGATCATCGCCGGGAGTGGTATGTGCACCGGGGGGCGGATCCTCCATCACCTGCGCCATCGCCTGTGGCGAAAGGAAGATGGGGTGGTGTTCGTGGGTTACCAAGCCCGGGGAACCTTGGGACGCGCCATCGTGGACGGGGCCAAGCGCGTGCGTGTGCTCGGGGAGGAGGTGGCCGTGAAGGCCGATATCTGGACCATCAACGGCTTTTCCGCCCATGCCGACCAGGAAGAGCTTGCCCGTTGGATCGTGCAGGCCCATGCCCCCAGGACCTTCCTCGTACACGGGGAAGACCACGCCCTCTCCGCCCTGGCACAAAGGCTCACCGGACAGGGGCTCAAGGTGGACATCCCCGGCCCAGGAGAAAAGGTCGAGATCTAATCCCCCACGCAAAGCCGCATTTCCAGTACGGCCTCCTTCAAACCCCATCGCGCCAGCTCCGCCGTCAGCTTGAACTTAAGCGGGGGAAGTTCGCCCGATAGTGTGAGGGAGCCGTCCCAATCTCCCAAGGTCACCCTCAGACGTCCCCCAAGCTGCCAGTCCTCCTCACCAAGGCGGAGTGAGGCACTGCCGGAAGCGCTTGGGTAAAGCACAAGGTAAAAGCTACCAGAGGCAGCCCCTTGGGTTGCCCCGAACTCCAGTGCGGCCGAGCTCAAGGAGCCCCCCAGCCCGTAGAGGTGAAGGCTAACCCAGTCTTCGTCTTGCAGTCCAAGGGATACCTGGGTGGACGTCACTCCCCCGGCCAGGGGGATTTCCACCCGCGTGCTTCCCCAAAAAGGGGCGTTCTCCAGGCGTACGGCTGTCCAGGCAGTGGCCATGGGCACCCCGGCGGGCAGCATCGCCCAGGTGGTCCGCAGGCCTGCCTTGCCCTCCATGGTCCATCCCCCAACAGCCCCGCAGGAGGTGGCCTCCCCGGCTGCGGAAACGTCAACCCTCCCTGTGCCGAGGAGCTTTGCACTCCCGGCGAGGGAGAAACCCTCCTCTTCCAGCTTCACCCCGGCGTAGAGAAGCCTGGCCTTGACCGGAAACAGGTCAAGTTCGCCCCGGCCGGAGAAGGAGAGAGGGCCCGACTCGCCGGAGAGGGCCGCCCAGCACAGGCCGGATGTCCCCTCCCCCCAGGTGATCCGGACCCCGAGTTCCCCGGCGCTCATCCCTAAACTCAAGGCCAACAGCCCCAGCGCCAGTCCCAGTGTTCTTCTCAACTGGATTCCTTCAATGCAGCCGCCACCGCTGCCACGGATCGCTTGACAGCCGGTGTGCGGAAGGGGACCGTGGCTCCGTCGAGCTTCACGATCCACCCCCTCCGTCCCTTGGCCACAGCGATGAAGTAATGCTGCTGGAAGCCCTCGTCGCTTGAAAACGCCCTCAGGAGGGCACTATCCCCATCCGGGGCGAAGAAGATCTCTTTGATCGCGAACGCCCCTTTCGGCCACGTTTCCTTAAGGTTAAGCAAAGAGTAAAGAGCATCCCTTTTTACCTCCGTATTCACCCGAGCGTGTGGCATCTTCCCCTCTGCGATCCGGTTGACTTCGGCCGGCGAGCGGCGTTCGGCAAGCACGCGGATGACGCGCCGGCCCTCCTTTCTCCACTTGCGCTCATAGCGGGTCCCCGGCCCTTCCCGTGACAGGACCCGGGGCCCGTGGACGGCAAACCATCCCCCGGCCTGTAGCCTCCCTGTGACCTCGAAAGCATACCACTCGACATCCGTATTGAGCTCGAAGACGCCGCCTGGTTCAAGCACCGCTGCCAGGGTACGGACGAAGTTCCGGTTCACCAACCGGCGCTTGGCATGCCGGGCCTTGGGCCAAGGACAGGGAAAGTGTACATACACCCGCGCAAGTGAGCCATCGGAAAAGAGTTCTCGCAGGGCAAACCGGCCGTCCACGCGGGCCAAGCGCACGTTTGCTAGGCCCCTCCTTGCCAGGCGTCGCCCGGTTTTCTCAAGGCACGTTAGGCTTACCTCAAAGCCGACGAAGTTCCAATCAGGTTGCCTTGTCGCAGCCTCGGCCAAGAACTCCCCATTTCCAAAGCCGATCTCAACGGCCAACGGTGCCCGGCGGCCGAACACGGCCTGCCAGTCCCCAGGAAGCTCCGTCCATTTGCGGGGCTCGATCAGGTAACGGACCACCTCTAGGGCCATACCACAAGCTTAGACCATGGAGCATATAATGACAGGTCATGGTGCAGGTCGCAAAAGAACTCGTGGAGCTCGCCCAGGAGCTCATCGCCGTCCCCACCCCGGCCGGACGGGAGCACCGTATCCTGCCGCTTTTGGAGGAGCGGCTCGCCCAGGCCGGGCTTTCGGTGCGGCGCCAGCCCGTGCCTGGCGCCGGGGAGAACCTGCTCGCCTCCCGGGGCGAAGGGGGGCCATGGCTTGTCACCCACATGGACGTGTTCCCCCCTTATGAGCATCCAGCCCCGTTCAGCCCGCGCGTGGAAGGCGAGGAAATCATCGGCCGAGGGGCAGTGGACACCAAGGGCCAGATCGCCGCGCTCCTGTGGGCCGTCTCGGTCACCCAGGAACCGGTTCAGGTGGCATTGGTGGTGGATGAAGAACAGCTCGGTCGGGGATCGGAGGCACTGGAGGTGCCTACCGGGGCCCTTGGGGCAGTGGTTCTCGAACCCACCCGCTTGCGCATAGCTCCAGCCGAAGCCGGCTCCGTCGGCCTTGTGGTCCTGGCGGGGGGAAGGCCGGCCCATGGCACCATGCCTTGGCGGGGGAGCTCAGCGATCGAGCTTGCCTTCGCCCTCTACGAACGCCTTCTTTCCCTCCCCGTCATGCAACACCGCCATCCCCTGTTTGAGCGGGGCGCCTGGGTGAACCTGGGACGCATTCAAGGGGGCTGTGACACCATGGTCGTGCCCAGCCGCTGTGAGTTGGAACTCGACGTGGGGTTTGCCCCCGGGCTTTCGTCGACCGAGGTGGCAGAGCAAGTGAAAGGTGCCCTGTCCGAAGCTGAAACGGTCCAGATCACCGACATCTGGGACCCCTGGGAAACCGACCCAGGGGCCCAGGTGGTATCAGCCCTGAAGCTGGCTTTTCGCAACGCAGTCGGCAAGGAACCGGAGCTTTGGGGTATGCCCTCGTGGACCGACGGGGCGAACCTGGTAAAAAAGGGAGTCCCCACCGTGGTGTTCGGGGCCGGGGATCTGGCCGTGGCGCACACCTGGCGGGAATCGCTTCCCCTGCTTGAGCTGGGCCTGTTGGGCCAGGTCCTCTCAGAGCTTATCAGGATTTGGCCTCGCTTAAGGGCCGACACATCCTGATCCACTCACCCCAGCGGCCCTCCTCCCTAAAGCCCAGCCTTCGGTACCAGGCCCTGGCCTGGGCGTTCCCCTCCCCCACCCATAGCTTGGCCACCTTTCGTCCCCGGGCGCGGCCAAGTTGAAACGCCTTCTCCATCAGTGCCTTGGCGATGCCCCTCCCCCGAAAGTCCGGATCCACCACTACCTCGTGGATCTCAAGCACCTCCCCCCTCCTATCCCGCCAACTTGGATCTGAGGCGACAAACCCCACCGGACGTCCGAAAAGCTCGGCCACAAAAAACCCTTCGCGGCAATTGGCGTATAGCCAACGCAAATAGGCAATCGCTTCCTCCTCGGAGGGTTCTCCGTAGCGCTCAAGCCCCTGATAGGCCCGCATGTAAAGGCGTGCAAGTTCCTCCAGCTCGCCCTCGCGCACCTTCCGGATTCGAACCTCCATGGAGGTTTATGGTAGTGGGAAGGGCCGGTTCTTACAGGATAAGGAGGCCCAACGTGATCCCGACGCTTCCCAGGAGCAAAGTCAAAGCAGTCCGATCCAGGGTGAGCTGAGGAAGCCGGGGATGGAGCCTCCTTGTCAGGGAAAACAGAAGCAGGCCTGCAAGGAGGGCAAAAACGCTTTGGCCCCAAAGATAAGGGTCAAGGAGGAAGGGGTGTGAGATGAGGCTCCAGATGGAGAGAGCAAAGAGAGCCAGGACAAGTGGTATCTCCCCGGCCAACTGAAGCCTTCCTCCCCTGGGACGAAGGAGCGGAACGAGCTTGGCAAACGAGGTCACCGTCCCCACTCCAAGGGCAAGAAGGAGCCACTTTCCCCAGGCCGGGAGGGCGGCCCCCAGGACCCCCTTGGCGGCGAACCCCGCCAGGGGCGGGAGCCCGGCGATGGCCCACGTCCCCACGGCAAGCCCCATGGCCGGCCCCCAGGAGAGACGGCCCCCTAGCTCCCCGATCCGCCGCAAGCCGGCCTGCACGATCGCCTTTCCAGCGGACAGGAACAGGAGCCCCTTGAACAGGCCGTGGGCAAGCGCGTAAAGGAGTCCCCCGTAGGCTCCAAACAGCCCAAACCCGATGAGCATGTAGCCGAGCTGGGACATGGTCGAATAAGCGAGGAAGTACTTCAGGTCCTGCTCCCAGAGCGCGTAAACGAGGCCCCCGAACCCGGTCAAGACGCCAAGGGCGACGAGCACCGGCCCCGCGGAAAACGCCTCTCCCAGGCGGAGGAGGGCCACGATCCCCATTTTCACCACCAGGCCCGAAAGCAGCGCGGAGACGGAGTGAGGGGCGCGGCCATGGGCCCGGGGAAGCCAAAGCCCTAGGAGGAAGACACCCCCCTTTACCGCGGCCCCGGAAAGGAGTAGCCCCGCCCCGATGGAAACCACCGGATCCCCTTTCCCCACCAGGCTCCCGATCTCGCTCAAGGCGAGGGTGCCGAGCCGCCCATAGACAAGGCCAAGGCCGAAGAGGTAGAGGATCATCCCCACCGTGGTGAGGATGAGGTACTGAAGGCTGGCCCAGACCGAGGTCGGACGGCCTTCATAGCCAACGAGGAGGAAAGAGAGAAGCGAGGTTAGCTCCAAGCACACGTACAGGTTGAACAGGTCTCGGGAGAGGACCAGGGCCAAGGTGGTTCCCACAAGCAAGGTCAAAAGCGGATGGAACGCTCCCCTCCGTCGCCGCTCCTCCCACAAGACCGCCGCATGTAGGACGAGGGCCAGGGACCAAAACCCAAGGGCTACCGTGTCCCCAATCAGGCGGATCCCCCACGGCCCCGGGCCCAGAGTGGACTCGGGGAACCCGGGACACCAGACGATCAGTGCCCCGGCCCCCACCGCCAAGGCGAGCACTCCGGCCAGCCAGCCACGCCCCAGAAAACCCAACACCCCCAGGGCGAGGTACGCCGCCACGCCCAAAAGCGCTGCGTTCATTCCTCCTCCAATCGCTCCAGGTGCCTGACATCTTGGGTATGGCGATGCTCGGTTAGGAAGATCACGTACACCAGGGCCAGGGCCAACGTGGCGAAGTGGATCACTATGGCGGTGAGGACGAGCGCCTGGGGAAGAGGGTCGGCCGCTGGGGCAGGCCCGAGCCCGATGATGGGAACGCCGGGCCCGGCCCTCCTCGCCACGGCGACCAGGAACAGGCTTGCCCCACCGGAAGCCACGTTGAGCCCAAGGAGTTTGAATATCAGCTCTTTTCGCACGATCAAGGTGAACAGCCCAAGCCCGGCAAGGAGAACCGAAAGGACCATCGCGATTTGACCGTCCACCTCAGAGCTCCCCTCGGTGGGCGACGAACCGATGCAGCACCACCCATGCCCCGATGCCGACCTCAAGGCCGATCAAGAGGTTCGCCGCGATGAGCCACGGACTTCCCGGCGACCCGACCAAGGCTGCGCCCATGCCCCCGAAGATGAGCAGCGCCACCACCCCATACTCCAACCGCTCCAAGCCCCTCTCGTGGATGTTGCGCGCCAGCCGCTCCGTACCTTGAGCGAGGGCCAAAAGAAGGAGCCCCGAGCCCAGGATCGCCCCGGCCGGAAAGCCACCACCCGGCCCCAGGTGTCCACTCGCCGCAAGGTACAAGGCGAACACCGCGATGGGGCCAATCAGAAGATCCGCCGCTTGGGAAAGGAGATGCGACTCGGGGACCGGTGGGGGCTCTTGGGCTTTGCCCAATGGTCGCAGGGCGATCCTCACCCCCACCATGGCCATGGCGAACACCAGCACCTCAAGCAATGTGTCCCACAGCCTGGCACCAAGTACCACTGCTGCCACCGCGTTCCTGACCCCGTATCTTCCGGCTATCGCTTCAAGATCAGGGGCTTCCGATCCCGGCGGAAGACTCAAGGAGGCAAAGAGGAGCAGTCCCACAAGGGACAGCGTCACGCCCCCAGCAAGCCATCTCATGCCAGATACCTCCGGAAAAGTTCCGATAGTTCCCCGCTCCGCTCCATCTCCCCAAGCACCTCTTCCAGGGCTTGGGTCAGGTCCTGTTCCCCAGGAGCAACAACAAGGTGGAAGGACAAATTCTCTTCCACGGGGATCACCTCCGTCTCCCTGAGCTTCCCCGCAAGATGCCAATTCCTGAGCACCAGGAGGTCCACGATGGCCCCGCCCACCCTGCCCTGGGCGAGGGCATGGAGGAGTTCCTCCGGGCCCTCAAACAGCCGCCCGCCCCGGGGGAGATGGTCCTCTCCTCGATCCCCCCGAACTGCCCCCAGTGGGCCCGGCCCTGACCTCACCAAAACGAGGCGCGTTGGGACGAGGGCCCGTGAGGGGAATTCCTCACCATCCCGCAGAATCACGCCCCCAGCGGCGAGTTGGGCCTCACCGCTTGTAAGCGCGGGCGCGATCTCCGCACGGGATGCCCACACGAGCTCCAGGTCCCGGTGTAGGTGCCGGGCAAGACGGGTGAGCACCTCCCACTCCAGCCCCTGTATCTGTTCGCCTTGTCCGTAGAGAAGCGGGTATGCAGGGGTGGCCACCACCACGAGCTTTCCGGTGCGCCTGATGGCAAGCAGGTACACGAAGGTCACAAGGCCGAATCCGATAGCCGCTTCGGTGAGGGCTACATCCGGGGCCGAAAGCAGGAAAAACACCCCGGCAAGCGCCAGGGAGTGGACACCCACCCCGACCACACCCCACAAAAGCCTCCTTCTGGTGAGGGCAAAGGCGGCCAAGGCCAGGGCCAGAATCGAGGCCAGAGCCAGGATCACTCCTCCCCCCCTTTGGGCCGAACTCCCCGCACGAACGCCGCCTTGGCCACCGCGTGGGTGGCGATGGGTCCGGTGAAAAGGAGGAAGATGAGGAGCAAAACGCCTACCCCACCGGAGGCAGTCCAGCCCCGAAAAAGAAGGCCGATCAAAAGCAAAGCCGCCCCCCCGATGTCCCCCACCCCGGCCCCCTGCAGCCGCTCGTAAGGGCCGCCGAACCGCACCAAGCCCAGCCCCCCTAGAAAGAGAAAAGCAAGCCCAGCCGCAAGCAGCACGAGGGCGGTCACCGTTCCCCCCGTTCTCCGAACCGAGCCAGGAGCACCGTGCCCAAGAAACCCAGGGCGGCGTAGGCCAGCGCTACATCGAGGAGCAGCCCTCGCCCGGTGAAGCTGGCCTCGCAGGCAAGAAGCAGAGCCACGCGTACGTTTAGGGAACTTGCCCCTGCCAAGCGATCCCACAGGCTGGGGCCCCGCCAAAGGCGCAGCAGGGGGAACGCCGCCGAGACAAGGATCCCTGCTTCCAACCACAGCTTCAGCCCCATAGCCGAAGGAGCACCCCTTCCAACGCTGGGATGCCGGGGACCGTTGCGCCTGCAGGACGACGAAGGGTATGCACGTACAGGAGATCCCCCTCCAAAAGGAGGGCGATTGTGCCCGGGGTCACGGTCACCGCCCACAGAAGGAGAAGCCTCCCCATCCCAGAGCGGAGGCGAACCGGCATGGCCACGATCCCTGGCCGGGTCCTCCCATTCAGGATGGCCCAGGCGGTGGTGATCACGGCCACGATCACCCTCACGATCACGAGGCCCATGAGGAGAAGCCACAGATCGACCCGCAGCCACACCCGGGACGGGATCTCAGGGCGTATTCTGCTAAGGCTGAAGAGGAGAGCGAGACCGAGGGGGAACAGGGCGCCGCTTGCCAGAACCGGCCAGGAGGCGCTCCGCCAAAGCACAAGCCACAGGCCCCACAGGACTCCCCCTACCGCCACGGCTGGCAAGATCCATGTCATGGCATGAGTATAGCGGCAGGAGGGGCTTGACCGACCTAGGGACTAGGTGGTAGTGTGCTTTTAGCGCGACATTTCCCGAATCAGAAAGGAGGTAGCGGTGAAGAACTGGTGGAAGGACTTCATCGCATTTCGAAAGTTTGTGACCCCGGCCATCATGCCGGTAGTGTTCTGGGTGGGTGTGGCGATCGCGGTGATCATGGGCATCATCACCATCGTGGAAGGCGCTCGGTCCGCCCTCGGCGGAGCTCGCCTGGTGACCTTGGGGATCATCACGCTGTTTTTCGGCCCGGTGTTCGTACGCATCCTGTGCGAGCTGGTGATGACTTTCTTCAAGGAAAGGGAGTAAGGACGCTGGCTGGCCTTCAGGCTAACCTTCCCGGCACCGTGGCCGGGGGTATTTGCGGTTTGATCTCCGGGGTACAATGAGGTGGGATGTTCCGGAACTGGTTTTTGACCCTGTGTCTTGTGTCTCTCCTTGCGACAGCGACCGCAGGAGAGGGGATCGTAAAGCTCTCCGTGGACGGCTCTATCAACCCTGCCACCCGGGATTACGTGCTCCGGGGGTTGAAAGAAGCTGCCTCCTCCGGGGCAGAGCTCGTGGTCTTGGAGCTCGACACCCCGGGTGGGCTGGATACCTCCATGAAAGACATCGTGGAGGCCATCCTCGATTCGGCCGTGCCGGTGGTGGTGTGGGTGGGACCTCCCGGGGCGCGGGCCGCTTCGGCTGGCACCTTTATTCTCCTCGCGGCCCATGTCGCGGCCATGGCCCATGGGACCAGCGTGGGGGCCGCCCATCCCGTCGCCATCACCGGGGAGTCCCCGGAGGAAGAGGACCCCATGGCCCAGAAGATCGTGAACGATGCCGCCTCCCGCATTCGGGCCATCGCAGAGCTCCGCGGTCGCAACGCCGACTGGGCCGAGCAGGCGGTGCGGGAGTCGGTCACCGCCACTGCCACCGAGGCCCTGGAGCTTGGGATCATCGAGCTCCTCGCCAACTCCATCCCCGAGCTCCTGGAAAAGCTGGAAGGCTATGAGCTTCCAGACGGGCGGGTACTCCACACACAGGGCCTCCCGGTGCGGGAGGTAAAGATGACCCTCAAGGACCGCTTGTTCTCCTACCTTGCGGATCCGAATCTCGTTTACATCCTGCTCATGTTGGGCCTTTATGGTCTTATCTATGAGTTCTTCTCCCCGGGAATCGGGATCGGGTTCGTGGTGGGGGGGATTTCGCTGATGCTTGCACTCCTGGGCCTCCAGGTCCTTCCCATCAACTTTGTGGGGATCGGGCTCATCCTGTTTGGGGTACTGCTCATGGTGCTCGACGCCTTCACCCCAACCAACGGCATCCTCACCACCGGGGGGGTGGTGGCGCTCCTCATCGGCTCCTTTTCCCTGTTTGAGATCGACTCCCCGGTGATCGGTCTTTCCTGGACCACGGTGGCGGCCACGGTGGGGACGCTCACGTTGATCTTGGTGTTCATCATCTCCAAGGGGCTGTTGGCGCAGCGGCACCAGGCACGCCCCCTCACCACCATGGTCGGCCTCATCGGGGTGGCCAAGGAAGATCTTGTGCCCAGGGGCTGGGTGCTGGTGCGGGGGGAGTACTGGCGGGCCCGTTGCGAGGGGGAGCCGGCCAAGGCCGGGGACGAGGTTGAGGTCATCGGCCAGGAGGGCCGCCAGCTCATCGTCCGCCGCAAGTAGAAAAAGGCTGGACAGTTGACAGAACCCCTCCCTGCGAATAGCATTGGGCGCTTGCTTGTTCGCTACAATTTGGAGGTGAATTTCCCTTGGAAGCTGCTTTGGAAACGCGGCGCCTCCCGAAAAAGGTCGGGGAGGCGATTCATGCGGTAGGCCGCAGGAAGGAGTCCGTGGCCCGCGTCTACCTCCGGGAGGGGGAGGGCCGGGTGTGGGTGAACGGTAAGCCCGCGGAGGAGTACTTCGCGGCGTTTGCGTTCACCGAAGACTATCTCAATCGACACCTATTCTCCCCATTCTACGTGACCGGGACCATGGGCCGGTTCGACGTGCGGGTCCGAGTGGAGGGCGGCGGGGCCACCGGCCAGCTCGAGGCCATAAGGCTTGCCATCGCCAGGGCATTGACGGGTGTGGCCCCCGAGTTCAAGAAGCCCTTAAAGGACATGGGGCTGCTCACCCGTGACGCCCGCGCGGTGGAACGCAAAAAATACGGCCGCCGCAAGGCCCGGAAGAAGGAGCAGTACTCCAAGCGGTGAGATCATGAAAAAGGGTATCCATCCGAAACTTTATCGCGCCGTCATCCGCTGTAGCTGCGGGGCGGAGTTTGAGACCTTGTCCACCAAGAAGGAGCTCCACGTGGACGTGTGCTCCCGTTGCCATCCGTTTTTCACCGGCGAGTCGCGCCTGGTGGACGCGGAGGGGCGTGTGGAGCGCTTCGAGCGCAAATACGGGAAAGACTGGCGCGAAAGGCAAGAGAGGTAAATGCCCGTTGGGGGCCAGGCGGTAATCGAAGGGGTCATGCTTCAAAACGGCCACCGCGTTGCGGTGGCCGTTCGCACCCCTGAGGGGAAGATCGTGGTGGAGCCCCTGCCGGGACAAATTCACAGCGGGAGACTAACCAAGATACCTTTCCTGCGAGGCCCGATCCGCCTCTACGAGATGCTCGCCCTGGGATTGCGGGCCCTCAACCTTTCGGCCCGCCTTGCCTACGGTGAGGAGGCCATGGGATCCCGGTGGGACTTCCTCTTCACGGTCCTCTTGGCCGTAGCCCTGGTGGGAGGGGGATTTGTCGCCCTGCCCGTCTACCTCACCGGCCTCATCCACATTGAAAACCCGGTCCTGTTCAACCTCGCCGAGGGCGGAATCCGTGTGCTCTTTTTCCTCCTCTACCTCTACGGCATCTCTTTCATGCGGGACATAAGGCGCGTGTTTCAGTACCACGGGGCAGAGCACAAGGTGGTCCATGCTTACGAGGCCGGGGAGGCCAGGCTGGAGGTCGCCCGGCACAAGAGCCCTTTGCACCCCCGCTGTGGCACCGCTTTCTTGCTTCTCTTTCTCGTGATCGCCATCCTCGTGTTTTCGGTGATCGTGACCGATAGCATCTGGCTCAAGATCCTGGGCAGGCTTGCCCTCCTCCCGGTGGTGGCGGGGATCGCCTACGAGGTGCTCATGGTGGGGGGGCGACACCCCAGGGCGTGGTGGCTGAGGCCGTTTCTGCTCCCAGGGCTGTGGCTGCAGCGGCTGACCACCCGGGAACCGGCCGACGACCAGCTTGAGGTGGCTTTGGCCGCGCTACGCTACGTGACGGAGGAGAGCTCCGAAAGCCTTTCCACCACCTCATAAGGAATCCTGATCTGGCCAAGGCTTTCCTTGACCGAGCCCGGCCCGTGGTCGTCGGAGCCTCCGGTGGGCACAAGCTCGAGCTTTTTCGCCAGGGCCCGAAGCTTTTCCACGCCGATTGAGATCTGATGACGTTCTTCGTCGTAAGGGTAGTCGACTTCCACGGCGGCCATCCCCTCATCCCGCAGCTTCCTGAGCGCAGCCTCGAAGTCGGACAGGCAAAGGAGCCCGGGATGGGCGAGGGCGGCTACCCCGCCTGCGGCCCGGATGACCTCGATCACCCGGGCGCTAGTCGCCCGGGGGAGCGGCACATAGCAGGCCCCGCCTTGGCTCAAGTAGCGGTCGAACGCCTCCTCGAGGGAGCCCGCCACCCCATGCCGAACAAGCTCGCAAGCAAGGTGCGGCCGGCCCACCGAGCCTCCGGCTCGGGCTGCCACCTCCTCGTACTCAACCGGGATTCCCAAAAGCTTCCGACAACGCCGCACCATCTCCTGCATCCTTTCTACCCGTGCCTTGGCCATCCAGTCAAACAGCTCCCTTAGCGCCGGATGGGCCGGGTCGATGAAGTAACCGAGGATCTCCCCCCGCTCCCCGAGGACGTCCGCCTTGATCTCCACCCCGCAGATCACCTCGATCCCGGAGAGCTCCTGAACGGGGGCGGCCAATTCCGGGCCTACGGTGTCGTGGTCGGTGATGGCGATGGCGGAAAAGCCGAGACCCTTGGCCCGCCGGGCCGTCTCGGCTACCGACAGGGTCCCGTCTGACCAGCGCGTGTGCAAGTGAAGGTCGCAGGTGCGCTCTTTGGCCATAGAACTGAAAGGTTATCCTACCCTGCGTAACCACGCCACTGTGGCTGAAAGTCCTTCCTGAAGCGAGACCTGAGGGAAAAATCCGAGCACCTGGGCAGCCCGGGCCCCGTCCAGTGCCGAGCGGCGCACCTCCCCGGGGCGGGGTCCTTCGAATTGGGGTTCCCCGGAGAAGCCGGTCAGCCCTTTCAAAGTCTGAAAGATCTCGAGCACGGAGGTTTCCTTCCCTGTCCCCACGTTGAACGCCGCTTCGTCCAGGGAGGAGGCGCGAAAGCCGGAAAGGAGCCTCTCGGCGGCCAGCAGATTCGCCCTGGCCACATCGCCCACGTAGACGAAGTCCCGGGTTTGCTGGCCATCACCGTAGATGGTGGGGGTCTTCCCGGCGAGCATGGCCCGCCCGAAGATGGCGACCACGCCTGCCTCCCCCAGGGGGTCCTGCCGGGGTCCGTATACGTTCCCGTAACGGAGGGCGATGTAGGGGAGACCGTGGGCGTTTTGGAAGGCAAAAAGATAGTGCTCACTGGCGAGCTTGGCCACCCCGTAGGGTGAAAGTGGGCACTTGGGGGCCGCCTCTGGGGTGGGGATGACCTCAGCGTCCCCGTACATCACCCCACCGGAGGAGGCGAACACAACCCCCTTCACCTGCGAGGCAAGACAGGCAACAAGGAGGTTCAACAGCCCAACCAAATTGACCTGGGCATCGCGCACTGGATCTTGCCAGGAGCGCACCACCGACGCCTGCGCCGCTTGGTGGAAGACGATGTCGGGGCCAAATTCCAATACGACATCCTTAACCTTCTTTGCTTCCACCAGGTCCAGTTGAAAGAACGCGGCCCCTTGCGGGACATTTTCCACCTTTCCGGTGGAAAGATCATCCAAAACAGCAACGTCCCAGCCCTCGCTGAGCAGAAGTTCAGCCAGATGTGAGCCGATGAACCCGGCCCCACCGGTTACGAGTGCTCGCACTTCTCCTCCTTCCATACTCGGTCCAGGATCCCGTTGATGAAGGCGGGGGCCTTCTCTGTGCCATAGGTCTTTGCCAATTCCACCGCCTCGTCGATCGCCACCTCGGGTGGGGTATCTCCGTAAAGGAGCTCGTAAAGACCGATGCGTAGGATGTTACGGTCGACCAGGGACAGGCGATCCAACCCCCAGCCCAGGGCACGCCTGTCGATGACGGAGTCGATCTCGGCCTGGCATTCGATCACCCCGCGGAGGAGGGCCTCGGCAAAGGCCGCTTCCCCTTTCAGGTCCTCTTCCTCCGCCAGCAGTTCTTCCGGGGGAAGATCGAAAAATTCCCGCCGATAGAGGCACCGGAGCACCGCTTCCCGTGCCTGGTGCCTCATCGGGGGATCAACCCTCTGAGGTTGGGGTGGGGCGCGCTGTGCCCCGGATCACAAGGTCCACCTCTTTCACCGGGAGCCCGGTCTTGGCCTCGATCTCCCGGGACAGGAGTTCCTGGATGCGCTCAGCGAGCCGGGGGGCTTCCTCCTCCGGTGGGAGCCGGAGGTGTACCTTGATGTACACGCCCTCGCTTGTGGGGGCGATGCCGACCCGGTAACCGGAAAGCCCCATCTCCCGGCAAAGGAGTCCGGAGGCGAGCTCCCTCACCGCCTGAGGGGCGATGGCGATCTCACCCTTTGGCCCTGGGCGTCGCATCGCCCTGCCGGCGGCAAGCCGATCCGCAAGCTGGACGGCGACCAGGAGTGCGGCCCCCAGGGCGGTCGTCCCCAAGGCGGCGATCACGGCCCGACCGGCCGCTGTGGTGGCCCCCGCTGCCCAGGAAGCCGGGATCCCAGAGGCGCCGAAGAACACAGCCAAACCCACCCCCCCGAGCAGGATCAGGCAGCCAAGCCCGTAAAGGAAGACCACGCTAGGCCTCCTCCAGGTGTTCCTCCTCCGGGAACACCACCCGGGTGACCTCCACGTCCACCGCCTCCACCGGCAGGGCGGTCATTTTCTCCACCTCTTCCTTGATCTTCTCCTGGAGTTTCTGGGCCACCTCGTGCACCGGGTGCCCGTAGATCACCGCCACCTTGATCCCGATCCTGACCCGCCCCTCGGCGAGCTGGGTTTCCACGAGCTTTCGGGCCGCCTCCCCCCTGGGGAAGGCTTCCCCTTTCGGTGGGGCGATCCCGTCCACCTCCGTGGCGGCGATGCCGGCGATGGTAGCGATTACCTCTCGGGAGATGCTGACCTTGCCCTCTTCCGGGCCGATCTCGGACACAAATTCCTCCTCCTTAGTCACTTTCTTCCCCTCCTTCCTCGGCTTCCTCTTCCAGAACCAGGGCCTCCTGCGGCGGGATCACCTGCTTTACGAACACGTCCACCCGCCCGACGTTGACCCCGGCCAGGCCTTCTAGGTCCTCCCGCACGGCTTGCTGCACGCCTTGGGCCACCTCGTGGACGGGATAACCTAGGACCACGGCGATCTTGAGCTCCACGTCCACCCGTTCGTCACCCAGAACGATCTGCAAGCCCTCTTCCGGACCGGCGAAGATGTTTATCAGGCCACCTCCTCCCCTTAAGGGGCGCACCCCTTCCACCTTGTCCACGGCCCGGGCGACTATGGCCTCCAGCACGGGCAGGTTCATGGTCACCCGCCCGAGCGGCCGCTCCAGTATCAGCTTTTGCTCGGCCATTCCCCTTCCCTCCTTCCTTCACCCTACCCGCTCCACATACGCCCCGGTGCGGGTATCCACCCGGATCACATCCCCTGCCTTCACGAACAGGGGAACCTTCACGGTAAGGCCGGTCTCAAGCGTGACCGGCTTCTCGCCCCCAGTGGCCGTGTCGCCCTTGACCCCGGGCGGGGCATCCACTACCTTGAGATCCACAAAATTCGGGGGCACCACCTTGAGCATCTCCCCTTGGTAGAACAAGCCTTGGAGGTCCATCCCCTCGAGGAGATACCCGGCGATGTCGCTCACCATGTCTTGGGGCAGCTCGTACTGTTCGAAGCTGTCCTTGTCCATGAAAACGAACTTCTCTCCAGCACGATACAGATACTGGAGCGGCCGCGTCTCCATGAAGGCCACCTCGATGTCGTCTGAGTCCCGTAGCGTTTCCGTGGCCACCCGGCCGGTCTTCAGGTCCCTGAGCTTTGCCCTGACGAAGGCACTTCCCCGGGCCCTTTTTACGTGTTCGAACTCCAGAACCTCGTACAGCTCCCCATCCTTGAGGATGGTCATGCCTCGTGTAATCTCGCCGATGGAAATTCCCATATCCCTCCTCCTGGTTACATTGTATACCGTGGTCTATGGTATCGACTACGGGCGCCGTAGCACCACAAGGCCTACCCGGACGATCCCCCGCTCCAGGATTCCCAGGGCCTCCGCGGCGGCGTAGGAAAGGTCGATGATCCTGCCAGCCACGAATGGCCCTCGGTCGTTGATCCTGACCACCACGCTTCGTCCAGTCGCAAGGTCGACCACCCGCACCACGGTGCCAAAAGGGAGCGTCTTATGGGCGGCGGTGAAGGCATACATGTCGTAGGGTTCACCACTGGCAGTGGTCTTTCCGTGAAAGCCCGGGCCATACCAAGAGGCGATGCCCACCTCATCGTAATGCGGCTGCTGGAGGACAAGCGCCCCCACAAGCACCATCACGCAAGCCAGAAAGAGCCACAGCTTCACATCGGATTATAGGGAATGCTACCTCCTTAAGGCCACCAGGCGATCCAGCCCCACGTGCAAAAGGTGGGGGAGGTACACCCCTACGAGCACGGGGGGAATTACCTCAGAGGGGAAGCGGCTGGGAAGGGGCACCCCGGCCAGGAAGTGCAGGGGCAAGAATGCCAGGGCCGAAAGCGCGATAAGATAAAGAATCCGGGTCAGGGGACCGAGGAGGGAGTGGGAGATACCCCGGTGTCGGAACAGGGCAGCATATGGCGCCCAAAGGAAACGCAAAGCCCCCCAGCGGCGGTTGGGATCCGACCGGGCTAGGTCAAGGTCGGGGGAGAGAAGGAGGCTGGCCGCTACATAGCTCAGCGAGAAGATAGTGAGGGGGGTATGCCCCACCCCGGCCATCCCTCCGGCCAGCACCCAGCCGGGTAGGGTGGCAAGCTCGAAGGCCAGGTGAACCTTGCCCGTCGGCACGGGAGCACTGTAACGAGGCTCCGCTACCTGGGCAACCCTTGACCCCTTGGGACCGGGCGGCTAAAATTAGCAACGATTAGCAGCCATAAAGGTAGAGTGCTAAACCTATGGGAGGAGGTGGCTGATGAAGGTCAAACCACTGGGCAACCGTGTCCTGGTAAAGAAGATCGAGGAAGAGGAGCGCCGCACCCCGGGCGGCATCGTCCTGCCGGAGTCGGTCAAGGACGAGAAGGCCGTCCGCGGTGAGGTGGTAGCCCTGGGCACGGCGGACAAGTTCGACGTCAAAGAGGGCGATAAAGTCCTGATCTCCGCCTATGCCGGCACGGAGATCGCGATCGGTGAAGAGAAGTTCCTCCTGGTGAAGTCAAACGATATCCTAGCTGTGATCGAGGAGTGAGGAGGTGACCATGGCGGCCAAAGAGGTCATATTTGGTGAAGAGGCTAGGCGCAAGATCCTCGATGGAGTGGAGAAGCTGGCCAGCGTGGTACGGGTTACCCTGGGGCCACGCGGTCGTAACGTCGGCATCGAGAAGAAGTTCGGCTCCCCGGACATCGTGAACGACGGCGTAACCATCGCCGAGGAGCAGGAGTACAAGGACCCCTTCGAGAACATGGGGGCCCAGCTTGTAAAAGAGGTGGCCTCCAAGACCAACGATGTGGCCGGTGACGGTACCACCACTGCCACCATCCTGGCCCACGCCCTGGTGAAGGAGGGGTTCAAGATGGTGGCGGCCGGGGCCAACCCCATGGCCCTCAAGCGGGGCATCGAGAAGGGTGCCAAGGCGGTGGTGGAGGAGCTCAAGAAGATGTCCCGGAAGCTTTCCACCAAGGAGGAGACGGCGCAGGTTGCCACCATCTCCGCCAACGACCCTGAGATCGGCCGCATCATCGCCGACGCCATGGAGGAAGTGGGCGAAGACGGCGTGATCACGGTCGAGGACTCCGACACCATCGAGACCTACTACGAGGTCGTAGAGGGGATGCGGTTCGACCGGGAGTACCTGTCCCCTTACTTCGTCACCGACCCCAAGAAGATGGAGGTTGTGCTCGAGAACCCCTACATCCTCATCACCGACCGCGAGCTCAAGAACGCCATGGAGCTCATCCCGCTCCTGGAGAAGGTGGCCCAGGCCGGAAAGCCC
>CAYUWL010000015.1:0-15546 GCA_964448595.1 uncultured Thermotogaceae bacterium
TTGAACCTTTTGGCCTCCTTTCGCCACTTACTGGTGAAGGAGGCAAAATGGAGCTCAAGCTTTCGGGTAGGATAGCAGAGGATCTGGCACTGGAGCGGTATCGCGAGCTTTTGGAAAGGAGCCTCAAGCAGGCCAGGTTGGCTCAGGCCGGGGACCGGAAAGGCGTAGCGTCAAAGCAGTGGCAACGCCGGGTTTGGCGGTTCGTGATCCGGCGGGTGGCTCATGAAGTGGAAGGTTAAGGGGGTGGAGTGGCGGAGGACCGCGAGCTTCTCGCGCGCGTGGCAACCCGCGACGAAGTTGCCTTCCGGCGGCTCTACGATCGTTATGCCACCCGGGTCTTCCGGTATGCCCTCACCATCCTTGGCAGTCAGCACCTTGCCGAGGAAGTGGTGCAGGAGACCATGGTGGCCGTGTGGGAGGGGGCTGGCTCCTTCAAGGGGAGCTCGCGGGTATCGACCTGGATCTTCGGGGTCGCCCGCAACCAGGCCCATGCCCTGCTCAGGCGCGAGGCGCGGGGAGTCCGCACGGCCAACGAGCCCTTGGTCCTCCCCGACCCGGCCGGGCAGGTGGAAAAGGTGGAACGCGTGCGCTCGGCCCTGGAACGCCTGCCACCCGAACAGCGGGAGGTGGTGTTCTTCGCCTTCTACGAAGGACTCTCCTATCGGGAGATCGCCCGGATCTTGGGGATCCCGGAGGGCACGGTGAAATCAAGGATGTACCACGCGAAGCGGAACTTGGCGGAGGTGCTAGCATGAACTGTCAAGATGCCCGCAAGCTCATTCCTTGGCAGGCGGCCGGAAGCCTGCCGGACGAAGAAGGGGCGGCCCTGGCCGCCCACCTGGCCGGATGTCCGGCCTGCCGGGCGGAGCTGGCCCAAGCGGTGCGTCTTGTTCGGGACCTGCGGGAGGCATTTGGACTCATGCCGGAGCCCACAACTGAGGTGTGGGCCCGCACTCTGGCCCGGGCCCGCGGCATCCCCTTGGGAAGCCTGGATGTAGGCTCCTTCCTTTTGGGCTTGTCCATCGGCCTTTCGGTGCGGGGGGGTAAGGTGCCCTTGACCGGGGAGCTCAAGCTATTCGGGCATAGGGTGCCTCTGTTTGAGATCGAAGGAGGTGCAAGGTGACCGAGGAGAGGAAGAAGGGGGAAGTGGAAGAGCTGCGGGAGGTACTCGACGTGGTGTCCGATCGCATCCCCGGCCTCCTCCGGGGGCTGCGGGACGTGCTCTACTCCAAGGACGCAGCCGAAAATATGGCCGACGCGGTGGCCACGTTCTACAAGAAACTCGTAGAGGCCGGAATCCCGAAGGAAGACGCCCTGGACATGGCCCGGGGGTACATGATCAACCTGCGGGACATCCTGGGGCGGAAGGGGCTCGGCGGGATTCACCTGGGCGAGGATTTCGACGTGGACGAGAAGGAGGAAGACTGAGGTTCCTCCACGGACTTGTCGTCGCGAGAAAGCTTACCGGACTGATATTCCGTTTGGGCGGCGTGGGAGTCGGCTTTTTGTGGAGCCGCTTTCGCGCCACCCGGGCGTTTCGGCGCCGCCTCAGACAGGCGGGCCTGCCTCCGGAGCTCGCCCGGTTGCTTGCCCAGGATTACCGCCGCATGGTGAGTCTGCCCAGGTCAAAAGGCACAAAAAAATTTGGGTTTTAATTGAAAAATCCTTCGGGTCTTAGTGTCTTTGTGGTGAATTCAAGCCCTGGGTTCAGGTCTGGGAAGCTCCGGGATCGAGGAGAGACCGGAGCTGGTCCTCTGTCTCCACCCCAAAATAGGAGAGAAGCGCTTTGGTCACGGAGAGGCGCTTGGTGGGACCCTCTTCCTCGGCCCGCACGAACCCCCGCTCCACGAGCTCCCGGACGTGCGAATAGGCCCGCTGACCACGCAGCCTCACCACCTCGGACTGGAGGATCGGGCCTCGGTAGGCGATCAGGGCCAGGGTGCGAAGGACAGGCTCGGGGATGTCCTGCCCTGGGGCCAGGGGCCTCACGGCCTCGGCCAGTTCCGGCTTCACCTGGAGGACGTATCCACCTCTCTCCTGCACGACCTCAAGTCCCCGATCCGGAGCGGCGTACTCGTCGGCCAACGTCTGGATGAGCCGCCCCACGGCCTCCTCCGAGAGTCCCAGGACCTGGGCCAGCCGCGCCAGCGAAAGGGGTCTGTCGGCCACAAACAGGGCTGCCTCAATCAGTGCCTTCGGCTCCATCGCGCAGTTCGATCAAAACCTCCCCCAGAAATTCTTCCTGCAGCAGCCGCACCTTACCCGCGGTATCAAGGTGCAGAAGCTCCATGAAGGTGGCCACCTGCTCTCCGGGGTCCTTTTTGCGAAGCAGAGCCCGGAAGGGAATGACGCGGCTTCCGTTCACAAGCGAGATAAGCCGCCTAAGCAGCCTGCTTGCGCGGCGGCTGAACGGCTCCCGCTTTAGGCTCAGCCCAATTTCATCCGGGGTGAGGTCCTGGTGGCCGTTTTTCTTCCTTGCCCCGTGGAGCAAGGCGCACTTAAGCGCCCGCCGGAGCTCGGTCAGGCTCGTCCTAGCCTTGGGCCTCCGCAGCAAGGGGAGCCTGAGCTCCGGGGCAATGTACACCTCCTCTGCCATCGGGGCCTCGGCCGCTACCTCCTCGACGACCTGATCTAACGTTGGCGGCTCCCGGTCCCGGTCCCGAATCCACTCCGATTTCATGCGCAGAAGCACGGCGCCGGCATGTAGCATCCGGCCTGGGATCTCAAGCTCCAGGCTCTGAAGGTGAGCCAGGTAGTCCCGGAACCGGCGTACCAGCTCCACCAGGTCCACCGCCCAGGGGTCCATGTCCCTGGCGAGATGTGAAAACACCAGGTCCCAGTCCGCCCGGGCCAAGGCCTGTGGCTCCAAAAGCTCAACGTTTTCCATGGGTCACCAGCTCCATGGCCACCACTTCCGATGCCCCGTTCCTCATGGTCACGCCGTACATCCGATCCGCAAACCGAACGAGCTCCTCGTTGTGGGAGATCACGATGACCTGCGAGTTTTTTGCGAAATCCTTAAGCAGATGTGCCAGGCGCTCGGAGTTGGCCCGGTCCAGGGCCGCATCCACCTCATCCAGGAGATAAAACGGGGCGGGCCGGCCGCTCGCCAGGGCCAGGACGAAAGCAATTGCCACCAGGGTTTTCTCCCCGCCGGAGAGGGCATCAAGAAGTCGCGGCTCTTTGCCCGGAGGACGGGCGTACACCAACAGGCCCGAATCGATGTTCCCCTCCTCGGCGAGCTTGAGCCCCGCTTCCCCGCCTCCGAACAGGCGCTTAAAGAGCCTGTCGAGCTCGGCCGAAACCGTCTCCAGGGTGGCAAAAAACTTCTCCCTCTTTTTCTGTTCCACCTCGCCGATGAAGTGCTCGATCTCCTCCTTCTCCCGCTCCAGGGTGCGCACCCTTTCCTTGAACGCCTGGAACTCCACGACGAATGCCTCGTACTCCTCGATCGCTCTCAGGTTCACCGGGCCGAGCTCCGCCAGGCGCCGTTCTACCTGACGAAGGCGGGCCTGAAGCACGTCCGGAGTCCCGGGGACCGCACCCTCGGGAGGCTCTTTCACCTCGCCCAGGGCGGAGAGCTCCCCTCTGAGCTCCGCCGCCTCGCGCTCGTAGCGGGAAAGCAAGGCCCGCTTTCGCTCCAGCGCCAAGTACGCCTTCTTGCGCCGTGCCCGAAGCTCAAATAGCTTGGACTCGGCGGCGGAGCGGGCCGCCTTAGCCCGAGCCTGCGCCTTGGAGTGCTCGTGCAGGCGCGCCTCCGCAACGCTGAGCTCCGCGGAGAGCCGTTCTATATCCCGGCGGGCGTCCTCAAGTTCGGCCTCAAGATGGGACAGCCGCGCCATTTTTCCAGACACGTCCGGGCCCCGTCTCTTCCTGGGCGCCCCCCCCACGATGGCCCCGCCCCGTTCCAGGAGATCTCCATCGAGCGTCACCACCCGCACTCCGAAAAGCCCCCGTACCGCCTCAAGCGTCTCGGCCACCACCGTGTCCGAGAGTACATAGGCCACCGCGTCCCTGACCTTGAGTGGAAAGTCGCAAAGCTCGATGGCAAGCCCCAGCACCCCGGGGAGCTTTAGGGCGTCCTGGGCCTTGGCGGAGATGCGGGGCACCGCCAGGCGGTCGAGGGGGAGGAACCTGGCCCGGCCAAGTCCCTCCTCCTTGAGGTAGCGCACGCACTCAAGGGCGAGGTCGCGGCTTTCCACCACCAGGTCATGGCGGTGACCGCCCAGGGCGGTCTCGAAGGCGAGCTCCAACCCTTTGTGCGGGCGCACAAGCTGGCCGATGGTGCCATGGATCCCGTCCCAGCCGAGCTTAAGGAGCGCGGCCACGGGCTCAGGCGGTCGGGCCCCTGTCCCCACAAACCGCTGGAGGTCATCGATGGTTTCCCGCAAGGAGGCGATCTCTCGCTCCAGGGCCCGGGCCTCGGCCTCCTTTACGGAAAGCTCCCCCCGCAGGCGCTCCACCGTCCGGATGAGTTCAGTGGTGTCCTCGTCCTCGGCCACCCCTTGAGCCCCAAGCTTGCGCTCCCGGGCCTCGATCTCGCGGTCCAGGCGGTCCACTTCCCTGGTCAGCTCCTCCACCTCTTCCCGGGCACACTCAGCCTGGGCCTGCGCCCGCTCTAGCGCCTGGCTTAAGGCCTCCCAGCGCCGGAACGCGAGGGTGGCAGCCAAGCGATCCCGCTCCTGGGCTAGGGCCTTGTACTCCAAGGCCGCCTCCCGGGCCCGATGAAGCTCGGCCAGACGGTGCCGGCGCTCGGCCAGCAGAATCCGGCTGGTGTTTAGGCGCTCCTTCACCTGGGCAAGCTCTGAGATGGCCTTGGCCTTGCGTTCCTCGTAGGCGGCGATCCCCGCCACCTCGTCCAGGATCTCCCGCCTGCGCTTGGGGGAGCGCTCCAAGACGTCGATCACCATGCCCTGCTCCACGATGTGGTAGCCGTTTGGATCGATATGGGCCAAGGAGAGCAGGCTTTCCACCACCTTGGCCGGGACGACCTTACCCTGGAGCCGATAGGTAGAAGAGGTGGGGGTGATCTTCCGGGAGAGCACCACTTCTTCAGCGGGCTCGGACAGGAGCTCATCGAACAGTCCGGAGCGGTTGTCCAGGGTTAAGGAGACCACGGCTTCGGGGACCGGCTCGCCCCGGGGCGGGGCATGGAGAAGTTGCTCCACCCGCTCTGCCCTAAGAGACCGGGACCTCCGTCCCATCACGAACGCCAGGGCATCGAAGATGTTGGACTTTCCCGCCCCGTTTTCCCCAACGATCGCGGTAAGTCCGGGATAAAAGGGGAGCACAACCCGCCTGCGGAAGGACTTGAAACCCTGGATCTGGAGGCGTTTGATGAAGGTGCTCATACCGGCTCGTCGAACAAGCTCAGGAGCACCATCCGGGGGCGGCTTTCGAAGAGAGGCGCCGCGTGCGCCTCCGCGAGCAGCCGCTCGATCTTGTGACGGTTGTAGTCGTTGGGGATGCTCACCCCCTCTTCCCACCGCATAATGGTGGGGATCGAGACCCCGAGCATATTTGCAACGGATCGCTTGCTCAAACCGTTCTCCAACCGGAAGCGCCTCAGCCGTTCTCCCAGCGCTTTCATTCTACCTTACCTCCCCAAGGGTTACGAATATAACATTTGTTACGTGTCCGGCCAAAAAGGAGGGGCGCGGCAGCGCCCCCTCCTGGATTTTTCGCTATTGTCCCATGAGGTACAGAGCGATGGCCCCGATCCCAGCGAGGAGGGCGAGGAGGGCCATCCCCTGGGCCGCGCCCACCGCGTCCTGTACCGCCTGGACGTCCAGCCCCTCTACCCGGGCCTCCAGCGTGGCGATGCGAACGTCTTGGTCGTCCACCCGGGTCTTAAGGTGGGCGATGGCGTCCTTGTTGGCCTGGATGTCGGCGGTGAAGCCCCCCAAAGCCGCCTCAAAACCCTCCAGCTTGGCTCGATTGTTTTCGATCTTGACCTGCAGGGCCTGGGTGGCCTGCTCCAGGGCGAGGATCCGGCGCTGAAGCGACCCAAGGTCCTGCTCCTCAAGCGCTGAGATCCGGGCCTCGTGATCGGAAAGCTTGGAGTTAAGGTCGCCAGCCCACACGCCCAACTTCTTATCCATCTCAGACTTCAAGCTGGCTACCTCATCCGCGACACGAGCCTCCAGGGCCTGGAGACGATCGGCGAGCTGGGGGAGGCGGGCACACATCTCCTGAAGCTGACCGATTTTGGCCTCCACGTCCTTGAGCCTTGCCTCCAGGGACTGATAGCGGTCAGCGAGATCCTGGTCGCTCGCGTCCAGTGCCTGAACGGCCCCCTTGAGCTCGGCGATGAGGTTCCCAAAATAACCCGCCACCTGATCGTAGAGCTGCTCCAGGGCCGCGATCTCCTCCTCAGCTGGCGGGATGGTTGCTTGCTGAGCAAATGCCGATGGGGCTAAAAGGAGCCCCACGATCACGACTGCCAAAATCCCCTTTCTCATTCTTTCTACCCCCTTTCCTCTCCGGTGCCGGTGGGGCCGCTTCATCCCCATACCTAATTTCCAATCCACCCTATCCGAGACGGAGATGAGGGGCACGGGCTGATGGGTGGTGGTTGGGGTAGGTTTGTCGCCACCCTTCCGGTCAGTTGTCTTCCGCATTTCGGCCATGCGGAACTTGCACTAGACAAAGGCCAGAGGGGGAACGTCCCCCCTGGCCCTAAGCGTCATGTCTTGCTTTAAGGTTGTAAAAGAAAGTAGACCAATGTCCCCACGAGCACCGGTGCGAGGATGATGGCCGCCCACTGGGAATCCTGAACCGCCTTCAGGGATGCAACTTCCTCCTTGAGGGCGGTAAGTTCCGCTCCTTGGGCCTCCAGGCTTGTCCCCAGATCGGAGATCGAAGTCTTTAGCGACTCGATATCGGACTGGTACCCACCCAGGGCTGCCTCCACCCCCTCCACCTTGGCCCGGTTGTTGTCGATCTTTATCTGGAGGGCCTGCCGGGCTTCCTCCAGGGCGAGGAGGCGGCGCTGAACGGCCCCCAGATCTATCTGTTCAAGCGTGGTGATCCGGGACTCATGGTCATCGAGCCGGGATCCCAGGTTTTCGACGTCCTGCACCAGGCCGTTCACCTGGGCCGAAAGCCCAGCAAACGAGTTCTCCAGGGTCAAGAAATGCTCCTTGGACTCTTGAATGAATGTGGTGAAGAAGCCGGTCACCTCGCCGAAGGCGGCTTGCATGGAGGCGATCTCATCCTCCGCCGGGGGCGCTTGGGCCAGCCCTAAGCTCCCCACCAGGAGCAACCCGAAAAGCACTGTGTACTTCCACATCTCCGCACCCCTCCTTCTCTTTTCTTCTTGGTGCTTCGGATGGTTTCAGGGTAATCGGGATCACCTTCAGCTCCATGCCGCCTGGGCACCGGAGAGGGCGGTTTTGTCGCACCGGAGGCGGACAGGTGTCTTTTGCCCGTATAATCCCGTGATGACATTGCGCGTTAGGTTTGCTCCCAGCCCTACCGGTGAGCTCCACGTGGGCGGCGCCCGTACCGCCCTGTTCAACTGGCTTTGGGCGAGGAAGGAAGGGGGCAGTTTCGTCCTCCGCGTCGAGGACACCGACCTTGCCCGCTCAGAGCGGCGCTTCGCCCAGGGCATCATGGACGCCCTTAATTGGCTCGGGCTTGACTGGGACGAGCTTTACTTTCAGTCCGAGCGGCTGCCCATCTATCGCAAGTATGTAGAAAAGCTGCTTGAGGAAGGGAAGGCCTATCCCTGCTATTGTACCCCAGAGGAACTGGCGGCCCGCCGCCGCCAAGCCCTGTCCCGGGGTGAAGTCCCGGAGTACGACGGCCATTGCCGCGACCTCAGCGAGGCGGAGCGAAAGCGGTATCTTGCGCAAGGCAGAAAACCGGCCATCAGGTTCAGGGTGCCCGAGGCGGCCAAGGAGACCTCCTTCCGCGACTTCTTGCGCGGGGAGGTGCGCTTCCGCCGCCTCACCACCGGGGACTTCGTGATCCAGAAGGCCGACGGCACCCCCACCTACAACCTGGCCTGTGTGGTGGACGATCACGAGATGGAGATCACTCATGTGCTCAGGGCCGAGGATCACATCTCCAATACCCCCAAGCAGATCTGGCTGTACCAAGCCCTCGGGTGGGACCCACCCCAGTTCGGCCATCTGTCCGTCATATTGGGGCCGGACAGGAGGAAGCTGTCCAAGCGCCACGGGGCAACCTCGGTGGAGGCGCTGCGCGAGCAGGGGTTCCTGCCCGAGGCGGTGGTCAACCACCTGGCGCTCCTTGGCTGGTCTCCGGGAACGGGGGAAGAGGTGTTCACCCTGACGGAGCTCGTGACACGGTTTTCCCTCGACCAGGTGAACCTGGCACCGCAGGTGTTCGATTTGGGCAAGCTCAAGTGGCTCAACCGCAAGCACCTGGCCCGTCTTTCCGCCGAGGAGCTCCTCGTCCGGGCAAAGCCCTTTCTCAAAGGCCTCTCAGGGGTGCCGGAGGAAAAGGTGGCCAGGGCGCTGGCCCTGGTGCGGCCGGGGATCTCCACGTTGGCAGAGCTTGGCGAGCATCCAGATCTCGTCGCCATCCTAAGCCGGCCAGAACTCGGCCAGGATGTGCTTGAAGAGCTGAGCGAACCTAGGGCACAGGAGGCCCTGCGGGCCGTGCTTGCCCGACTGGAAGGTCTTTCAAATGCGGACTTGCGTGCCTTGGTGAGTGAGGTAGCGGACGAACTCGGGGTGTCCCGGCGGGGGGTATTTCACCCGCTGCGGCTTGCCCTCACCGGCCGCTCCCAGGGACCGGAGCTGGCCGGGATCGTTGCCGTGCTCGGCCCAAAAGAGACCAAGGCCAGGATCGAGTGCGCCCTAAGCGTGGTTGAGGAAGCCACCGGCGGGGTGTAAAGTTTCCGCGGTTTTGGCCCTCCAGGCCAAAGCATCCCCAGGTTAATCTGGCAAAGGAAGGAGGAGTGGTATGGCCCTAGCGATTGGCATTGCGGCACTGGTCTCCGTTGTGGCCCTGGTTTGGGCCGCCTACGCCAACTGGTATGTGGCCCGGAGGGACCGGGGCACCAAGCGGATGCAGGAAATCCAGGGGTACATCCGCGGTGGCGCTATCACGTTCATGATTGAGGAAGCAAAACACATGTCCATCGCCATCCTCGCCATCGGCATTTTGCTTTGGATCCTGTTTTACTGGGAAGTGGCCGTGGCGTTCTGGATCGGATCTATCTTCTCCATGGCAGCGGGCTTCATCGGGATGAACGCGGCCACCTTAGCCAATGGCCCCACGACCCAAGCCGCGCGCAGGTCGGTGCGTGAGGCGCTTAAGGTGGCATTCTCCGGGGGCAGCGTGATGGGCATGGGGGTGGCAGGGCTGGCCATCGGGGGCTTGGTGATCGTGATCGTCCTGTTCCGCAGAGAGTTCGACCCGGCCACCGTCCATATCCAGACCAAGTACCTGTTCGGGATCAAGGGGGCGGGGGTCAACTTCATCAAAGGCGCGCTTCTGGTGTCGGCTTACTCGGCCGGGGCGTCGCTTGTGGCCCTGTTCGACCGTGTGGGCGGCGGCATCTACACCAAGGCCGCGGATATGGCCGCGGACATCGTGGGCAAGGTGGAGGCCCACATCCCGGAGGACGACCCCCGCAACCCGGCGACCATCGCCGACAACGTGGGCGACAACGTGGGCGACGTTGGCGGCTTGGGAGCCGACCTTTTGGAATCGTTCATCGGAGCCATCATTTCAGTGATGGTGATGTTCATGTACATCTTCGTCGGCCAGCACAACCCGGGGATCAGCGACCTTGTGGCCAAGCTCGGCCTTCCTGCCGGGATTGAGCCCGGGCAGTATTGGTGGCTCTTGCTTTTGCCCCTCCTCATCGTGGCTGCGGGGACGTTCTCCTCCTTGCTCGCCGTGCTCTACGTGCGCTACTCCAGGGGAGAGGACCCCCAGAAGACGCTGATGAACGGGCTCATCCTCGCCGCCGGGCTCACCGGGGTCTTTACCCTCATCATCTGTTGGCTCACCCCGGCGAACTTCAACCCGTTCTTCAACGTGCTTCTAGGCTTGGCAGCAGGCGTAGCCATCGGCCGGCTGTCCGAGTACTACACGTCTTACAAGTACAAGCCCACCCGGGAACTTTCGGAGATGAACCAGGCCGGACCAGGGGTGGGGGTGGCGGGCGGACTTGCCGTGGGGATGCTGTCCACGTTCTGGCCTGTCCTGGTGATCGCGGCGGCAACGACGCTGGCCTACTACATCGGGGGCCTGTTGGGGGTGGCGTTTGCGGCCGCCGGGATGCTGTCGTTCGTGGGGATGAACGTGTCCATCGACTCTTATGGGCCGGTGGCCGACAACGCAGGCGGCATCGCCACCATGGCCGAGCTTCCGCCGGACGTGCGGGAGCGCACCGACGGCCTTGACGCCGTGGGTAACACCACCGCCGCCATCGGCAAAGGCTTTGCCATCGGCTCAGCTGCGTTCGCCGCCTTAGGGCTTATCGCCTCCTACCTTTGGTCCGCCATCGGCTCGGCCAACCAGGTGCTGCCACCCCAGGTGCCCCTGGTGGGCCAGATCGCCCCGAGCCTATCCCCCACCGCCTCCTGGATCGACGTGGGGCCGTGGGTGCTGGTGGGATTGGTGGTGGGAGCCATGCTCCCCTACGTGTTCTCCGCCATCTTGATCCGGGGCGTGACCAGAACGGCAGATGTCCTCGTGCTTGAAATCCGGCGGCAGTTCAGGGAGAACCCCAAGATCCTGGAGGGAAAGGAGACCGCGGACTACCGCCGCTGCATTTCCATCACCGCAAGCGGGGCCCTTAGGAACATGACCGTGCCAGCCATCATCGCGGTGGGGACGCCTCTGTTCGTGGGGCTTGTGTTCGGGCGGTACGCCCTGGCCGGGGTGCTGTTCGGGGGGCTGCTTTCGGCCATTCAGCTCGCCATCTACTGCGCCAACGCAGGCGGCGCCATGGACAACGCCAAGAAATACATCGAGATCGGGCACTTCGGGGGCTCGGGCTCTGAGGCCCACGCGGCGAGCGTGGTCGGGGATACCGTTGGGGATCCCCTCAAGGACACCGTGGGACCGTCCTTGGACATCCTGATCAAGCTCATGAGCGTGATCTCGCTCGTGTTCGCGTCCCTGTTCCCGATCACCCCGGTCTTCATGTAACGGGCGTTTGAAGCCAAAGAAAAGACAAAAGGGGCGCCTTCTGCGGCGCCCCTTTCCCTTTTAGGCTCGCTTGCGGGCGGAGACGAGGTAGCCGGTGAAGCCCACCATGCGCTCGAAGGGGCGCACCCCCTCCCGCCTTCGCACCAAGATCTTGCGCTCCAGGATCTCCACCGCCTCCAAGGCGACAAAACCCGCCTCTTCCAGCGCGCCGAAGGTGGCTTTGAGCTGTTCAGCGGTGGGGACGATGAGGGCAATGGGCCGCCCCGGGGCCAGGGCGGCATAGGCCGGTGGGACCGCAAGCCAGGGATCGGGAAGGTCGAGGAAAACAGCGTCTACATCCTCCACCGGAAACTGGTTTCCCGCCTCCAGGACTTGGGCTTCCACCTGTTCGAGGAGGCCATAGCGGGCGAGGTTGGAAAGGGCGTTCTCCAAGAAATCCTCGCGGCGGTCGAAGGTGTGGACGCGCCCCTCCTTTCCCACAAGCTGCGCAAGCAGGATGGTGAAGGCGCCGGAGCCAGTGCCCATTTCGATCACCCTCGCCCCGGGGAATAGGTCAAGCGCCAGGACCAACCAACCCGCGTCCTTGGGATAGACGATCTGGGTGCGGCGGCGCACCTTCATCATCCGCTCCCTGGCTCGCGGCCGGAACGCGTAGAAGCGTTGGCCGGTGCTGCTGATCACCTCCATCCCCTCCGGCTTTCCGACAAGCTGATCATGTGGGATGGCACCCCGATGGGTATGAAGCACCCCTCCTTCCTCCAAGGTAACGAGGAAGGTACGCCCCTTCCCTTCCTCCCATAGGAGGACGGGCTCCCCGTAATCAAGCGGCCGTGCCATGGGAGATCCTCTCCTTCAGGCGACAGAAGCGGCAGGCGCCTTCGGCGGCGGTGGGCATCCCGCAGCTTGGGCACTCATGGAGGAGGACCGGCTCTGGCGGCCGAAACCGGTCGCGGACCTTCAAGAACTGGCGCAAAAAGGAGATCTTGGTCGATGGGTACCGGTCCTCGAGCTGGTTCAGGACACCTTTGAGCACGATGGACCGGGCGCCTTCAGCGTGGGGGCAGTCCTCATGGAGATAGTGGATCCCGTTTATCAGGCAGTAGGCGGCCATCTCCCGCTCCGAGAGGAAGACGAGCGGCTTTACCTTCCGCACCAGTTTTCCCTCCCCCGGGAGCACCGGATACTGACGCGTAAGGTACCCCTCATCCCAGCGGAGGACGTTGCCGAGCAAGGTGGCCGCCTCATCGTCCAGGTTGTGGCCGGTGGCGAGGGCGCTATATCCCCCCTCCCAAGCGACCCGGTTCATGAGGTAGCGCTTGACCGTGCCGCACAGGGAGCAGGGTTTCCCCCGGGCGATGCGCGTAAGCTCATCCAGCGTGGCCCCGAGCTGCCCTGCAAGGGACACCACGTGCAACGTGAGGCCCCGTTCCTCTGCAAAGGTCTGAGAGACCTCTTGGGAACGCTCAGAATACCCCTCGATCCCAAGGTCGATGTAAAGGCCATTTGCTTGGTAGCCAAGCTTTGTGAGGATGTGCCACAGGGCCAGGGAGTCCTTCCCCCCGGACACGGCCACCAGAACGCGCTCCTCATGGGAAAACATGCGGAAGCGGCGGATGGCGCCCTCCACCTCCTTTTCCACCCGGGCCACCAGGTGCTCCGGGCACAGGCGCAAGCCCGCGTGCCTGAGCCGGATCACCGCTTCCCTGCCGCAAACCGAACACCTCATCTAAGCTAGCTCCTTCCAAGGACACGTACCCTGCCGGCGACGCAGCCCGCAGAAATCGCACAAGGTGAAGTATATCGCGCCATGCTGCTACAAGAAGTTGCACATGGGCAGAGTCTTCAGACCCTTTAAGCTTCTTTGAGCCTGCGAGCCCGGGGACCAATGCGGAGGCGGCCGGTTCGGCTTTCTGGTAAGGAAACTTCCTTTCCATTACAGACTACGCTTGACTTAAGCATTCCCGCGTGATAGATTACTCGCGGAGGTCGAATCTTGAGCAACAGGCAAGATCAGGAGGTCCCCCTGGGGGAACGATTGCGCAGGCTGAGGAAGGCGAGGGGGCTTACCCTGGCGCAACTTGCCGAGCGGGTGGGTAGGTCCGAAAGCTACATCAGTCGTTTGGAGCGGGGGCAAGTGAACCCATCCCTGAGTACTTTGAAGGGAATCGCCGATGCGCTGGGGCGTCCGGTCGTTCAGCTCCTGGACGACGAGGTGCTGCCTCTTGCCCGGGCGTCGCAGGATGGGGGGCACAGGCGGCTTGTCGTCTCCCCGGAGCTCGAGTACGTGATCCTGTCGGCGCCCAACGACCGGTTCGCGCTGTTCAAGGTCATCCTGGCCAAGGGGGGAAGCAGCGGAGCTGAGCCCTATTGCCATCCGGGGCTTGAGGCTGGGATCGTCCTTAAGGGGAAGGTGCGGATCACGGTTGGCGGGAAGAGCTTCGTCCTTGAGGCGGGCGATAGCATCACCTACCGATCCGACCTTCCCCATCGGTTCGAGAACGTGGGAGAGGAAGAGACGGTGGGGATCTGGGTGGTAAGCCCTCCCACCTTTTAGGAAAGGAGGTGATAGCTAAAACAATTCTTAGGGCACAAGTGTCTTAAATCCTGCGGAGGTGATGACTTTGAAAAGGAAATTTGTGCTTGTGATTTTGCTTTTGGCGGCGATTGCGGCCGTAGGGCTCGGCTATGAGGTTGTGGACGGCAAGATCCACATCGTGTACGCTGCCCGTCAGCCGGTGGAGAACCTGGACCCAAGCATCCATTATGACTGGTCCACCCGGAACCTGCAACAGTCGGTATACGATGCCCTGCTCAAGTACGTGGGCGATCCGCCGGCGCTTGAGCCCTGGCTGGCGGAGAAGTGGGAGGGTTCACCGGACGCCACGGTTTGGACGTTCCACTTGGTGAAAAACGCCCGCTTCCACAACGGAGACCCTGTGACCGCTGAAGCGGTGAAGTTCTCATTCGAACGGACGCTGACGCTGAAGCAAGGGCCGGCCTGGATGTTGCTCGATGTCCTTGATCCTTCCGGAATAGAAATCGTGGATGACTACACGATCAGATTCCACCTAAATGAACCATATGCCCCGTTCCCATCGGTAGTGCCTTGGTGGTACATCATGAATCCAAATGAGGTCATGGCCCATGAGGTGGACGGTGATTACGGCCAAGGGTGGCTCCAGGACCACGAGGCGGGCTCGGGCCCCTTCACCATCAAGGAGTGGAAGCACGGGGAGTACTACTGGCTGGAGGCCTGGGACGAGTACTGGAAGGGGTGGCCCAATCCTGACCATATCGGCGGGTTCATCTTCAAGCTCGTTCGTGAGGCAGCTACCCAAAGGATGATGATCGAGTCTGGTGAGGCGGACATCGTAGAGGGAGTAACACCGCGCGACTTCGATGAACTAGCGAAAATCCCGGGCATCTACGTGCCTGAGTACCCCGGGATGACCACGTTTGGCATCAAGATGAACACCCAGAAGGGCATGACGGCCAACCCCATGATCCGAAAGGCAATCTGTTATGCGTTTGACTACGAGACGCTCATCGATGTCTACGAAGGCCACGCCGTGCTTGAAGACAGCCCGTTCCCCATGGCCACGAAGGGGCACGTGGACCTGTCCCAGTGGATCTACCGTCAGGACCTGGCCAAGGCCAAGGAGTTCATGGCCAGGGCCGGGTACCCCGACGGGGGCTTTGAGCTGGAGTACGTGTACGTGGCCGGGCTTGAGGAAGAGCGCCTGATCGGGCTTGCCCTCCAAAGCTCACTGGCGGAGCTCGGGATCAAGGTGAACCTGGTGCCGCTCATCTGGCCTCAGATGGTGGAGCGGGGCTCCAAGCCGGAGACGTCCCCCGATATGATGGCCGTGTTCACCACGCCGATCTCCAACGATCCCGATGCTGTGGCCATCCAGTACCATCCCATGTCCGCTGGGCGGTACTACTACTCCCACTGGTACTCGAATCCTCGAGTCACCTACTTGGTGGAACAGGCACGCAGCATCTCCGATTGGGATGCCCGGGCCAAGATGTACGACGAGATCCAGCGGATCGTCCTCTACGATGCCCCAGAGGTTTTCGGGATGCTCTACAACCGCCGGTGGGCACTACGGGACTACGTGCAGGGGTTCCGGTTCTGCCCGGTGCGGATGACCTCGGAGATCGACATGTACACCCTGTATATTGACAAGTCCAAGCTACCCTAACTTCGGAAGTGCTAGGGGGCTGCCTGACGGGCAGCCCCCTTTCTGCTTGTCATGCTGGCCTACATCGCACGGCGGCTGTTTTTCCTGAGCCTAACCCTGCTTGGGCTTTCGGTGGTGACCTTCTTCATCTCCCGGGTCGTGCCTTCCGATCCCGCCCGCCTTGCGGCCGGCCCCTACGCCACCGAGGACATGGTACAAAAGATCC
>CAYUWL010000015.1:15646-19917 GCA_964448595.1 uncultured Thermotogaceae bacterium
CCCGCCCGCCTTGCGGCCGGCCCCTACGCCACCGAGGACATGGTACAAAAGATCCGACAGGAATTCGGGCTGGATAAGCCGCTTGCTGTGCAATACTGGAATTACATATCCGGGATCTTCAGGGGCGACTTTGGCCGGTCTATACGAACCCGCCGCCCGGTGTCCCAGGACCTGGGGCGTTTCTACCCAGCCACCCTGGAACTGGTCCTGTTTTCCCTTGTGGTTTTCGGCGCGATCCCCGGGGTAATGCTTGGGGTGCTGTCCGCATACTATCACGACCGGTGGGTGGATCAACTGGTCCGGCCCATCTCCATCATTGGCCTTGGTCTTCCGGGGTTTTGGCTGGCGTTGATGCTGCAGTCGTTGGTCGCGTCCAAGTTGGGCCTGCTACCCGTGGGGGGGAGGCTATCCCTTGGGGTGAGCTCGCCCGGATCGATCACGCATTTTTTCCTCATCGACAGCCTCTTCACGGGGAACGGCCGCGCTTTCCTCGACGCCCTCAAGCATATCCTGCTTCCTTCCATTTCCCTCGCGTTCCCGGCATTCGCCTCGATCACCCGGCTGACGCGGGCCGAAGCGCTTGATGTCCTCAATGCAGACTACGTACGGACCGCTTGGGCTAAGGGCGTAAGCGGCCTGCGGGTACTGTGGCGACACATCCTGCGGAACGCGATGATCCCTACCACCACCATGATCGGCCTTCGGTTTGGCTGGATGCTGGGAGGCACGATCATGGTGGAGACGGTGTTCAACTGGCCCGGGTTAGGTCTGTATGCCGTCCAGGCGGCTACTTTCTCCGACTTCAACGCTATCATGGGAGTTACGCTGCTCATCGGGCTGAACTTCGGGGTAGCCAACCTGATCGTGGATCTCCTGTACGGAGTGCTCGACCCCCGAATTCGCTATGAGTGATTTAAGGGAGACGAAACCGATCAAAGGACGCTCGGCCACCGAAACGCGCCGAGTGATGCGCGTGTTCTTGCGTAACCCGCTCTCGATCCTGGGCATGAGCATGGTGGCCATGTTTTTCGTCCTGGCAGCGTTCGCGCCCATGCTTGTCCCGTATCCGGAAGATGTGACCGGGGCGATCCATATGAAGCAGCGTCATCTCCCGCCAAGCTCTGAGCACTGGTTCGGCACGGATGAGGTGGGAAGGGACCTGTTCAGCCGCGTCATCTATGGAACCCGGATTTCGCTGGAGATCGGGCTCATCGTGGTCGCAGTTGGGGCAGGGATCGGGGTTCCACTCGGCCTTGTGGCGGGCTTTTTCGGGGGATGGGTCGAGCAACTGATCATGAGGATCACAGACATCTTCCTTGCTGTACCCGGAATTCTACTAGCCATTGCCATTGTGGCGGCGCTCGGGCCGGGGATGACCAACGCCATGGTGGCCCTGTCCATCGTCTGGTGGCCGGGATACGTGCGTATCGTTCACGGAAAGGTGAAGACCGTGCGGGAGGAAGCCTACGTGGAAGCGGGCCGGGCGCTAGGGCTTAATTCCATGAGGATCCTGTTTCGTCATGTGCTGCCAAACTGCATGTCTCCCATCTTGGTCAAGGCCTCCATGGATATGGGGATGGCCATTCTGTCGGCGGCTGGCCTAGGGTTTATCGGGATCGGTGCCCAGCCGCCGATCCCGGAATGGGGCGCGATCATCAGTGAAGGCCGGCGATATTTCTCCGTGGCGTGGTGGCATAGCACGTTTCCCGGACTCGCCATCTGGTTCACGGTGCTGGGGTTCAACTTCTTGGGGGACGCGCTTAGGGATGCGCTGGATCCCAAGATGCGGATGCAGGCCCTGGGCTAAAAGGAGGGAGAGTTGGAACTGACCGAATCAACGGTTCAGGCGTTGGCGGTGGGGGGAGCCGTCCTGGGTGGGGGCGGAGGAGGAGCGCTCTCCGAAGGTCTGGAGGCAGGTAAGCTGGCGGTTGCCTTAGGGACACCGCAGTTGGTCGAGCTCGAAAAGCTTCAACCGGAAGACATGGTGGTCACCGTGGCGGCGGTGGGCGCCCCGGCTGCGAAGGAAGCACATGTGAAGCCTATGGACTACGTCCACGCCGTGGAGCTTCTCCTTGAGCTTCTCGACGAGCCCATCGCAGGGCTAATCACCAATGAGATGGGGGGAGCCGCTTCCGTAAACGGCCTCCTCCAGTCCGCCCTGCTCGGCCTTCCGGTTGTGGACGCCCCCTGTAACGGCCGCGCACACCCCATTTCGCTTATGGGGGCCATGGGGCTCCATCGCCTGGAGGGTTACCGTTCTGTGCAGGCCGCTTGCGGGGGTGATCCGGCACGCCGGCGACATGTGGAACTGGTGGTTCTGGGAGATCTGGACCGTTGCTCCCGCCTCGTACGAGAGGCCTCGGTCCAGGCGGGAGGGGTGGTCGCGGTAGCGCGCAACCCGGTGCGTGCGGACTACTTGAGCCAGAATGCGGCCGTGGGGGCGATGAGGAACGCGATTGCGCTCGGCGAGCTCATACTAGGGGGTGCTCCTGGCGATGACGTGGAAGCCCAGGTTGCCCGCGAGCTTGGTGGAGAAGTGGTGACTCAGGGCCGCGTCTCGGCTGTGGAGCTCGCCACCGTGGGGGGGTTCGACGTCGGCCAGGTTTGGATCGAGAGCGAACACGAGCTCGTGTTTTGGAACGAGTACATGCTCCTTGAGCGGGCGGGAAAGCGGCTGTTCACCTTTCCCGATCTTATCGCCACCTTCGATGCCGATTCTCACCGCCCGGTGACCAGCGCTGAACTCCGCGAAGGGATGGAGGTGATCGTGGTAGCTACGCGCAAGGAGAACCTGAAGCTGGGTGCGGGGATGCGTGATCCGGACCTGTTCACACGGATCGAACGGGCTATCAAAAGGCCCGTTGTGTCCTACGTCTTTGGGAAAGGGTGATCGAAGGTGCTACGAGAAGTCATGGAGGCAATGGAGTTGCTTAGCTCAAGCCGGGTCACCGGGGAGGATGTGCGGGCGTGGCTTGCCAGTTCTGGCGCCGAGGCGGTGGAAGTTACCCGGGTGGAAGGAACACAGGGGTTCACCGAATTCGTAAAGGTGATGGTGGAGGGAGCCCAGGGAGACGCGCCCACCCTGGGGATCATCGGCCGCCTGGGAGGGATCGGCGCCTTTCCCCATAAGCTGGGCCTTGTCTCCGACGCCGACGGGGCGATCGTGGCCCTGGCCTGCGCCGCCAAGCTCGCCCGGATGAGGCAGCAGGGGGATGGTCTCCCTGGGGACGTGATCGTCGCCACCCACATCTCGCCCCGGTCGCCCATCATCCCCCACGAACCTACCCCGTTCATGGGCTCCCCGGTGGACATGACCGTTATGAACCGCTACGAGGTGGATCCCCGGATGGATGCCATCCTGTCGGTGGACACGACCAAGGGGAACTGGGTGCTCAACCGCCGCGGGTTCGCCATCACGCCCACGGTCAAGGAGGGCTACATCCTCAAGGTGAGCGCGGATCTGCTTGAGATCATGCGCATAGTGATGGGTGAGCCCCCGGTCGTGCTCCCCATCACCACCCAGGACATCACCCCCTACGGAAACGGAGTCGATCACATCAACAGCATCATGCAGCCGGCCTGCGCTACTTCCGCCCCGGTGGTGGGGGTGGCCACCACTGCCTCAACCCCTGTCCCGGGATGCGCCACCGGAGCCAATCAGGTGTTCGACCTGGAGATGACGGCCCGGTTTTGTGTCGAGGTGGCCAAGGCCTTCACCAAGGGTGAGTGCAGCTTCTATGATCCAGAGGAATTCCGAAAACTTGTTAGTCTGTACGGCTCGATGCGCCACCTGCAGACCTTGGGGAAGCAGGGAGGGGACCGATGAGGCGGCTTGGCGTTGTAACTATCGGGCAAAGCCCCCGGGACGATGTGGTCCCAGAGCTAAGGGCTCTCCTCCCCAAAAATGTGATAGTGGTCGAAACCGGGGCCCTTGACGGATTGTCCAAAGAAGAGATACCGCCTCCCCAAGCCCCGGAACGGACCCTGGTCACCCGCCTGTCGGATGGGACCGAGCTCCAGGTGGACAAGGCGTTCGTCCACGGACGGCTTGAGGCGGCCGTCCGCTCCCTGGAGACCCGCGTGGACCTCATCGCCTACCTGTGCTCAGGTGACCTCCCGGAATTTCCCGCTCGGGTGCCCATTCTGATCCCCCACCGGCTGCTGGAAGGGTATCTTAAGGCGATCAGGTTTCCGGGCCCTATTGGAGTACTGGTTCCGGCCCCAGCGCAGGTGAAGCCCGCCTTGGAGGAACTGGAGTCCTGGGGAGTTCC
>CAYUWL010000016.1:0-19014 GCA_964448595.1 uncultured Thermotogaceae bacterium
CCCCTTCTTTATTACGCCATCGATTCCTGGTTCATCGCCACCACCGCGAGGAAGGACGAGATCATCGCCGAAAGCGAGAAGGTGAACTGGTACCCCGAACACATGGGCCGGGGCCGGTTCGGGGATTTCCTTCGTTCCATGCGCGACTGGGCCCTGTCCCGGGATCGGTTCTGGGGGACCCCACTCCCCGTTTGGGTGTGCGCAAGCTGCGGGGCCATGCAGGTGATCGGCTCCCGAAAGGAGCTGGTGGAGCATGCCCTGGATCCTGAGCTGGCCCGTCGGGTGGAGCTGCACCGCCCGTACGTGGATGAGGTGCAGCTGCGCTGTAAGTGCGGGGGCACCATGCACCGGGTTCCCCAGGTGCTGGATACCTGGTTCGACTCCGGGGCCATGCACACCGCGCAATGGCACTACCCCTTTGAGAACGAAGAGCTGTTCCACTCCTCTTACCCTGCGGACTTCATCTGCGAGGCGCTGGACCAGACCCGAGGCTGGTTCTATACGCTGCTCGTCACCGGGGTGTTGGTGCACGGGAAGGCCCCGTATCGGAACGTGCTCGTCACCGGCATGGGCCTGGATGCCCAGGGCCAGAAGATGAGCAAATCCCGGGGCAACGTGCTCGATCCACTGCCGATCGCCGATCAGCATGGGGCCGATGCCATGCGCTGGTACCTCATCTCCGACTCGGCCCCCTGGACGGTGCGCAGGATCGACCCCCAGGGTGTGGCCAAGGCCCGGTTCGGCTTTTTGGACACGGTGAGGAACTCGCACGACTTCTTCGCCCTGTACGCCAGGATCGACGGCTTCGACCCCCAGGCGCATCCCGCCCCAGAGGCCCGGCCTGCCCTGGATCGCTGGTTGCTTTCCCGCCTCTCCGCCACCGTCTCCAAGGTCACGGAAGCGCTGGATGCATACGATGTCGTGCGGGCTTGCACCGAGCTTTCCCGGTTCGTGGACGATCTTTCCAACTGGTATATCCGCCTTTCGCGCCCCCGGTTTTGGGCCGAGGGGTTGCCGGAGGACAAGCTCTCCGCCTACCATACCCTGCACGCGGCCCTCAGGACCCTGGCCCTGCTCCTGGCACCCTTTACGCCGTTTATCGCCGAGTCGATGTGGGGATCCCTCCGCAAGGAGGACGACCCCGAATCCGTACATCTTATGGACTGGCCGGCCCCTTTAGGGCGGGACGAGCGCCTGGAGCGGGGGATGGAGCGCGTGCGCGAGGTGGCTTCGCTGGGGCTGGCTGCGCGGAATCTGGCGAAACTCAAGGTGCGGCAGCCGCTTCGGACATTGTACGTTGTGCAAAGGCCCGGGGATGACGAAATACCTGAAGAGCTGTGGGCCCTGGCCAAGGGGGAACTCAACGTGCGTGACATCGTGCTCGTCCCGGATCTCTCTCGCTTCCGGGAGCCAAAGCTTGCCCCAGATTTCAGCCGGCTTGGCCCTCGTTTGGGGCCTTTGGCTCAGCGGGCGGCTGCGGCCCTGGCGAAGGCCGATCACAGGTCACTTTGGGAGGAACTCCAGAGCCGGGGTCGCACCACCCTGAAACTCGGGGCCGACGAGGTGGAGCTCACCCCCCAGGATGTGAGGGTCTTGTGGCAGCCGGCCCCAGGCTTCGTGGTGGCCGAGGGTCCAGAAGGGCAGGTGGCACTGGACGTGCATCTGGACGAAGAATTGCGTGCCGAGGGGGATTTCCGCGAGCTGGTACACCGGCTCCAGCTGGCCCGCAAACAGGCGGGCTTTGAAGTCACCGATCGCATCGAGCTTGCATACCAAGGGGAGATTGGGGAGATCTTCTCCAGGTTTTTCGAGCGGATAAAGAGGGAAGTGCTCGCGGTATCCATGCGCAAGGGGGAGCTTTCTGGCGCGGAGCATGCTCTTGAGCTTGAGATCCACGGCCGCCGCGGGGTGGTGCAGCTGCGACGGGTGAGAAGGTGATCGGTGAAAGGTGAAGTGTGAAGGGGTGACGATGGCGCGTAACAGCCCGGAACCGGACTCGCTGGCTCCCGTCCGCAACACATCACCTATCCCCCATCACCCCTCACACAGCTGGCGTATCCAGCGGCACCGGGAGGTAAGTTCCACCAGCGACCTCGCCAAGGAGGCGCCTCCCTGGACGGTTGTGGTGGCCGAGCGCCAGACCCAGGGTCGGGGCCGGCTGGGGAGGACCTGGCACTCTCCGACAGGGGGGCTGTGGCTGTCCGCGGTACTCCCACCCCCGGTTCCGGCACAGGCCATGGTAGCGCTCGCGGTCGCCCGTGCCCTCTCGGCTGCTTGCGGCCTTCCTGTACGCTATGAGCCACCGAACGACCTTGCGCTTTTGGGGAGGAAATTGGGCGGGGTGCTGGTGGAGACGGTGTTTGCGAAAGGGCGCCCGATCAAGGTGGTGGTGGGAGTGGGGATCAACGTGAACAACCCCTCACAAGCGTTTCCGTCCCCGCTTTCCGGACGGGCCATCGCCCTGGTGGACGTCCTCGGAGCCCCCCAGGATCTCAAGGTGGTCACCCGGGCCGTATTGGCCGGGATCGAAGCGGCACATAAGGAGGCGGTATGCCACAAGTGGCGGTGATCGGTGCCCAGTGGGGCGATGAGGCCAAGGGGAAGATCGTCCACTTCTTGGCCCGAGAGGCGGAGCTAGCGGTGCGGTTCAACGGCGGGCCCAACGCCGGCCACACGGTGCAGGATGCCTATGGCACGGTTCAGCTTCATCTGGTGCCGGCCGGCGCCCTGCAGCCGGGTTGTGCCGGGGTGATCGCCCATGGGGTGGTAGTGGACCTCCAAGTCCTGGAGGAGGAGCTGGATGAGATTCGCCGCCAGGGGCGCCCTGAGGTGGCGCTTTACCTTTCCGACCGAGCCCACCTCATCCTCCCCCACCACCGGCTCGTGGAGGAGCTTGAGGGCACCGCGCGCCGCATCGGCACCACCAGGCGTGGGATAGGGCCGGCTTACCAGGACCGGGTGGCCCGCCGGGGGCTCAGGCTGGGGGATCTCGCCGACCCCGAGCTCGTGCTGGAATACCTGACCGAACTTGAGGCCGCTCTCAAGGGACGTTACGGCAAGGCCGGTTTTGTCCCAAAGCAGCTTGCCGACCGGCTCGCCCGATTTTACGCTACCTGGAAGGAACGGATCGTGGACAGCCGGGCCGTCGTGGCTCGTGCCCTGGCGGAGGGACAGTTGGTAATCTTTGAAGGGGCCCAAGGGACCCTGCTCGACCTGGACCTTGGGACTTATCCCTACGTGACCTCGTCCACCACCACCGTGCACGGGATCGGCTGGGGTGTGGGGGTTCGCCTTTCCGAGGGGGCCCGGGTGATCGGGGTGTCCAAGGCTTACACCACCCGGGTGGGGGAAGGCCCCTTCCCCACGGAGGACACCGGAGAAGGCGGTGATCTGTTGCGCCAAAAGGGGAGGGAATACGGAGCCACCACCGGTCGGCCCCGCCGCTGCGGCTGGCTGGACCTTGTGGCCTTGCGCTACGCTCAGGAGGTGAACTCCTTCACCGAACTTGCCATCACTAAGCTGGACGTGCTTTCCGGCCTTGACGAGATACCCGTGTGCACGGCCTATGACCTGGAAGGGGAGAAGGTGGAGGTGCTTCCAAGGACCCTTGCAGAACTCTCCGCCGCCCGTCCCCATTATGAGCGACTGCCCGGCTGGAAGGAGGATATCCGCAAGGCCAGGACCCCTTCGGATCTCCCCAGGGAAGCTCGCAGCTACATCGCGTTCGTGGAGGAGGTCTTGGGCGTTCCGGTGACCATGGCCGGGGTGGGCCCAGGGGAGGACGAGCTCGTCGTCCTCCGTTGAGCGAAAGGATAAGGTCGATATAATTTGGGGGCCCCGCAAAATCTGGAAGATTTTGCGGGGTATTATAAGTGGAGGATGACCATGCAGAAGACTTATATGGCAAAGAAAGAGGATGCAGGGGTGACGTTCCGCCGAAATTGGTACGTGTTGGACGCTACCGGGGTGCCGCTTGGACGACTTGCCTCCAAGGTGGCCACCATCCTCCAGGGGAAGCACAAGCCCACCTATACCCCGCATTTCGATGTGGGGGACTATGTGATCGTGGTCAACGCTGACAAGGTGAAGTTGACCGGCAAAAAACAGGACCAAAAGATGTACTACCGTCATACGGGTTATATGGGTCACCTGTACAGCCTCACCTACAGGCAGCTCGCGGCCCGTCACCCGGAGCTCCCCATAAAGCTCGCCGTGCGGAGGATGCTTCCCAAGAACAAACTCGGCCGGCGCATGCTGCGGAAGCTCAAGATCTATGCTGGAGCGGATCATCCCCACCAAGCCCAGCGACCTATCCCCCTAACCCTGTAGCCGTAACTTGGGGGCATTGGTCCCCTCGCGAAGGTGATCTAGATCACCCTGTTCAAAGACAAACTGAGGGCAGGGTGACCGCTTCTTTCCTGGGGCCCACGCGGCCTCCCTGTTACCCTGCTTACCGAGATGTGTAGTGTGTCCAGACCGGGAAACCCCCGATGCGAAGGGGGGTGATCGGGACTGCAGACAAGGCATGGGGCAATATGTTAGACTGCTTCGGACGTAAGGAATCAAGGAATAAGGAGGTAAGCATGGTGAGGAAGATCAGCCTGTGGGCCTTGGCGGCTGTGCTCACCGCCCTGCCCTTGTATGCGCAGGGGTATTTCTCGGTGAAGCAGGGGGCCGTCCAGGTCGCGATTGAACCCCTGGTCGGGACGGTTTCGGCCGAGGAGTTCTACGGATACGACGCGGCGCAGGCCAGCACCACCTGTCCGCTTGCGGAGCCGGGTGTCACGGTGATGTTCCTGTACCGCGATCCGGCAGAGCAGCTGTACCTGTTCATCATCCATGGCCAAGCCGCCGGGCCGGACAACTCCTCCGCTCAATTCTCCATCCAAGGGGTGCCACCGGGGGCTGATTTCATCGTCCAAGATGATCCTGTTGGTTGGGACCCCAACGATATCTACGACATCGTCGGCGGGCAGCTGGCCTGGGTATGGGCCCCTGCCCGCACGGACGGGGGCGTGCTTGGCCCCTTGGGCACCGAGTTCAAGCTCACGCTCACCCCAGGGATCATGACCGGGATCCAGAAGGTCGTGTTCAAGTACGGTGACATAGCTAGCCCCCAGAGCGTTGAGCTGAACCTAACTGACCCGATCGAAATCCAGGGGATGAAGGGGCAGCCTCCCGTAGCCAGCTTGGTGGTTACCCCCACCGAGCCCAGGGCACGCCAGGAGATAACGTTCGACGCCTCCGGAAGCTACGATCCTGACGGCCAGATCGTGGAGTACCGGTGGGACTTCGATGGGGACGGGGTGGTCGACCTCTCCAGTACGGAGCCAGTGGTCCGGTACACCTATTCCAGCGGAGGAAGCTACGATGTTCAGCTCACACTGGTCGACGACGTTGGAATCACCACAACCCATACCTATCCCCTCTACGTGTCCACGGTCACCGTGATCGTAACCCGATCCATCTCCACCACCACCGCCATGCCCGGATACACGTTCCGGGTTACGGTTCGGATCCATACCGATCAGGACCTGGTTGGCGCCGGACTTGAGGAGGACATCCCGGCTGGCTGGGAGATCACCCCGGTGGAGAACGGCGGTGCGGTGTTCAAGCGCCCCACTATCCAGTGGGTGTTCTTGGACGTCATCCGGGCCGGTACCGATCGGGTAATCACCTACGACCTGACTGTTCCCAAGTCGGAGCTCCTCGACACGATTCGCCTGCCTCAACCGTTCTGCATCAGCGGCGTGTTCCAGGTCAAGGTCCCCGACATCGTGGTAGATGTTGGTGGGGAGTCTTGCGTGGTGGTGGACGATTGTCTGTCGGTGCTAGAGGCAATCACGCATATGGTCGTCGCCGACCCGAATACTCCCGGAAGCCAGGACAAGATTGACCTCCGGCTTTCCGAGACCATAACTGCGGCCCAACTGGCCCGGGCAGGGGAGCTGTGGCGCACCGAGCGGCCGGTGATCGGCACCTGCGGCGAGCGGATCGACCTTGAAACCCTGAAGCTCGCCGTCGCCTACGCCAAGGCTTGTGTGCCCATCGACCGTCCCTTGCCCGACATGCCGATGGCCAACGTGTCCGCCCACCGCACCATCCGGGCACCCATCCCCTGCGAAGGCGTGGTGATCGGCTTCTACGATCCCCAGGGGCAGCCCTTGGGGAACAAGTTCACGGTGAAGGTCGAGATCAGCACCGACAAGGACGTGCTCGGCGTGGGCCTCGACGAGGACTTGCCGGTGGGCTGGCGGGTGACCCCGATTGAAAACGACGGGTTCATCTACAAGGCAAGCGACAACCAGTGGGCCCTTCTTGACACGCTTGGCGCTGGAGAAACCCGAGAGATCATCTATGAGGTGGAGGTACCCCCCACCACCACCATTGAGGCCCCCCCACCCGACGGCTGCCTTGTCCTGGCAAGCGAGATGATCGCTGGCCGCGTGGACACCGGGCACCCCTGCGTGGAGACGGAGGTAGCGGGCCAAAACCGGGTGGACCTTACCGACTGCCTGTCGGTGATCACGGCTATCTCACGCTGGGACGTGACCCGAGATGCCATCAACCTTTCGCTTTCGGATAAGATCACCTTCCAGCAGGTGCAACGGGCCATCGCGTTTTGGCTTCAGGACGAGGTGGTGCCCCGTACCTGTGGGGCCGGAAAGGTCACCTTCGAGCTCATGAAGGAGATCGTCGCCCGGTGGCTTACCGATACGCCCATCTGCGAACCCCTGCCGGGGGCTGTTCCGGACATATGTGAGGGACGCTGATGGGGTTGCCGGGCTGATCTTTACTCACCTTGCAGGGAACCGGTGGGGGGCCGTTAGCCCCTCACCGGCTTACACCGGATGAGGAGGAAGTTATGTTGCACAAACTGGGGATCGTCCCGTTGGCTTTGTTGGCATACGCCGTTTGGGGGCTGGCCGGGGGGGTTGACATCGTCCCCTCAGATCTCACCCCCCTTCCAGGGACAGAACTGACCTTACGGGCAGAGGGGGCGCCGAGTGGTGCGAGCCTTTACTGGGACTTCGGTGGTGACGGGATTGTGGATCTTGTCAGCCAAGGCCCGGAGGTCACCTATACCGCGAGGGCCGGCTGTCAGGAGGTGGTGGTTCAGGTCGTCCAAGAAGGGGTTGCCATCGACTCCGCTCGGCTGGCGATCGTGGCGGATGAGCGGCTGGGGGCTTTTCGTATCGTCAAGGGCTGTGATCCCATCGAGGTAACCATCATCGTCCGGGCTAAGGCCCACATCGTCGCCCCCGGGATTGAGGAATCCATCCCGCCTGGTTGGACCATGGAGCTCATCGATGACGGTGGGGCCTTCTACAAACTGAAGAGCGACACCCTGCAGGCCGTGTGGCCACTTGAGCTTTGGACTCGATGCGAGGTCAGCCTGCGGTACTTGCTATATCCCCCTGCTCCCGGGGCCGTCGCGAGGCTCCACGGGAGCGCAAGCGCCTACGCTGCCGAAGGTGGAAGGATCGAGATCCGCATCGGAGGCAGCGTGATCGTGCCCTAGGGAACGGGGAAGGCAGAGTCCCACAGGCTCTCAAACGCCGATGCAAGTGGCGCGGCCAAGGCCTGGGTGTCAAGGAGCGCGACCCCTGCCTCCACGTTTTTTGCCAGCGAGTAGTAGGACCAGTTTGCCGAGGAGACGAGCAGGTCGCGGTCGTCCACAATTAGGCACTTGGCATGCATAGTGCTGCCAGGCGCGTCAAAACGCACCTGTACCCCGTTCAGGACGAGGTAGGTACTTACAAGGCGATTCGCCTCGGCAAGATCAGGGAAATCCTCGCCCCCTTCAAGGAGGACCCTCACCCGCACCCCCCGTCTCACCGCCTCAATCAGGGCCTTAACTAGGGTATTCGATGGGCTGTCCGTATACTGAGGGTAGTAGGCGAATCGATAGAGTAGAAGGTCGGCGCTCTTTTGCGCCCGCGCGATGAGGACGGGGATCACCCCTGTATGGAGTCCGGCCTCCGGGAGTTCGAGCAAGGGCAGAACCCCGTACTTTGGCCAGGGGGGATCCGGCAACACCGGCTGCGGGTTCAGGTTCCCCGCCCACAGGAGCTCAAAGAACTCCGCGGCCAAGGCCGCCAGTTCCGGGGAGGCGAGTGCCAGGTCCACCTGAACGGAGTTGACCAGGGCCGAGTAAGTCCAGTGTGTAGATCCAACGACCAAGATATCCCGATCCACCACCAGGAACTTGGCATGCAGCGTGACCTCTGGATCGTCCCAGCGAGTTTCCACCCCTTCTTGGGCAAGGAAATTGAAGGCGGCAAGCTGCTCTGGAGCAGGCTGATCGGCACCGCGTCGTTCAAACAGGACCCGTACTTTCACACCACGTTTTGCAGCATCACCCAGGGCCTCGAGCAATGGCGTGGTACTCCCTTCCTGGTAGAGCCGCAGGTCGGAGAGAGCGACTAGAACCTCCTCCTGTGCAGACTTGATAAGAGAAGGCACGTAGGTAAGGTAGGTGGGAACCCCGGGCTCCGTCACCAGGGGCACTACCGGGAACCCCCAGCCACAAAGCCCGAAAAGGAAACCGAGGACACAAATGGCCACGCGCAGCATGGCAAGTTATGATTCTATCAAGGAGGAAGGATGGCAAGAGCACTGAAGCCGGATGAATTGAGACGGCGCTGTGACTACAGGCAATTTCGGTTTTCCACTACGGATGAGCTTGAGCCCTTGGAGGGGATCATCGGCCAGGACCGGGCCATGGAAGCCCTGCGGCTAGGCCTCAAGATCAAGGACCCGCGCAACCGATACAACGTGTTCGTCAGTGGGGGGGCGGGTTTGGGGAAAACATCGGCTGTAACCCATTTCCTCAAGGAGCTTTCCCGCGAGCAGCCCACCCCCCCCGACATCTGTTACGTGCACAACTTCCAAGTTCCCCATCGGCCGCGGTACCTCCTGCTTCCGGCCGGCAAGGGCCGGGAACTGAAGCAGGACATGGACCGATGCATCGATTTCCTCAGGCGGGAACTGCCTAAAGTGCTCGAGTCGGAAGAGTTCAAGGCGCAAGCCAAGGAAGAACGGGAAAGGTTTGTGGCAAGGCGTGAGGAACTGTTCCAAAGGCTTGAGGAGCGGGCCCGAGGCCTGGGCTTCGCCATCCAGCGTACCCCAGTGGGGATCAATACCGTCCCCTTGAAGCCGGACGGCACCCCCTACTCCCAAGAGGAGTACGAGGCCCTCCCCGAGGCCCAGCAGCAAGAGATCCTCAACAGGCAGGAACAGCTTCAGGAGGCCGTCCGGGAGACGTTCCAAGAGCTCGGGGAGCTAGAGGAGAAGTGGCAGGAAGCCCGCCGGCAGCTGACGAAGAGGGCAGTACAGTTCCTGATCGAGCCACGGTTCGCCCAGCTCAGAAGAAAATACGCGGGGATCGAGCGGGTCCAACTATTCCTCAAGGAAGCCCAGGCCGACATCATAGAGAACGTCGAGGATCTTCAAACTGCGGGCAAGAAGCCCGCTTTGCCGATCCCGGTCCCCGGAACAGGCGATCCATACCAGCGCTACCGGGTAAACGTGATCGTGGATAACTCCGGCCTGGAGGGAGCCCCGGTGATAGTGGAGGAGAACGCCACTTATACCAACCTGTTTGGTACGGTGGAACGGCGGGTCCAGTTCGGCGTGGTCACCACCGACTTCACCCAGATTCGCGCCGGATCCCTCCATCGCGCCAACGGCGGCTACCTCGTCCTGTCCGCGTCCAACTTGCTGCGGTTCGGGATCAGTTGGGAGGCACTGAAGATCGCACTTAAGACGCGGGAGATCCGCATCGAGGACCCCGCTCAGATGCTTGGGCTCGCCTCCACGGAGGGCCTCAGGCCTGAGCCCGTCCCCTTGGATGTAAAGGTGGTCATCATCGGCTCGCCCTACCTCTACTATCTCCTTCACTACTACGATGAAGATTTTCCGAAATTGTTCACCATCCGCTCGGATTTCGACACCGAGATGGAATGGACCGATGAGGCGGAGGAAGCGATAGCCAGGTTCATCCGGGCGCGCCGGCTTGAGGATCCCGGGATCCTGCCCTTCTCCCCTTCGGGAGTGGCCAAAGTGGTGGAATACGCCGGGGAGCTTGCCGGAAGCCAGAGAAAGCTTTCCACACGATTCGCCAGCCTCTCAGCCCTGATCCGGGAGGCCAGCTTCTGGGCTCGGGAGGAGGGTGCCCAAAGCGTGGAGGCCCGCCATGTGCGTCTGGCCATAGAAAAGGGCAGAAGCCGCCATGCCCTCCTTGCCGAGAAGGTCAGGGAACGGATCGTGCGGGGGAAGCTCATCGTCGATGTGTCCGGGGCCAAGGTGGGTCAGGTGAACGGCCTGGCAGTGATCGACCTGGGGGATTTCGCGTTCGGAAAACCCTCCCGCATTACCGCCAACGTGTTCGCCGGAAAAGACGGGGTGGTGGATATCGAGCGGGAGGCAAAGCTCTCGGGGAAGATCCACACCAAGGGGGTAATGATCCTCAGAGGATACCTTGGGGAGAGGTTCGCGGCCCAAGGCCCCCTGTCCCTGTCCGCGAGCATCACCTTCGAACAATCCTATTCGCTGGTGGAGGGGGACTCCGCCTCCGCGGCCGAGCTCTTCGCACTTCTTTCCAGCCTGTCGGGGGTTTCGCTCAAGCAGGGGATCGCGGTGACCGGGGCGGTGGACCAAAAGGGGCACCTCCAGCCCATCGGGGGGGTAAACGAGAAGATCGAGGGGCATTACCTCGTGTGCAAGGAACTCGGCCTCAACGGAGAGCAGGGGGTGATCATCCCCGAGGGGAACGTGGATGATCTCATGCTCCCCGAGGAGGTCGTGGAGGCGGTGAGGGACGGCAAGTTCCATATCTGGGCCGTGAAGACCGTTGAGGAGGGGATCGAGATCCTGTCGGGGATGCCGGCCGGAACTCCAGATGAGGAGGGCAACTACCCGGAGGGGACGCTGTTCCACCTGGTGCAGCAGCGCCTCTCCGAACTCCGGGAAAAGCTCAAGGCCGAGGAGGAAGAAGAGGGCTAGTCCTTACCGAGGAGCGCAAGTGCCTGCCACAGGGCGGAGTAGTCGGCCCGGGGGTTCCAGAAGAGGTACCCATCCGCCCCCATCTCCTCGGCAGCCCGTATTTGGGCGATGATGTACTCAGGAAGGGTCATTCCCAGGGGGATGTTCATGTCGAACGCCTGCAAGAAAGGCCGCATGGGAACATCCACCCTCGCCATCCCGTGTTCCAAGGCCCGCTTGACCGTGCCGTAGGGGTCGTCCTTGAGGGACTGCTCCACGTAGTGCGATGGATAAAGCATGGGCGAAAACAGGTCCACCTGCTCTGCCATCCCCTCTAGCTGCTGACCGATGGGGTCGATCCTGCGCGCGTTCCAGGGCCACAGGACCCGGCCGAATACGTCCACTGACAGGGGTACCGGCAAGGCCTCCCGGACCCGGGCCAAGAAGGCCTCCACGGCCGCGCAGCGGTCAGAATAATCACCACCGATGGCCCCATCATCCGGGAAGCGGACGTAATCAAGCTGCAGTTCATCAAAACCAAGCGAGGCAAGTTCGCGTGCGATGGCGACGTTGTAGGCCACGGCCTGCTCATCCGTTGGCAGTACCCAAGGGGCGGCTGGGGAACCGAGGTGCTCGGCTAGCAGCGGGTCGTAGAACACCACCTGGCGGGCGATGGCGTACATGCCCCGGGCGTGGACCAGCGCGAGGATCTCCGGGATGTCGATACGTGGCCTCACTGCCCCGATGGCATGGGCCAGCTCCACCGAACTTGCGTAACACACCTCCCCGTGCATGTTCTTTACGTTCACGACAACTGTGTCGAGGCCGTAGGCCGCAAGCTTCTCCAGCACCTCCCCAAGGAAGTCGGGACGGGCCAGGACGTAGGAGGTGAGGTATATCCCACGGTGGCCATGGATGTCCGGTCCGGACTGAGGGATAGGGGGTATGGGCTCAAGCTGTGGGGCTGGCGCTTGCCCTTCCCATACTAACCCGATTAGGCATGCGGCCAAGATCACTGTGCCCAGGCCGGTTTTTCTCTTCCTTCTCCTTCGCATCGGCCAGCATGGTACAGGGTGGAGTCAAAGCCTGTGGTGAGATTGTTCTTCAAAGGGGGAGGATCTTGTCCTGTATCGTAAATCACGCTAGCATGGGCACATGCCCGTAAGGTTTGTTGCAGACGGCCGCGATTTCCTTGCCGAGGCCTTCCTTCTCGACAAAGACGGGACGCTTATCTCGTTTGATCATTGGCTTTTGGTCATGCGCAAGCGGGCCCGGTGGCTCGGGCAGCGTATCGGGCTTTCAACCAAGGATGAGAACGCACTCCTTAAGTTCATGGGCGTGGATCCACACACTGGCGAAAGCCTCCCACAAGGGATCATCCATCTTCCCCGCTGTGATGCGGAACTTGAGGTAGCGGCGTATTTGGAAGGGCTTGGCGTTCCCAGGTCGCTCGAGCTGGTCAACGAGGTGTTCCGCGAGGTAGATCAGGAGTTCCCGTTTGAGCGGTACATCAAGCCTACCCCGAGGGCGGAGGAGTTCTTGGCGGGCGTGAAGGAAGCCGGGGGGCGGGTGGGTATAGTGACCGGCGACTCGGCTGCTGCCACCCGGCGACATCTGGCGGCCCTGGGCTGGGAAAAGCTGGTAGACGTTGTGGTGGGTACGGATGTATGTCCGGCACGCAAGCCCGCCCCGGAGCCCGTGGTTCAAGCCTGCGCTGCCCTTGGCGTGCCCCCTGAGCTAGGGGTGATGGTCGGGGACTCCCCTGCTGATCTTTTGGCCGGCCGAAACGCCGGCTGCATCCCCATCGGGGTCCTCACCGGACTTGGCAAGGAAGAGGAACTTGCGCCCCTCGCCGACGCCCTCGTCCCTGATTTGTCCGCTATCCGGCTCCGCTGATCGTCATGGCTAAGGCGATTTTTCCCTCTTAAAGCAGCCACAGCCCTGCCAAGGTGACCAGGGCGAGCGCAATCAGAGAAGGGGCAAGGAGCATCTTTAGCACCCCTCCCAGGGTGCTGCCTGCGTACTCCACGGATACCGCGAGACACGGATGTACCGGTGACAGGATGTACCCCAAATACACTGCGAAGTAGATCACCGCGAACCCCCATGGCGAAAGGCCCCCGTGTTGGGCGAGGTAAATGGGGACGACAATGGCGGCCGGAGCCTGGATGCGCCCTGTAGCAAGGCCCAAGGCCGCGCCAACCCCCACCCCGAGCGCAAGCGGCGGGAGGTCAAGCCCAGCGATGAGTTCCGGCGCCCCGGACCGATTGAACACGGCGAGATACGTGAACATCCCCACCACGATCAGCGCGTAACGCCACGGCTTGGCCGCCTGGGCTAGCGAAAGCCACTCCTTTGCCCGGATGCCCTTTCCCGCCAGGGCTAGGCTCACCCCCACCCCGGCCAAGGTGGCAAGCTCCGGTACGGGCAGGGGCACAAGCTGCTTGAGGGCAAAATCAAGCGCCGGGGCGATGAGGATGATGCCAAGCGGGGCAAGAAGCCTCCGGGTGGAGGACTTTTCAGCATACTCCATTTTACCCCCCACCTTCCGGAGGAGAAACAGGTACCCCAAAACCACCGTTACCCCCATCGCCGGAAACTGGTAGGGGATCACTTGCCAAACGTCGAGGCCGGCGAGCTTTGAGGTGGCAATGAGGGAGGAGGAGATGGGATAGATGAGGAGTAGGGCGTGGCGGAACCACACGTTGGCCGCCGCCCGCAGGGCAGGTGGCGCACCGCCGGCCCGCTCAAGAAGCGGAGCGGAAAGGAGGGCTCCCCCGGGCATGGGGAGCATCCCCAAGAGGGCAGGGCCAAGGCCGAAGAACGCCCGCCGGCCGATGCGCAGGCCCGCAACCAGCGCCTCCATGTGCCCGTTTCTTTCCAGCGCCCCCCCGATGAAAGGTATCACCGCCACCACCAGGGCAAGGAGCATCACCGAAGGGTCCGAGAGGACCGAAACCACTGCCAGGCCAACTTGACCCAAAGGCAAGGTGAACAGACCCAGCACCGCCGCCCCGGTGAACATCGCCCCCCACAGGCTGAACCGGGCCAGGCCCATGAGGAGGACGAGCGAAAGCAGGAAGCCAGACCAGACTAGGGCGGGCATGCGTTAAACAAGTGGAGCAAATCGGGCCACGAAATGGCGCAGCGGGCCCTCCCCCTCCAGGATCCGGAAACCGGGAACATCACCGGCCCGGTCGCGGATGCGCACGGCGGTCTCCACTACCCACGCGAGGTGTTCCCGGGTGTACACCCTGCGGGGGATGGCCAGGCGGACCAGCTCCAGCTTGGCGGCCTGACCCAGCATCACCGAGCCCACTTCCACCGCCCGGATTCCGCCTTCCAGGTACAGGGCGCATACCAGAGCTTGCCCCGGAAGCTCTTCCTTGGGGATGTGGGGAAGGAAACGCCGGGCATCTATGTACACCGCGTGGCCCCCCGGAGGCCAGTACACCGGGATCCCCTCCTCCCTGAGGCGTGTGGCCAGCCACTCGACCTGGCCCACCCGGTCCCTGAGGTAGTCGATGTCAAGCGCTTCCTTGAGCCCCACCGCGATGGCGGCCAGGTCCCGGCCCGCCAGGCCGCCGTAGGTGGGAAATCCCTCCACCAGGATCAGCCGCGCCCGACATCGCTCAAACAGCCCCCGGTCCCTGAGGGCGATGAATCCGCCGATGTTCCCCAGGCCGTCCTTCTTGGCCGACATGAGGCACCCGTCGGCCAAGGAGAAGACCTGGCTCGCTATTTCCTGGGGGGTCTTATCGGAAAAGCCGGGCTGCCGCTTGTGGATGAAATAGGCGTTCTCCGCGTGCCGGGCGGCATCGAGGATGAGGGGGATCCCATGACGGTGGGCAAGCTCGGCGAGCTCGCGCACATTGGCAAGCGATACGGGCTGTCCGGCGACGGTGTTGTTGGTGAGGGTGAGCATCACCAAGGGAATGCGGGCCCGCTCCTTGCGGAGCAGCTCCTCCAGGGCGTCAAGGTCCATGTTCCCCTTGAATGGAAGGTCAGCCTCCGGGTCGGCCGCCTCGGGCACCGGCAGGTCCCGGGGCTCGGCGGAAAGGGCCAGGATGTTGGCCCGGGTGGTATCGAAGTGCGTGTTGCTGGGCACGATGTCCCCGGGCTTCAGGGTGACCGAGAAGAACACATGTTCGGCTGCCCGTCCTTGATGGGTGGGGAGGACATAAGGCATGCCGGTGATGTCCTGCACCGCCTCGCAAAAGAGCTCAAAGGAGCGGCCCCCGGCGTAAGACTCGTCCCCTTGCATCAGGGCTGCCCACTGGGCCTGGGACATAGCGCCGGTTCCGGAATCGGTGAGGAGGTCGATGTAGACGTCCTCAGCGCGCAGGTTGAATACGTTGTAGCCGGCTTCCTTGAGGAGCTCTTCTCGCTCCTTGCGAGGGGGGAGACGAATCGGCTCCACCACCTTGATCTTGAACGGCTTCGGCCATCCGGATTCCATGGCCCGCAATCTTACCGAACTTTCTTTTGCTCTTCAGTTTTTCCGCCACGGTGTTTCGAAACCCCCCTAGGAGGTAGCCGGGGGATCGATGACTCCTTTGGATTTGCCAAGGGCCTGCTTCCCCGTATAACCTGCAAGGCGATATGGCCACGAACTTCGCCTCGGCACTTGAGAAGGGCGAGCTTGAGCTCCTTGTCTCCGCCTGGCAGCGGGGTGGGGAGGCGAGGAAGCGCGCGGTCTTGGCACTGGCGCGGGGGAGGCCGGAGAAATGGGCCGAGGGCCTCACAGGGGGTACCCCGGAGGCAAGGCGCCTCGCGGCTGCGGCCCTGGGGGCATGTGAGGGAGGCCCGGAGCTGATCCTGGATCTCCTTCACGTCCTTGCGGCTGATCCTGATCCCCACACCCGCAATCTGGCGGCCCAGGCCGCAGGGCAGCAGCTTGCCCGTCGTTTCCCTGAGGTGTATCCCGTTCTGGGAACCTGGCGAGGGGACCCCGAGCCTTGGGTGCGGCGCGCCGTGCCCATCGCGGCTGCCACATGTGCCCACCCCCAGCGCCTGGACTGGGCTGCCCCCCTCCTTGAGCTCATCGAGCCCCTTCTTTCCGATCGGACTCCTGAAGTGAAAGGGATCTTAGGCCCCCGGGTTTTGGCCCACAAGCTGGCCGTGGCGTACCCGGACGACACGTTCGAGTACCTGACCTTTTGGTCCACATCCCACGACGAACAGGTCCTGTGGCACGTGGCCATGGCCCTATCAGGCCCTTTGGCCGGCAGGTGCACCCGCAAGGCGCTGATCCTCTTGCGAAAGCTGGCACTCGATGAGCGACGCTACGTCAGGGGGGCGGTGGCCGCGGCCCTCAGGCGCCTTGGAAAAATCGCGCCGGACCCGGTCCTCACTGAGCTCAAGCGGTGGCTGGCCGATGAGGACAGAGCTCCCATCGCCCGAAACGCACTGAGTTCCCTTTAGCCATGGGCACCCCAACCAATCAGATAACCGGGGAAGTGGTGATCTCTCAGGGCAAGGAAGGACCACTCCGGCGCCGGCACCCTTGGGTGTATGAGGCGGCCGTCGCCGAAGTGCGCGGAACGCCTGAGCCCGGCGCCCTAGTGGTTGTCGTGGACGGCCGCGGTCGCCTCCTTGGCCAGGGGTACTACAACCCCCACTCTCAAATTCGCGTGCGCATGCTTGCTTGGAACGATCAGCCTCTGGACGAGGCCTTTTGGCGCAACCGGCTGGCCAGGGCCATCTCCGCCCGGGAGCCAGTTCGCGGCCAGTCCGATGGCCTGCGGCTGGTGAACGCGGAGTCGGACGGCCTCCCTGGCCTGGTAGTGGACCAGTACCGCGAGTTCCTAGTGCTGCAGAGCTTGACCTTGGGGATCGAACGGCGAAAGCAGCTTCTTGTGTCCCTGCTCTCCGAATTGGTGAAACCGGCGGGGATTTACGAGCGCTCCGACGTGGGAGTGCGGGCCCTGGAAGGGCTTCCAGGGGCCAGCGGGCCTGTGTGGGGACAGACACCTCCGCCCAAGCTGGTAATCAGGGAAGGTGAAGTGCACTTCCAAGTGGACGTTGCCGGCGGACACAAGACCGGGTTTTACCTAGATCAGCGGGAGAACCGACTCCTAGCGCACTACCTGGCCGCAGGCAAGGAGGTCCTGGACGTGTGCTGCTATACGGGGGGCTTCGGCGTGCAAGCCGCCGCCGGTGGAGCGAAGTCCGTGCTGTTCATCGAGGCCTCAGCTAAACACCTACGCTGGGCCCGGAATCACCTGGAGCTCAACGGTCTTTCTGCACTTAAGGCCGGGTTCGTGGCCGGCGACGCGTTCGACGAGCTCCGGCGCCTGGCGCGGCAGCGCAAGCGGTTTGACCTGGTGATCCTCGATCCACCCAAGTTCGCCCGCTCGGTCGGCGAGCTCCCGGGCGCCCTGCGCGGCTACCGTGACCTAAACCGGGTGGCGGTTGGGCTGCTGCGCCCCGGGGGGCTTCTTCTCACCTTCACCTGCTCCGGACGGGTGGGGTGGGAGGCGTTCCAGCGGGCGGTGGCCCTGGCCGCCGCGGACTCCCAGCGCGAGGTGCAAGTCCTAAGGAGGCTGTCCCAGGCCGAAGACCATCCCGTGGCGGTCACGTACCCGGAGGGGGAATATCTGCGCGGGCTTTTTCTTAGGGTGTGGTAACTATGAGGATCGCCATCATTTCAGCCCGGCTCGTTTCCATCGACGGCGTTTCCGTCGAGGCGGAGAAGTGGCGGGCGACTTTCCGTAGGCTCGGCCACGAGGTCGTCCTGTGCGCCGGCACCTTCGGCGGCGACCCCCATGGACCCCACGTGCGCATCCCGGCCCTCGACTTTGCCGGTCCGGAAGTGGTAAAGCTCCCCGACATCCTGGCCCGACCGGCCCCGTTCGACCTCGACCGGGAGGAGGAGGTACGCGAGCAGGCCAACCGCATCAAGGCCGCGCTCCTTTCCTTCATCGACCGGGAGCGCATCGACCTCGTGGACGTGGAAAACCTGATCAGCCTGCCCCTCAACCTTGCGGCCGGGATCGCCCTGGTGGAGATCATCCACGAGACCAGGATCCCTTTCATCTGCCGCCATCACGACTTCTATTGGGAACGGGCCGAGCTCGCTCGGTCCCGGCTTCGGGATTACCTGGACGAAAACTTCCCTCCCCACGACGACGAAACCATCCACGTGGTCATAAACCGCCGCGCCCAGCGGGAGCTGCGTCTGCGCCACGGGATCCTATCCACCCGCATCCCCAACGTCTTGGACCCGGCCATGGTGGGGACGGTGGACGAGTTCAACGCCGACTTCAGGGAAAGCTTCGGCATCCCCAAAGATGCGCTCCTTTTCCTCCAGCCATCCCGGATCATTGAGCGCAAGTGCATTGAGGATTCGGTGCGGCTTGCCGCCGCGGTGCGAAAGCGCCTGAAGCGGCCGGTGTGGCTCCTCATCACCGGCCCTCCGGGAAACGGCCGGGAGGACGACCCTTACTGCCAGCACATCCTGAGGCTGGCCGGAGAACTTTCGGTCCCGGTGGTCCTGGGCTGGCGACGGATCTTCATCCGGCGTGGGCGCGATGAGGAGGGCAAGATCTACTCCATTGCCGATGCCTATGCCCACGCCAACCTCGTCACCTTCCCCTCCCGCATTGAGGGGTTCGGGAACCCCGTGATCGAGGCCGCGGCCAATCACCTGCCGCTTTTGGTGCGCCACTACCCGGTGCTGGACGACATGCTGGACAAGGGTTTTAAATTCGTCCTCCTTGAAGATGGCCTCACCCGCCAGGCCGTGGATCAGGCGGTTTCACTGCTCACGGATCGGGCTGCCCGGCGGGTGCTTTCTGAGAACGCGGCCCTGGTCCAGAAGTACTTTGCGCCCTTGACCCTGGAGATCCTCCTTTCCGAAGTGCTGGAGCGGGCGGAGGTGGCACCCCTCAAGCCCCTTTGATCCTCAGGCCAGGAACTTGCGCAGAGGGACAGGGGGAACGTACCGCCTAACGTCCCTCGGGTTCGGAAAACCCAAGTTTGACGCCGCGAGATAGGGGTTTGCCTTGGAGTCAACATTTCAGGGGC
>CAYUWL010000017.1:0-18148 GCA_964448595.1 uncultured Thermotogaceae bacterium
AGACCACGACCCGGGCCCAGGGGATCCTGTATCTTCTCTTTTACAACCTGATCTTCATCTTGCCGCTTCTTGTGATCACGTTTGGGGTGCACTTTGGGTTCACGACGACGGCGCGGGCGGAGAGGTGGCGCTCTCAGCGGCTGGGGAAGCTGCACCTCATCTCCGGGGCGGTGATGTTCCTCCTTGGGGTGGGGATGATCGTCTCCTTGGAGCTCGGGTACATCTAGAGCGCGAAGTCTGCACCCAGGTAGGCCAGGCGGGCCCGCTCGTCGGCGGCGATCTCCTCCGGGGTCCCCGAGCAGAGGAGCTTTCCCGTGTGGATGAGGTAGGCGCGGTCGGTGATCTTGAGGGTATCCCGTACGTTGTGGTCGCAGATGGCGATCCCGATCCCTTCTTGGGCTAGGCGCCTGACCAGCTGTGAAAGCTCTGCCACCGTGAGCGGGTCCACCCCGGAGAAGGGTTCGTCCAAGAGGAGAAAGACGGGATGCGCGACCAGGGCACGGGCGAGTTCCACCTTGCGCCGCTCCCCCGCCGAAAGCAGCGCCACCGGGCGCTTGCGCAGCCCCGCAAGGCCTAGCTCGGAGAGCAAAGCATCAACCTCCCCGTTCCAGCTCGCCCCCAGGCCCTCGAGCGCCAGCCTCAGGTTCCCCTCCACCGTGGTGCGAAGGAACACCGATGGCTCCTGCGGAAGGTAGTGGATCCCCATCCGGGCTCGGCGGAAGAAGGGGAGGTGGGCGATCTCCTCCCCGTCCAGGAGCACCTGGCCGCCATTCGGCGCCAGAAACCCCACAAGGAGGTAGAACGTGGTTGTCTTGCCCGCGCCATTGGGCCCAAGGAGCCCGGTGACCTCCCCGGAGCGAAAAGAGAGCGACAGGCCGTCCACCGCGAGCCGGCGGCCGAACCTCTTCACCAAATCACGCCCTTCAAGGGTATGGGACAACGTGTGCTCCCTTCAGCTGTACCCTATCTTCCTGGGTGAGGATACGGATTTCCTCGGCCTCGATCTCAAACCCATGGCCCATAAGGCGGGCGAGCTGGCCGGCCAGGACCCCTGTGTCGAGGTCGTAGTCGGCCTCCTGGAGCTCAACCTCCCAGCCTGCGGTCTGGGCACGCACTCCGGCAAGGCTTATGGTGTTTCCCTCCGACCAGAAGGCTGAATCGGCGACGAGGCGGAGTCCCTCCCCTTGGGCGGAGAGCCCAGTCAACTTGAGGCTCCCCTCCCAAGTGGCGGACTCGCAGGACAGCGCAAGGCCGGTGGCCTCGCCGGTTATGCCCCCGCTCAGGGTCCAGGTGCGGCCCAATCGATCGGCCTGGATCCGCGGGGCGAAAAGCAGGAACTTGCGCTCCCCCTCCCAATACAGGCGCACCTCTACGTCTTCCCCCTCCCAGCCCGTGTCCGTTTTGGTGAGCCGGGCCAGGGTCACTTCCCACCGGGGCCGGCCAGCCGCATCATAGACGGTAAGCCACGGGGCCTGGATCTCCACCTCCTGCCCCAAGGCGAGGAAGGCCGCAAGCAGCATCAGGAAAGACACGCTTGGATGAACCCACAGAACAGCGGATGGGGCCGGAGGGGCCGGGAGGTGAACTCTGGGTGAAACTGAACTCCTACGTACCATGGATGATCCGGGATCTCCACGATTTCTACCAGCCGTCCGTCTGGGGATTTCCCCGTTGCCAGCATCCCGGCGGCCTCAAACCTTTCCAGGAAATCCGGGTTGAACTCATACCGGTGGCGATGCCGCTCGCAAACCAGCTCCTTTTCGTACAGGGCTCTTGCCCGGCTCCCTTGGGTGAGCCGGGCGGGGTAGGCCCCGAGCCGCATCGTCCCGCCCTTTTTCTCCACCTCACCTTGCCCGGGCAAAAGGTCGATCACCGGATAGGGGGTTTTCGGATCGAACTCGGTTGAGTTGGCCCCCTTGAGGCCCAGGACCTGGCGGGCGAAGGCGATCACCGCCACCTGCATGCCGAGGCAGATTCCAAAATAGGGAACCCCTTTTCTGCGGGCGTAATCAGCCGCCAGGATTTTTCCCTCGATCCCCCGCTCCCCAAACCCGCCTGGAACCAGGATCCCGGAGAGCTTGTCCAACACCCCTTCGTCTTGCTCCACCTGTTCCGAGGAAATCCAGCGGATGTGGACCTCGGTCTCCAGGGCCGCCCCGGCATGGGTTAAGGCCTCGATGATCGACATGTAGGCGTCATGGAGTTCCACGTACTTGCCGACGATTCCCACCTCTACCCTCCGCTTAGGGTGCCTCAGGCGGGCCACGAACGCCTCCCAATCGGAGAGGTCGGCCCTGCGGGGGGCGATGGAAAGGCGCTCGAAAACCCGCTTGTCAAGTCCCTCCTCCCGGAGCGCCAGGGGAACCTCGTAGATGGAGGGGAGGTCCCGGTCCTCGATCACATGCTCTGGGGGAACGTCGCAGAACAAGGCGATCTTTTCCCGCAGACCCTTGGGGAGGGGAGCAGGGCAGCGGGCGATTATGAAGTCCGGCTGGATCCCCGCTTCCCGGAGCTCCCGCACCGAGTGCTGGGTGGGCTTTGTCTTGAGCTCCCCGGTGGTGGAGAGCACGGGCACATAGGTAAGATGTATGAACGCCGTGTCCTCCCTGGGGAGCTCGTCGCGGAGCTGTCTTAGGGCTTCAAGGTACGGCAGGCCCTCGATGTCCCCCACGGTGCCTCCCACTTCCACGATCGCCACCTCGGCCCCGGTGGCCTCCACCGCGCCCTTGACGAGCTGCTTGATCTCGTCTGTGATATGGGGGACCACCTGCACGGTGTGACCGAGGTAATCCCCTCGGCGTTCCCGCTGGATGACGTTCCAGTACACCTGGCCGGTGGTGAGGTAGTTAGCCCGGCCCAGGTTCTGCCCCACGAAGCGCTCGTAGTGCCCGATATCGAGATCGGTCTCCAGGCCATCGTGCGTGACGAACACCTCCCCATGCTCATATGGGTTCATGGTGCCCGCATCTACGTTCAGGTAGGGGTCGATCTTCTGCAGGGTGACCTTTATGCCCCGCGAGCGGAGAAGACAGCCCAGGGAAGCGGCCATCACCCCCTTCCCGAGGCCCGAGAGAACTCCGCCGGTGACAAACACGAACTTTCCCAACACCTGCATTTTACCCATCTTCGTGGCTTGGCCAACCCTGGATTTTGCATGCGACCACCCCTTCGGTATAATTGCCCCAGGAGCGTGATGGGATGAAGATCTTCTTGGAGGTCTTGTTCTTTTTGGACTGCCTTGCCCTGATCGGCCTGATCCTCCTTCAGATGTCGGAACACGCCACGCTAGGGGGTGCGTTTGGTGCTGGCATGTCTTCCACGGTGTTTGGCCGGGAGACGTCTCGGGATCCCAAGAAGATCGCCACCGGAGTACTGGGCGCGATCTTCTTGGGTTTAGGCTTGATTTTAACTGTTCTATGAGGAGACCCAGATGCCGTTAATAGACGTCAGGGACCTTAGGACTTACTTTTACACGGAAGACGGGGTGGTAAAGGCCGTAGATGGGGTCACCTTTGGGATTGAACCTGAGGGCACACTTGGGGTGGTGGGGGAGTCCGGTTGTGGTAAGTCCGTGACCGCCCTTTCTATCATGGGGCTTGTCCCCATGCCCCCGGGGAAGATCACAAGCGGTGAGATCATCTTCCACCGTGACGGTCAGGAGATCGAGCTCACCAAGCTCAACCCCAAGGGCAAGGCGTACCGTTCCATCCGGGGTAAGGAGATCGCCATGATCTTCCAGGAGCCCATGACCTCGCTGAACCCCGTGTTCACCATCGGTTATCAGATCATGGAAGCCATCATGCTCCACCAAAAGGTATCCAAGAAGGAGGCACGCCAGAAGGCGATCGAGATGCTCAGGCAGGTGGGCATCCCCTTGCCCGAGCAGCGGGTGGACGAGTACCCACATCAGCTGTCAGGAGGTATGCGCCAGCGGGCGATGATCGCCATGGCCCTCTCCTGTAACCCCTCCCTCCTCATCGCCGACGAGCCCACCACCGCCCTGGATGTGACCATCCAGGCTCAGGTGCTCGACCTGATGCGGGATCTTCAAAAGAAATTCCGCACGGCCATCATGCTCATCACCCACGACCTGGGGGTGGTGGCGGAGATGTGTGAGGAAGTGGTGGTGATGTACCTGGGGAAGGTGGTGGAGCACGCCCCTGTCCGGCCCCTGTACCACGATCCCAAACACCCTTACACTCAAGGGCTCCTCAAGTCCATCCCGTCGCTTGCCACAAAGAAGGAGAGGCTTGAGCCCATCAAGGGCGTGGTTCCGGATCCGCTTGACGCCCCGCCTGGGTGTCCCTTCCACCCGCGGTGTCCCCACGCCATGGAGATCTGCACGCGTGAGATGCCCACTCTCAAGGAAGTAGGGCAGGATCATCAGGCCGCGTGCTGGCTGTACTGAGGAGGGGATGAACATGGCTACCGAGATCACTTTGGAAACAGGTACTTTGCTTCGCGTCACCGGACTCAAGAAGTACTTCCCCGTCCGGCGTGGGGTGTTCCGCCGCGTCGTGGGTTGGGTCAAGGCCGTGGACGAAGTGGACATGTTCATCCCCGAAGGGGAGACCCTGGGTTTGGTGGGCGAGTCCGGCTGCGGCAAGACCACCACTGGGCGCACCATCCTGCGGCTGATCGAGCCCACTGCCGGGGAAATCCTGTTCCGCTCCAAGCGCCTGGGACGCGTGGTGAACGTGGCCAAGATCGGAAAAAAGGAGCTCAAGCTCCTCCGGCGCGAGATGCAGATCATCTTCCAGGACCCCTACTCCTCGCTCAACCCCCGCATGACCGTGGGCGACATCGTAGGAGAGCCCTTGATCGTCCACCGGGTGGCCCGGGGCAGGGAGAAGGAGGAAAGGGTCAAGGAGCTCCTTCAGGCCGTGGGCCTCAAGCCCGAGCACATGCGCCGCTATCCCCACGAGTTCTCCGGCGGGCAAAGGCAGCGCATCGGTGTGGCCAGGGCCCTGGCGCTAGACCCTCAGCTCATCGTATGTGACGAGCCCGTTTCCGCCCTGGACGTTTCCATTCAGGCCCAGGTACTCAACCTGCTTGAGGACTTGCAAGAGCAGTTCCACCTCACCTACCTTTTCATCGCCCACGACCTTTCGGTGGTCAAGCACATCTCCGACCGGGTGGCGGTTATGTACCTGGGCAAGATCGTGGAGCTGGCGGAGACGGAGGAGCTGTTCACCCATCCGCTTCACCCTTATACCGAAGCCTTGCTTTCTGCGGTGCCGGTGCCGGACCCGGACTACGAGACTGAGCGCATTATCCTTCAAGGGGATGTGCCCAGCCCGGTGAACCCTCCTTCGGGATGCTACTTCCATCCCCGCTGCCCCTACGCCCAGTCGATTTGCTCCGAACAGCCGCCTGAGTTCCGCGATTTCGGTGGGGCGCATTTCGCGGCCTGCCATCGCGCAAGCGAGCTCTCGCTTCGGGGTGTAAAGATGCAGTGAAGGTCCTGATCGGGACCAGGAATCCCCACAAGCTCGTTGAGATAATGCGCATCCTGGGGGAGATCCCTGGGATCGAATGGGTCACCTTCCGCGAGCGCCCTTTTCCCGAGGTGCCTGAGGAGGGGGCGACCTTGGAAGAGAACGCCCGCCTCAAGGCCGTCATGATCTCCCAGGGGTCGGGGCTTCCCACGCTGGCTGAGGACTCAGGGCTGGAGGTAGTGACCCTGGGCGGGGCGCCCGGGGTGCGCTCGGCCCGATTCTCCGGGGAGGAGAAAAACTGGCAGGCCAACAACGAAAAGCTCCTTGCTCTCCTTTCCGAAGCGCGCGATCGCCGGGCCAGCTTCCGGGCGGTGGCCGCCCTGGCACTTCCCGACGGGCGTTTATGGCTTAGGGAAGGTGTTCTAGAGGGAACGATCGCCACCAGGGCGAGGGGGAGGGGGGGCTTCGGTTACGACCCGGTGTTCGTCCCGGAAGGGGAGACTCGGACCCTGGGGGAGATGGCCCCGGAGGAGAAGGATCGGATCTCCCACCGCCGACGGGCCCTGGAGCGAATGCGCCCTCTGCTTTCCGCCCTTGCCCGGGGCGAGCTCTAGGAGCCAACTCAAAAACTGGATGAACTCCTGCCTCCCTCTCCCGCGAGGAACACTCACACCCGCTCAAAAAACGGGAAGGCCGGTTTAGCGGAGATCCTCGGGGGGTGGGAGGGAGTCGGTGAACTTCTTCAATAGCTCCCGCTGGGAGCGGGAGAGGGACTTGGGGACCACCACTTTGAGACGCACCAGAAGATCCCCTCGGCGGCGGCCTTGGGGCAGCCCCCGGCCGGGGAGCTTGAGCACCTCCTCCGGGGAGGTCCCAGGGGCGATGGCGAGCTCCTCTTCCCCCTCTAGGGTGGGCACCCGTACCCTCCCCCCAAGGACGAGCTGCCCGTAGTGGACCGGTACCTCCACGGAAAGGTCCGCCCCGTTTCTCTTGAACACCGGGTGGGGCTGGATCTCTACCGTGATATACAGGTCCCCGGGTGGGCCACCTGCCACTCCGGCGTTCCCCTCCCCTTTCAGGCGCAACCGCGCCCCGTCCTCGATCCCTTTGGGGATGGTGATGGAAAGGTCACTCTTCTCTTTGACCCGCCCCTCCCCTCGACACTTCCTGCAGGGGCGCTCCAGTACCTCTCCAGTGCCCCCACACTCGGGGCAGGTGCGCACGTTTACAAAGGACCCAAGCATGGTGAACTGGCGGTACTCGATGCGCCCGCTTCCGCCGCAGGTGGGACATGTGCGGGCACCGGTTCCGGGCTCAAGGCCGCTTCCCCCGCAGCGGTCGCAGGCCACGAGGCGGGGTACGGTGGCCCGCACCCTCGCCCCGAACGCGGCGTCCTCGAGGGTGATTCGGATGCGGTACTCCAGGTCCTCCCCCCGTCGGGCGCGGGTGGGGCGGGCCCGGGCCCGCGGGCGCGCCCCCTCTCCGAAAAACAGGTTGAAGATCTCATCGAACGCCGATGGCCCGAAGAACTCCTCGAACGCCTCCCGGGCCCGGCGGAAGTCCATGGGCCCAAAATCAAACCCCTGCTCCGGCCCCGCGTGACCGAACCGGTCGTATTGGGCCCGCTTCTCAGGGTCGGAGAGGACCTCGTAGGCCTCGGCGATCTCCCGGAAGCGCCGCTCCGCCTCCCGCTTGTCCCCCTTGTAGGCGTCGGGGTGGTATTTTTTTGCCAGGCGCCGGTAGGCGCGCTTTATCTCCTCCTGGGAGGCGTCCCGCGACACCCCCAGGATCTCGTAGTAGTCCTTAGGCAAAGATCACTCCTTCTTGTAGTCGATGTAGTCGCCCTTGTCATCGTCCCCCTTCTTGGTGGAGGAGGACCCTTCGGTGGAACCGGCGGCCTGCCGGTAGGCCTCTGCGGCTACCTCCCCGGAGACCCGCTTGAGCTCCTCCATGGCTGCCCGGATGGCGGCCACATCCGCCTTGGCCTCCAGCTTCTCCCTGAGGGCCCGGATGGCGGCCTCGATCTCGCCCCGCTTCTGCGAGGGGACCTTGTCCCCCAGCTCCCTCAGGGCCTTCTCCACCGAGTAGATGAGCATGTCGGCTTGGTTTCTCGTCTCGGCTTCTTCGGCCTTGCGCCGGTCCTCTTCTGCGTGCTCCTCAGCCTCCTTGCGCATGCGCTCGATCTCCTCCTCCGACAGGCGAGACGTCTCCTTGATGGTGATGGAGGCGCTCTTTCCGGTGGCCTTGTCCTTGGCGGTGACTTGGAGGATCCCGTCGGCATCGATGGCGAAGGTTACGTCGATCTGCGGCACCCCCCGCGGGGCTGGCGGAAGCCCCGAGAGCACAAACCGCCCCAGGGACTTGTTGTCCGCGGCCATCTTCCGTTCCCCTTGCACCACGTGGATCTCGACCTGGGTCTGGTAGTCCTCGGCGGTGGTGAAGGTCTTGGTGCGTTCTACCGGGATGGTGGTGTTGCGTTCGATGATGGGGGTGGCGATCCCGCCCAGGGTCTCGATGGAGAGGGTAAGCGGGGTCACGTCCAGGAGCACGATCTCGTCCATCTCCCCGGCCAGGATGGCCGCCTGGATGGCAGCTCCCATGGCCACCACCTCGTCGGGGTTGATCTCCTTGTTGATCTTGGCCTTGCCGAATTTGCCCGCCACCAGCTCCTGGACCTTGGGGATGCGGGTGGAGCCCCCCACCAGGACCACCTGGTCGACGTCCTCCGGGGTAAGCTTGGCCGCCGAAAGGGCGGAGTCCACAATGCGCATGGTCCGCTGAAGCAGGTCCTCGATCATCCCTTCGAACTTGGCACGGGTCAGGGTCTTCTCCAGATGCTTGGGGCCGGAGGCATCCGCGGTGATGTAGGGCAGGGAGATTTGGGTCTCCATGCGGGAGGAGAGCTCGATCTTGGCTTGTTCTGCGGCGTCCCGCAGCCTTTGCATGGCTGCCGGGTCTCCCCTCAGGTCGATGCCCGTATCCTTCTTGAACTCCTCGATCAGCCAGTCCATGATGCGGCGGTCGAAATCATCGCCCCCGAGCTGTGTATCCCCGTCGGTGGCCACCACCTCGAACACGCCCTCGCCGATCTCAAGGATGGAAACATCGAACGTGCCCCCGCCCAGGTCGTACACCACGATCTTTTGTTCCTTTTGCCGATCCAGACCGTAGGCCAGAGCCGCAGCGGTGGGCTCGTTGATGATCCTGAGGACCTCAAGGCCAGCGATCTTGCCCGCGTCCTTGGTTGCCTGGCGCTGCAGGTTGTTGAAGTAGGCGGGGACTGTGATGACCGCCTTCTTTATCTTGCTTCCCAGGAATTCTTCAGCGTCGCGTCTGATCTTCTGCAGGATGAACGCAGAGATCTGTTCCGGGGAGTACTCCTTGGCCTGGCCGTCCAAGGAGATCTTCACCCGATAGTCCGTGCCCATCTTCCGTTTGATGGAGAGCACGGTGCGGCTGGGATTGAGCACCGCCTGGCGCTTGGCGAGCTTGCCCACCAGCATCTCCCCGGACTCGGTGAACGCCACCGCCGACGGGGTAACTCGGTCCCCTTCAGCATTTGGGATCACCTCTGGGCGACCTCCCCGCACGATGGCGGCACAGGAGTTGGTAGTGCCAAGGTCAATTCCGATTACCTTTTCCTTTGTTTCCGTCATCACCCTCACCCCCTTTTGGGCCGAGGCTTACTTTAACCTTGGCTGGCCTGAGCACTTCTCCTTCCCGCAGCCAGCCGCGTTCGAATTCCTCCACGATCACGTTTCGCTCGGCATCGGCCTCCGCGGCCACCAGCACCTCGTGGTAGGCCGGGTCGAAGCGCTTGCCCACAGAGTCAAAGGGCTGGCAGCCCTTCCTCTTCAAGATCTCCGAAAGCTGAGCGAACACGCGTTCCATTCCCTCTACGAAGCTTTGGACGTCGTCGTTTCTCTTCAAGGCCCGGAACGCGCGTTCCATGGCGTCGTACACCGGGAGGAAGTCCAGGATCTCCTGGTCCTGGACCTTGCGGGCCAGGTTGGCCGACTCCCGGGCCACCTGTTTTTGGTAGTTGTCGAAGTCCGCCCGCAGCCTAAGGATCCGGTCCTTTAGGGTGCGGGTCTCCTCTTTTAGAGCGGTGAGTTCCTTTTCCTTGTCGGCGAGCTTTCGTTTCAGCTCTTCAAGCTCGTCCACCTGCTGTCGGGGCTGCAAGTGGGCGTTGTTTTTTTCCTCGCTCATGCGCTCACCTCCTGGATGCGGCCGGCCGTGGCCAAAATGGCCTTGAGCCGGCTGGCGACGTAGCGGGTGGCGGAAAACGACCGGGCATAATCGAGCCACAGGGGGCCGATGACCCCCAACATCCCGCTTTCGCCGAAGTAAGGGGCGGTTACCAAGCTGAAGTCGGAAAGCTCCGGTACCTTCGGCTCCCCCACCGTCACCGTCAAGCCCTGTTCGTCCTGGCGGAGATGACTGAGGATCTCGGCGAAGCGGCGTTCGTCCTCAAGGAGCCTGAGGAGCCCACACACCCGCTCCATGGCCCAGGCCGGGGGTTGATCGGACAAATCCCGAAGGAGCTGGGTGACCCCCTCCACGTACAAGCGCCTTCTCAAGCCCTCTTGTGCCAGCCCCCTAAGGAGATCCAGGGCGGCGAGCACGGTGCGGTCGTGCCATCCCTCCACGTCCAGGCCCCCAAGCTCCACGAGCTGGCGCAGGGTTAAACCCCGCACCCGGCGGGAGAGCACGACCTCCACTTGGCCTACCACCTCGGGGGAGAGGTCCGCTCGGAGCTGAAGCACGCGGGACTCCACCACCCCCAGCTCGGAGAGGACCACCACCAGTACCGCTCCGGGGCCGATGCGGCGCATGACCAGGCCGGCCAGGCGCAGGGCCTCCACCTCTGGAGCGAGGACGAACGCCAGTTGCCCGGTCATGGTGGAAAGCAGTAGGGCGGTGCGCCTGAGGAGCTCCGGAAGCTCCTGCGGTACGATCTCCGGTGGTTCAGCCGGGAGCGTCTCTGGCCGCTCTTTGATCTCCGCCAGCTCCAGGAGCCACTCGGCGAAGAACCGGAACGCCGCCTTGGTGGGGATGCGCCCGGAGGAAGGGTAGGGTTTCCACAGATACCCTTCCCGCTCCAGGGCGGCCAGCTCGTTCCTCACGGTGGCAGAACTGAACCGGTGCCCGTACTCCTCCACCAGCGTTTTGGAGGAGACGGGCTGGCGGGTCCGGATGTAGCGATCCACTACTTCCTTAAGCAGGAGCTCCCGACGTCCCCTCATTTAGCACTCACCACCCTTATCTGCTAACAATGATAGGGGAGGCCCCCGCAAGCGTCAAGCCGAAGGGATAGTTTGTTGGCTGCGGGAGCCAGGGATTACCGGTGGTGCCACTCGCGGAGGTCCTCCGATTCCCTGGGGGAAAGGCCGAGTATGTCGCCGCGGGTGTCCACCCCCAATCCCACCGCCGTGCGGTTAGCGTAATTGAAGTAGGCGACCACCTGGTTGATCTCCAGGATCTCTCCGTCGTCCCAGCCGGCCTCCCGAAGGGCGGCGGCGTCCCCCTCCGTGACCTCGCCGGGGGCCAAGGTGAGCTTGCGCGCGTAGGCGAGAGCCACCCGTTCCTTCCCGGAGAACGGTTCCCCAGAGATCCCCGCTTCGAGAGCGGAGCGGATCTCCTGGGCGTGCTGGTTGTCGCCCAGTAGTCTCCGCATCCCGGTGAAGTGATGCTCTACGCAATAAATGCAGCCGTTGAGTAGGCTAACGTGTATCCCCAAGGCCTCTCGGAACCAGCGAGGGAGGGTATTGCCAGGGTGGTGAAGCACCGCCTTATACAGGGTGAGGTGCCCCTCCATGGTGTGCGGCCTCAGACTATGGGCGAGCATGATGTTGTCCACGTTGTTCCCCGGCCCCTTCACCCGGTCGTACAGCTCTCGCAGTCTGCCAGTAGCCTCATCATAGGACACATGCTTTATCCACATCGTCTCTCCTTTCTGGGGCCATTGTGAAAGGTTGGGCTAAGATACGGCAAACGGGGGGAGGCAAACCTTGATGAGCCTGTCAGGCGACTTCTTTTTGAACGCGGGTGGGGATCACTTGTCGCGGCCGCAGCAGTATTTGTACTTCTTTCCCGAGCCGCAGGGGCAAGGGTCGTTTCTCCCCACCTTGGCCTTCACCTTGACCTCGGACTTGGAGCCTCCCCCTTTTGGTGTGGATGGCTTCTCCGCCCTCTTCCTGACCCCCACCGGGGCCGCCTCCGGGGGCGGGGGGGCTCCTCGCACTGAAAGTTTTGGGGACAGCAGGAACGTGAGGGCCTCCTCCTCTGCCCGGAGGAGCATCTCCTGGAACAGCCGGTGTGCCTCCCGCTTGAACTCCACCAAGGGGTCCCGGCCGCCGTAGGCCCGCCAGCCGATCACCTCTTTTAGGTCATCGAGCTCCAGAAGATGCTGGCGCCAGCTTTCGTCCACCACCCGCAGGAGCACCAGCCGGGCCACGATGGGAAAGTGGGGGGAAAGCCGCTCCCGCTGCCTGTGGAGCTGGGCCTGCAGGGTCTCCCTCACTAGCTCCACCAGCCCCTCCCACCTTTTGGCCTGGGAGAGCTCCTCCACGCCGGGGGTGGGCTCGGAAAGGCGGGCCAGGGCCTTGGCAAGGCCCGGAAGGTCCCAGGCCTCGGGGGTACTGCCGGGTGGGGCGTATCTTTCGGTGAGAAGTTCGGCGTACTCCCCGATCATCTCGGACAGGTACCCCATTAGCTCTTCTACGTCGGGGGGCTTGCCCTCTGCCGGAAGGAGGAACCTTTCCCTCAGCGCGTAGATGGCCTCCCGCTGTTTGGCCATAACCTCGTCGTATTCAAGTAGCCTTTTTCGGATCTCGAAGTTACGTTCCTCCACCCGCTTTTGCGCCCTGCGGATGGCCCGGGTGAGGAGGTCGTGGGTGATGGGCTCCCCCTCTTTCACCCCCAGCCGCTCCATGAGGTTTCCGATGCGTTCCCCGCCGAACACCCGCAAAAGGTCGTCCTCCAGGGACATGAAGAATTGGGAGGAACCCGGGTCCCCCTGGCGCCCTGCCCGGCCGGCCAGCTGATCGTCGATGCGGCGCGCCTCGTGGCGCTGGCAGCCGATGACGTGCAGACCCCCCTCATAGAGCTTGTCCTTCCACTCCTCGGGGCGGAAGGGACGCCCGGTCTCCTGACACCACTTTTTGATCTGGGCGAGACACTTTTTGGCATAGGGGGAGCTTGGGGCTGCCTTCCGCACGATCTTGGCGCGTTCCTCTTCGGCCTCTTTTTTGTACTTTTCCAGAAGTTCTTTGTATTTTTCGGGTTCCTCCTTGGGATCGGCCTCCTGGCGGGCGCGGAACTCGGGGTTCCCCCCAAGCAGGATGTCCGTTCCCCGGCCGGCCATGTTGGTGGCGATGGTGATTGCCCCCAGACGGCCGGCCTGGGCCACGATCTGAGCCTCCCGCTCGTGGTGCTTGGCGTTCAGCACCTGGTGAGGGAGCTTCCTCCGCTTGAGGAGCTTGGAGAGCTGCTCGGAGTCCTCGATGGAGGTAGTGCCGATGAGGACCGGCCGGCCTTCCCTGTGGAGCCGGGCCACCTCGTCGGCCACCGCCTCGAACTTGGCCTTCTTAGTGCGGTAGATCACGTCCGGAAGCTGCTGCCGGATCAGGGGGCGGTTGGTGGGGATCTGGACCACGTCCAGGCCGTAGATCTCCTTGAACTCCGCTTCTTCCGTCTTTGCGGTGCCCGTCATCCCCGATAGGCCCTTGTACAGCCGGAAGTAGTGCTGCAGGGTGATCTGGGCCAGGGTCTGGGACTCCCGCTGGATGGTGAGGCCCTCCTTGGCCTCGATGGCCTGGTGCAGGCCCCCGGAATAGCGGCGGTCGGGCATGAGGCGGCCGGTGAACTCGTCCACGATGATGACACGCCCGTCCTTTACGATGTAATCCCGATCGCGTTTGAAGAAGACGCGCGCCCGGAGGGCGGTCTCCAGGTGATGTAGGGCCAGGGTGGCCCGGGGGTCGAACATGTTCTCGAACTTTAAGATCTTTTCGGCCTTGGCGATCCCCTGATCGGTGAGGGTGAGGCGGCGGTGCTCCTCGTCCACCTCGTAGTCCTCCCCCTCCTTGAAGAGCCTAGCGATCCTGGCGAACTCCTTGAACATGCGGGCCGTTTCTTTCGTGGGACCGGAGATGATGAGGGGGGTCCTGGCCTCGTCGATTAAGATGTAGTCGATTTCATCTACGATGGCGTAGTCCAAGGGGCCTTGGACCTTCTGGTCCTCCGAGATCACCATGTGGTCCCTGAGGTAGTCGAAGCCGAACTGGGCGTTGGTGCCGTAGGTGATGTCACATTGGTAGGCGGCCTTCCTCTCCTCGGGGGGCATCCCCTCTTGGATGAGGCCCACCTTGAGGCCCAAAAACTCGTAGACCGGCCCCATCCAGTGGCGGTCCCGCCTGGCCAGGTAATCGTTCACCGTGACCACATGTACCTTGCCCGCGAGAGCGTTGAGGTAGGCAGGCATGGTGGCGACCAGGGTCTTCCCCTCGCCGGTCTTCATCTCGGCGATCCGCCGCTGGTGGAGGACGATCCCACCCAGGACCTGGACGTCGTAGGGGTAGAGGCCGATGGTCCTTTTCGCTGCCTCCCTGACCACCGCGAACGCCTCAGGGAGGAGGTCGTCCAGCGTCTCCCCTTCGGCCAGGCGGGCCTTGAACTCGTCGGTTTTGGCAGCGAGCTCGGCGTCTGACAGGGCCCGGACCCGATCGGCCAGGGCGCACACCTCATCCACGATGGGCAGGAGCTTTCTCAGTTTTTGCTCGTTGGTCTGGCCGAAGACGAAGTCCACGGCCTGCCTAAATGACACCATGACAAGCGACTATACGACTCCGATCCGGGACCCGCAACGTTTTCCTTGATCTAGTCTATCTGCGGCTTTCGGCTGAGCCCTCCGTTAGGGGGAAAGGATTTCCGAGATCAGGTGCCTGAGGTGCCCGCAGTGGGTGCCGCGCCAGTAGAGCTTGCCGCAGCGCTGGCACATCACGTACTCCTCAAGCCAGGCCGCGGTACGTGGGGGGATACGATCGATCACATCTTCCTTCTTAACCGGGGTCAAACGGCCGCCACACTCAAGGCAGCGGCTGAACGGCCGGATCAGGCCCAAAAGGTCGAAGCGGCGGATGACCTCTCTTGCCTGCTCCACCGGTCGGTCGGCCCGCACCCAGTAGCCGCGGGTGAGGGCGCCGTGTTTGAGAAGCTGGCGATCACGGGTGAGGAGGATCCGCCCCTCCTCCACTGAGATTTCGACGAGCTTGCGATCCTCGGCGTCGGGCTCAAACCTCACATCGAAGCCCAAAAGCCGCAGGAGCCGAGCGAGCTTCCTCAAGTGGACGTCCGCCACGAAGGCAGGGTGCCTGAGCGGCTGCGGCCTGAGCCTGGTGAGGGAGGAGATGTCCAGGGACTCGAACATCGGATACACGGCTACTCGATCGCCGTCTTGTAGCCTAAAGGAGAAGGGGACCGACTCGCCGTTCACCAAGATCAGGTCCACCTCAACATGCGGGACCCCCAACGCCTCGATGGCGTCCTTCACCGCCGGGCTCCCCAGGAACCTATAGGTGAACTCCCGCCCCCGCCGCTCCGGCGGCAAAAAATCGTTGAGCTCAGCATAGAATCGAAACGTGGCCTTGGGCACTTTACGAGATTTTATTCATCGTTGCGGGGCACGCCCCTATGGTAGAATGTCCTTGATTTGAGAAGGCAGAAATGTGAGCGTTTGAGGCGATCGATTGTAGTACCCTGCAAGATCTTTTGGATTTTGCGGGGATCCCTCGGGGTCCCCAAAAATTCGAAGAATTTTTGGGGTGAAATATAGGAGGTGACAGGTGAGCGTTTACGCGGTGATCATGGCCGGGGGGAAAGGGGAACGGCTGTGGCCGGCCTCCACCCGGGCTCGGCCCAAGCCGTTTCTCCCGCTGGGGAGAGAAGGGAAAAGCCTCATCCAGGCAACCTACGACCGCGTGCTGCCCCTGACTGGCCGGGAGCGCCTTTACGTGGTCACGGAATCGGCGCTTGCCCTGCAGGTCAAGGCCGCGCTGGGGCTGGCGGATTTCCAGATTCTGGTTGAACCCCAGGGCCGCAACACCGCCCCGGCCATCGGCCTTGCGGCGCTTGCAGTCTCCCTCGCCGATCCCGAGGGGATCATGATCGCCCTTCCGGCGGACCACCTGATAGAGGATGAGGTAACCTTCCGCAAGGCATTGCAGGCGGCAGTCGAAGCGGCACAGGAAGGGCATCTTGTTACCCTGGGGATCGAGCCAAGCTGCCCTGCCACCGGCTACGGCTACATCCAGCGGGGGGAGCTGCTTGGTTCCTCCCATGGACACGATATATTCAAGGTAAAGAGGTTCACGGAAAAGCCGGATGAGGACACCGCGAGGCGGTTCCTGTCCGAAGGGGGCTATTACTGGAATTCGGGGATCTTCGTCTGGCGGGCCGCCCGGATCCTGGAGGAGATCAACAGATTTTTGCCCAAACTCTCCCAGGCCCTCAAGAAACTGGCCGGGCTGTGGGGCACCCCCGGCTGGGAGGCCGCCTTGCGGGGGTCCTGGCAGGAGGTGGAGGCCACCTCCATCGACTACGGGGTGATGGAGCGGGCCGAGGATGTGGTGGTGGTCCCCGCGAGCTTCGGCTGGCATGACCTGGGGGACTGGCAGGCGGTGTGGGAGGTGCTTCCCAAGGACGGGGCTGGCGTGGCCGCGCGGGGGGAGCACCTGGGGGTGGACACTGCCCGGGCCCTGATCTGGGCGCGGCCCGGCAAGACCGTGGCCACCTTGGGGGTATCGAATGTGGCCATCGTGGACACCCAGGATGCGCTCCTTGTGGCGGCCTTGGCCAGAAGCCAACAGGTGCGGGAGCTTGCCAGGCAGGCACAGCCGGCCCCTCCAGAGTGGGATGAGCTCTTTAAGCTGGATACCTCGGGAATGCTGGAGGTGGTAGCGGGCTTCCCGGATCAGTGCCGCAAGGGCCTGGAGTTGGGGGAGGAGGTGGACCTCCCACAGGGGCTTTCCGGTTTTTCCCGGGTGCTGTGTGTGGGGATGGGGGGCTCCGGGATCACCGGCGACCTTTTGGGGCGGTTCCTTTCCATCCCCGTCATCCCCTGCCGGGGCTACCGGGTGCCCAGTTACATCGGCGAGGAGACGCTCCTCATCGGGGTGAGCTACTCCGGGAACACCGAGGAGACGCTCTCGGCCTTCCAGGAGGGGCTTTCCCGCACCCGGCGGGCGCTGGCCATCTCCTCGGGGGGAAAGCTAAGGGAGCTTTGTGCCAGCCGAAAGATCCCCTGGATCGGGATCCCGGGGGGCTACCAGCCCCGGGCGGCGCTGGGGTACCTTCTTTTCACCTTGCTCTCCGTGCTGCGCCGGCTTGGCGCCGCCCACCTAGACCTAAAAGAGGCACTGGCGACCCTCGCCGAGCAGGCAAAGGCCCTTGGGCCCGCCAGCCCCGGGAACCAGGCCCAGACCATCGCCCGGGCCCTCGCCGGGGGGGTACCCCTGATCTACGGGACATACGGGAACACCGGCCCGGTGGCCTTCCGCTGGAAGACCCAGATCAACGAAAACGCAAAGCAGCCGGCGTTCTGGGCTGAACTGCCGGAGCTTTGCCACAACGAGATCGTGGGCTGGGAGCTGGCCGAGCGGGTCCTGCCCGGAGGGCGGGTGGTGTTCCTCCGGACCGGGCACGACCACCCCAGGGTCCAGGCCAGGATCGAGATCCTCAAGGAGGTGCTCTTGAGGCGGGGGCTTTCCTACCTGGAGGTGGAGGGGGAAGGGAAGAGCGAGGCTGCGCAGCTTTTTTCGCTCCTTTACCTTGGGGACTGGGTGAGCGTGTATCTGGCCCTGCTGAACGGGGTGGACCCAACGCCGGTGCGCCCCATCCAGGAACTCAAAGAGCGCCTGGCGCGGCTTTGAGGAGAAGAGGATGAGGGAAGAGACGGCTGGCTGGTGGGAGCAAGGGCGGCACGATCTGGCTGCAGCCCGGGCCATGTTCAAAGAGGGGATCTACTATGCTGCCGCCTTCCTATCCCACCAGGCGGCGGAGAAGGCTCTCAAGGCCTTGCTGATCGAAAGGAGGCGGGAGCTGCCCCCTAAGACACATAACCTTCTGGTCCTGGGGCGCCTGGCCGAGGCCCCGGAGGGGGTCATGAGCGCCCTGCGCCTTTTGAACCCGGAATACGTGGCCTCCCGCTATCCCGATGCCGCCAACGGGATCCCCGCGGAAAACTACGATGCCGAAAAGACGGAGAGGATCATTGCCGCGGCGGAAGAGGTCCACAAATGGGTCACCTCGGCGTTCGGGAGAAAAAGCTGAAGGCCTTCCTGGCTCGGGTAAACCAGCGGTTCCCCCTGGAAAGGGCGATCCTGTTCGGCTCCCGGGCTCGGGGGGATGAGCTGAAAAGCTCAGATTATGACCTGATCCTGGTTTCCCCAGCCTTCCTCGGCCTTGATTTCTCCCAGCGCATCGGGGAGGTCCTGAGGCTGTGGGACCTGGAGGTGGGCGTTGAGCCCCTGTGTTACACACCGGAGGAGTTTGAGGAAAGGAGCCGGAAGATCACCGTGGTGGCTGAATCCCTGAGGCAGGGGCGGCAGGTTTGGCCGGACTAGTCATGGGCCGGTTTGATGTGGTGGTGGTTGGTGGGGGGCCGGCAGGGGCCCTGGCGGGGGTGGCAGCGGCCCAGGCCGGGGCAAAGG
>CAYUWL010000018.1:0-12280 GCA_964448595.1 uncultured Thermotogaceae bacterium
ACCAGGAACACCTGCTCGGGGTCGGCGTGCAGGGCCCAGTCTACCAGGATGGGCTGGTCCGCGTGGGCGGAAAGCCCATCGATGCGCCAAATCTTCGCCCGCACCGGTACGATGGACCCCAGCACCTGAACCCGGGTCGCGCCATCCAGGATCTGGCGGCCCAAAGTCCCCACGGCCTGGAACCCCACGAACACCACGGACGACTCCGGACGGGGCAAGTTCTTACGCAGGTGAAACAGCACTCGTCCGCCGGTGCACATCCCTGAGCCCGCGATGATGATCGCGCCGCCTTCGTCGCTCGGGATACGCTTGGAAGCCCGCTTGGTAAGGGTGTACTCAAGGAGCTCGAAATCGAACGGGTCACGTTTTTTGCGAAAAGTCCTGCGGGCGGGTTCTGGAAACCGGTCCGTGTACCGCTCGAAGATCCGTGTGGCATGTGTGGCCAGGGGCGAATCGAGGTAGATACGGCAGCGGGGGATCTTCCGCTCCCGCCACAGCTTGAACAGGATGTAAAGCACCTCCTGGGTCCGTTCCAGGGCGAAGGAGGGGATGATCACGTTTCCCCCAGCGGACAGCGTCTCCCAAATGGCCTGTCTTAGCGTTTCGATGGATTCCTCGATGGGTCGGTGCACCCGGTCCCCATAGGTGGACTCGAGCACGAGGACGTCCGCCTTGGGCGGGTAACTTGGGTCCTCCACCAGGGGTTTTCCCCTGTTTCCCAAGTCCCCGGAGAAGACTATGGTCTTTCCCTCTACCTGAAGCTCCACGAACGCGGCTCCCAGGATGTGGCCTGCGTCGTTGAATTTGGCCTGGGCGCCGCCGGGCAGGGGAAGCACCTCCCCGTATTCGAGATGAACCTGAAACCGATCCAGGGCGGCCAGGGCGTCCTCCCCGGTATACAGGGCATCCTCCCCTTCCTCTTCTTGGATGCGCGCGGCATCCATGAGCATGATGTGGGCAATGTCGCGGGTGGGCACCGTAGAGGCGACCTTGCCCCGGAATCCCTCCCGCACAAGCCGCGGGATCAGCCCCAGGTGATCAAGGTGTCCATGGGTGAGGAGGACCCATTCCACTTTCTTTGGATCGAACGGGAAAGGCTCGTAGTTCCGTTCCTCCAGGTCCGGCAGCCCCTGGAACATGCCACAGTCCACCAAAAGCTGCCGCCCACCTGCTTCCAGGTGGAAGCAGGAGCCCGTAACGGTCCCTGCGGCCCCGGCGAAAGTGAGCCTCATCTGAGCGCCCCCTCGAGCTTGCGGCAACGGGGACAGGCCTCGCCGGCCAGGTGAGCTTCGAACTCATCGCGGAAGTGGGTCAAGGCGGTGGTCACCGGCAAGGCAACCGACTGGCCCAAGGGGCATAGGGAGGCGAGCCTCATCGTCTCCACTATCTCCGTCATGAGCCCAAGTGTACGCCCATCCCCATCTCCACGGCGAACCGCCTCGATGAGGCGCACCAGGGCATCGGTCCCGGCCCGGCAGGGGGTGCATTGGCCGCACGATTCGTGACGGAAGAAACGCAGCACCGAGGCCAGCATGTCCACAATGCAAGCGGACTCGTCCATGACCAGCACAGCCCCCGAGCCCAGGGCGGCGGCCATTTCCCTGAGGGAGTCGAAGTCCATGCGCACGTCCAGGTCTTGGGGCGAGAGGAAGGCCCCGGCGGCTCCCCCCACCAAAACGGCCTTCAAGGTTCGCCCTTCGGGGACCCCACCGCCGAGCTCGTAAACCAGCGTCCGCAAGGGGGTGCCCATCTCCACCTCCACCAGGCCCGGATAGCGGACATGCCCAAGGAGGGTGTACACCTTCGTCCCCGGGCAGGTGGGCGTGCCCAAGGTGCGGTACCACTCGGCGCCCTGACGGAGGATCTCCGGGACGTTGGCCAAGGTCTCCACGTTGTTCACTACCGTGGGCTTGCCCCAAAGGCCGCAGGTCACCGGGTACGGTGGACGGATCCTGGGCCAGCCGCGCTTGCCCTCCAAGGACTCGATGAGGGAGGTTTCCTCGCCGCACACGTAGGCCCCGGCCCCGGGGCGGACCTCGAGGTCGAAGGAAAACCCGGTCCCCAAGATGTCTTCCCCCAACAGGCCGTACTCCCTCGCCTGAGAGATGGCCCGCTCCATCCGGGCTATCGACAGGGCATACTCGCCCCGGATGTAGACAAAGCCTTTCCTCGCCCCCACCGCATAGGCGGCAAGCAGTATGCCCTCTATGAGCTTGTGGGGATCTCCTTCCAGGATAAGGCGGTCTTTGAACGTTCCGGGCTCGCCCTCGTCGGCGTTGCAGATCACGTATTTCTCCTGGCCGGGGGCGCGGCGCACCGCCTCCCACTTGACCCCGGTGGGAAAGCCGGCCCCGCCCCGGCCCCTGAGCCCGGACCGCTTGATCTCCTCGATCACCTCATCAGGGGTCATCTCGGTGAGGGCCTTCCCCAGGGCCTCGTAGCCCCCGGCGGCGATGTACTCCTCGATCTCCTCCGGGTCGATCACCCCACAGTTTCTGAGGACCACCCGTACCTGCCGGCCCAGGACCTGGCGGGGCTCGGTCTGGGGCACCGCGGCGGGAAGCCTGAGCCTCTCCACCGGCCTCCCCTTGAGCAGATGCTCCTCCACTATGACCGGGACGTCCTCCGGGGTGACCCCGGCGTAGTACACCCCCTCTGGGTACACCACGAGCACCACGCCTCGACCGGAGATCCCCAGCGTCCCCGTCTCCACTACCTGTACCTCGCCCTCCAGCCCGGCGTTCCGAATGGCCTCCCTGAAGGCGGACAGAACTCGATCCACACCCGCGAGGCGTGCCTCCTCATCTACCCCAACTAACACGTGCGCTCGTGCGATCCTCATCCTTCCTCCCGATAGCGCGACAGGATCTCCTTCAGCCTTTCCGGGGTCAGGTTCCCGTATACCTCATCGTCGATCATCATCGCCGGGGCCACCCCGCACACCCCGAGGCAGCTGGTGAGCTCCAGGGTAAACAGGCCGTCCTCGGTAGTCTCCCCTACGTCGATCCCCAGCTCCTCCTTCAGCGCCGAAAGGAGGGACCAAGCCCCGGCGAGGTGACAGGGAGGGGAATCGCACAGCCGGATGATGTGCTTACCTCGGGGCACAAGCGAGAACATGGAGTAGAAGGTCACCGCGTCGTGCACTGCAGAGAGCGGAAGCGAAAGGTACTCGGCCACCAGGCGCAGGTCCTCGCCGGTTAAATGGTTACGCGGGTTTGCTCGCTGAAGCTCGTGCAGGATGGCAAGCAGCTGGTCACGCTTCCTCGGGAATCGGCGAACGATTTCCAGCTTTTCCACTCTCACCCCTTTCTCCCAGGGAGCCTGGCGATCGCCCCAAACGGGCAGGCGGCAAGGCAGGCCCCGCACCGGATACATCGCGATTGATCCAGCGTGTAGGGGGGCTTCCCCGGCGTGCCCTGGATCGCCCCGGTGGGGCAGGCCCGCCGGCAGGCATCACAGCCCCGGCACAGCTCCGGATCGATCTCGTAGTGGATGAGGGCCGGACACACCCCGGCCGGGCAGGCCCCCTCCCGGATGTGTGCCAGGTACTCGTCCCGGAAATAGCGCAGGGTAGAAAGCACCGGATTGGGGGCGGTCTGCCCCAGGCCGCACAGGGAAGCGCTCTTCACCAGCTGGGCCAGCTCCTCCAGCCGCTCCAGGTCCTCCTCGGTGCCCCGGCCCTCCGTGATGCGGTTCAGGATCTCCAGCATCATCTGGGTGCCCACCCGGCAGGGGGGGCATTTTCCGCAGGATTCGTCGGCGGTGAACTGCAGGAAGAACTTGGCTACGTTCACCATACACGCCGAGTCATCGAGCACGATCACGCCGCCCGAGCCCATGATCGCCCCGTGCTCCCGGAGCGACTCGTAATCCACGGGGACATCGAGGAGCTCCTCCGGAAGACATCCCCCTGATGGCCCCCCGATCTGGACCGCCTTGAACTTCCGGCCCTCCGGGACCCCGCCGCCCACCTCGAAGATCAGTTCCCTCAAGGTTATTCCCATTGGGACCTCGACGAGCCCGGTGTTCTTGACCTGGCCGGCCAGGGCGAACACCTTCGTGCCCTTGCTGGTTTCCGTGCCGATGGCGGAGAACCACTCGGCGCCGTTTTGGACGATGTGGCGAACGTTGGCAAAGGTCTCCACGTTGTTGATCAGGGTGGGTTTCCCCCAGAGGCCGGATTGGGCGGGATAAGGGGGACGCGGGCGGGGCTCGCCCCGCCGGCCCTCGATGGAGGCGATCAGGGCCGTTTCCTCTCCACACACGAACGCCCCTGCCCCCATCCGGAGTTCCACGTCGAAAGAAAAGCCGCTTTCAAAGATGTCATCCCCCAACAGGCCATACTCCCGCGCCTGGGAGATGGCTCGCTTAAGGCGCTGGATGGCAAGGGGGTACTCGGCCCGCACGTAGATGTAGCCCTTTTCAGCTCCCACGGCAAAGGCGGCTATCGCCATGCCCTCGAGCACCGCGTGGGGATCCCCTTCCAGGATGGCCCGGTCCATGAACGCCCCGGGATCTCCCTCGTCCGCGTTGCAAATCACGTACTTTTCACTCCCAGGGGCCTTCCGCACGAGCTCCCACTTGACCCCGGTGGGGAAGCCGGCCCCGCCCCGCCCCCTGAGCCCAGACCGCTTGATCTCCTCGATCACCTCGTCCGGGGTCATCTCCGTGAGGGCCTTCCCCAGGGCCTCGTAGCCCCCGGCGGCGATGTACTCCTCGATCTCCTCCGGGTCGATCGCCCCACAATTTGAAAGCACCACCTTCTTTTGGCGGGCGAAGAAGGGAGGCTCCTTGGGGGCAGGGGCCCCTTGGGCCCAAAGCAGCCGCCTGACGGGGCGCCCTTTCAGGAAGTGCTCGACCACGATCTCCTCGACATCCTCGGGCTTGACCTTGACGTAAAAGGTCCCCTCGGGGTAGACGAGCATCACCGGCCCAAGCTCGCAGGGGCCCATGCAGCCCGTCTCGACGATCCTCACCTCATCGGCAATACCATGGGTGGAAATGGCCTCAAGAAGGGCCCGCTTAACCGCCTCGCTTCCTGAGGAAAGGCAGGCCGTGCCGGAGCACACCAGGACCTCAAGCCGCCTCATCACTCGCTCCTTTCTGCCAAATACGTACGGATGCGGCTCAGGAGTCCCTCCGCCGCCAGGCGGGTCTTTCGGGACAGCCCCTCCCCGAAGGAGAGATCCCGGGCAGGCAGGGTGACGAGCCAACTCTCGGGGACCCCGTCGAACAGGTATTCCGCCCAGGCCAAAAGGCCTTGGGGGGACAGGGCGTGGATCAGGGCCGGCCGCACTCCAGGCCGGATCCGCTCCCAACGCACCGGCCCCGACCCGACCCGGGCATCCACGAAGATGACGAGGTCAGAGGTGGCGACCTTAGGGATGAGCTCCGGGGTCAAGGCCTGGGCTGCCACCACCTCCACCCCGGGCATCCCCTCAAGGCGCTGGGCCACCCACAGGCCTACGCCATCGTCCCGCCGCAACGGGTGGCCGAAGCCCACCACCAGCGTTTTCATGCCCGTACCCTTTCTGAGATCAAGGCCCCGCCTTGATCGAAAAGTTGGACCTTGAGGGGCATCCTTCCCACCGCGTGCACTGAGCAGGAAAGACAAGGATCGTAGGCCCGGATCCCGCCCTCAAGGCGGTTGAGGAGCCCTTCTGTGATCTCCCTTCCGGTGAGATAACGCTGGGCGATCTGCCTTACGGTGCGATTCATGGCCAGGTTGTTTTGACCGGTGGACACGATCAGGTTCACCCACTGGATGATCCCGTCTTCATCCACCCGGTAATGGTGGAATAAGGTTCCCCGGGGGGCCTCATGTACCCCTACCCCTTCAAGCTCGTTGATCCCCGCCTCGGCCCGCACCCTGGGGGAGAGGACCTCCGGGTCCTCGAGGTACCGGCCGATCCGCTCCAAGGAGGCCAGGATCTCGATCAGGCGGGCGTAGTGGTAGTGGAAGGAGGAGGTGACGGCTTTCCCGTCAGCCAGGGCCCGGAACCTCCCCAGGGCCTCGTCGGCGAGCGGGGTGCCCATGCGGTCGCAGCAGTTGAGCCGGGCCAACGGCCCTACCCGGTACAGCCCCTCCGGATAGCCGGCCTCCCTGTAATAGGGGAACTTGAGGTAGGACCAGCCCTCCACCTGCTCGCCGATGTACTCCTGGTAGCTGGCCGGGTCCAGCCCGTCGGCCACCACGTTGCGGTCTGCGTCCACGAACCTGATCCGACCGCCGTAGTGCTCCCAGGTGCCGTCCTCGGCCACGAGGGACATGAATAGACTAGGGAAGTTCCCGAACGTGGAGATCTCCTCAGCCCAGTCATCCAAATGCTCCTCGTAGAGGGAGATGGCGTCCTGAATAATGCGCATGGCCTCGGGGAGCCCTGCGGCCAGGGCGTCCCTGGCCTCCTCCGAAAGCGGAGACCTCACCCCTCCGGGGACCGCCCATGCCGGGTGGATCTTCCTGCCTCCCAGCGCCTCGATGACCTTCTGCCCATAGGCCCGGAGGCGAATCCCCTCCAGGGCCAGCTCCGGATGCTTTTCCATCAGGCCGAACACGTTGCGACGGGCGGGGTCAGAGTCCCAACCCAAGAGAAGGTCCGGGGAGGAGAGGTGGAAGAAGGACAGGGCATGGGACTGGACGAACTGACCAAGGTTCATGAGCCTCCGGAGTTTGTCCGCCGCCCGGGGAACCCGCACCGCCAGGATCGCATCCCCCGTCTTGGCCGAGCAGAGGAGATGGGACACCGGGCAGATCCCGCAGATGCGTGCGGTGATCCCGGGCATCTCCCAGATGGTGCGGCCACGGCAGAACCGCTCGAATCCCCGGACCTCGGTGACGTGGAACTTGGCCTCGGCCACCTCCCCATCCTCGCCCAGCCGGAGGGTGATCAGGCCGTGCCCTTCAATGCGCGTTACAGGGATCTTTATCTTTTTCATGACGTCCACCTCACCCAAACCTCAGGTCCTCGCCGGCCAGGGCCGGTGCCTCACCGGAAAGGAGCTTCCGGATGAACTTCCAGATCCGGTCCGCCGGGGGAGGACAGCCGTGGATGAAACCGTCCACCGGCACCACCATCGCCAGGGGCAGCGCCTGGGGGAGGAGCTTGGGTACCTCGCCTTCCTCTAGGCCAGGCACCTCCCCCTCCCCGTACACCGCCCGCAGGACATCCTCCCGCGGGATGGGGTTGCGCATGGAGGGGACGTTGCCGGTGACCGCGCAGTCCCCAAGCGCTACCAGGATCTTCGTTTTTCTTCGAATCTCCCGGAGCATCTCCAAGTGCTCTGCGTTCCCCACTGCCCCCTCCACCAGGGTCACGTCCACCCCGTCTGGAAACTCCTTCATGTCCACCAGCGGGGAATAGACGACCTCAACCTTTTGCGCCAGCTCCACCAGGCGCTCGTCTAGATCGAGGAAGGACATGTGACACCCTGAGCAGCCAGAAAACCACACCGTGGCTAGCTTAACCTTGGACACGGGGTCTCCTTTCTGTCACCTCGGCCACAAGTTGGGGGCGCTTCTCCTGTTCCGCCGTGGCCTTCCCCCGCTCAACCAGGGCGCCGGTGGGACAGGCCTGCACGCATTTGCCGCACCCGGTGCAGGTCTCCGACGTCCCCCAAGGGCCTCCCAGGTCCGCCTCCACCAGGGTGTACACCCCCCGGCCGGAGAAGCCCAAGGTCATCGCCCCCTCCACCTCGGAGCAGGCCCGTACGCAGCGGCCACACAAAACGCACCTATTCGGATCGTAGACGAACTTCTGGTGGCTGGCGTCCACTTCCAGGCTGGGAAACCGGTACGGGAAGCGCACGACGTCCATCCCCAGCTCGCAGGCCAGGTCCTGAAGCTCACAGTGGCCGTTTGACGGGCATATGGCACAGATGTGGTTGCGCTCTGCGAAAAGCAGTTCCAAGATCATCCGGCGGAGGTTGCGCAGGCGCTCGGAGCTGGCCACCACCTCCATCCCGTCCTGGGCCGGGGTGGCGCAGGCCGGGACCAGCTTTCCGTTCCAATTCTTAACCTCAACGAGACAGAGGCGGCATGATCCCCGGGGGGGGAGTCCCTCAAGATGACACAAGGTGGGGATCCGGATCCCGGCAGCCTGGGCGGCTTCCAGGATCGTCTGCCCTTCCTCGGCCTCCACCTTCTGGCCGTCTATCGTCAAGGTGATCACCGGTTCACCTCCCGCAGCTCGAGGATATGGTCCTCCAGGGGCCGCCCGTTCACTACGTGCTCGGCCACGATCCTACGGGCAAGGGCTTCGTCCACATCGCCGTAGACAATGACCCGGGACTCCTCGTGCACCTCCACGATCGGCTCGTGGGAGGAAAGGCCCTTCTCCCCGGTCTGGGTAACGAGCACATCGTCGAGGTTGCGGCGGGCTACCTCGTCCAGGATCGCCCGCAGCACCTGGCGCGCCCCGGCAGCGATCCCGGAGGTGCCCATCCCCACCACGATCTTCACCCGGGCGGTCCCGCCCCGCAGGCGCAGCCTTTCTTTGGCCTGCTCCCGGATCCTGCGCAGGTCCTCTAGCCTCATGCGTCCTCCTTTAGCCCTATGGACTCAAGTCCCTCTTTCACCTTGGCCTCCAAAAACGAAAGCAAACCATACCCGGGGGCATCTCCCCCCCGGGCGACACGTACGTCCTTGTTATCGAGCACCCACGTTGAGTGATCATCCGCAAGGCGCAGGGTGAACTCAACCCCTTCGCTTGAAATCATGAGCGGAACCAGGGTGCCGGCCAGGTCTCCCAGGGGCGGCCGATCCGGATGCTCGTAGGGGATTGAGAGGCGCACCCGGGTACCCCCACCGGGGAACGAACGTACGAAAAGCTCCCCGCCTAGCTCCTCGGCTGTCTGCCGGGCCAAGGACAACCCAAGGCCAATCCCTTCCGGTCGATCCTTGGTGGTGAAAAACGGATCCAGCGCCCGCTCAAGTTCCCGCTCGGTCATCCCCTGACCGTCGTCGGCCACCTCCAGGATCAGCCGCCCTCCCTTCCGTTCCAGCACAACGTCAATTCGTCTTGCACCCGCCCGCAGCGCGTTCAGCACCAGATCCGCCACGTGCATGGACAGATCCTCGATCATTCGTCACGGTAGCGCGAGAGGATCTCCCGCGCCCGCCCTGGGGTCAGGCGCCCGTACACCTCCCCGTCCACCATCATCACCGGCGCCAGGCCGCACGCCCCAAGGCACCGCACCCCCTCCAGGGTGAACAGGCCGTCGGCGGAGGTTCCCCCAAGGTCCACCCCCAGCTCCTCCCGCAGTGCCTGGAGCACCCGGGCCGCGCCCCGCACGTAGCACGCTGTACCCAAGCACAGCCGGATGGTGTGCCGGCCCACGGGCTCGGTCCGGAAGAAGTGGTAAAAGGTGACCACCCCGTGCACCTGGGACAGGGGCACCCCGAGGGCAGCGGCCACGGCCCGCTGGGCCTCCTTGGGGATGTAGCCCAGCTCCTCCTGAACCCGGTGCAGGGCTTGGATGAGTTCCGAAGGCCGGCCGGCGAAGGGCTCCACCAGCTCGGCCACACGGCTTTCCAGTTTTACTGCCATCAAACCTCCTTTACCTCGGGGCCCGGCCGAACGAGCCGCCCTCCCTTCCCCTCGATCGCCGCTCGGAGCTCCGAAAGCTCCGGCGCGGCGATGTAAAGGTCCGTCCACCCCCGGCCGATCTCCTCGGGCACGTGGGCGTCCGAAGCCCGGAAGATCGCTTTCTCCGAAAGATTTGGCCAGCGCATAAGCGCCTCCGAAACAGGTGTCCAGGGAGCGATCTCTACCCCTTGCGGCCAGTCCCCCTCGGGGAGGAGCCCAAGCACGGCGAGCAGCCCCCCGGGGACGCGATCCACGTGGGCCGGGATGGCCAGGCCCCCCAGGGCCTCCACCCGCCCTACCACCTCCTCGAGGGGAAGGGATACGGGGGAAAGAAGCAGGCGGTCCACCGACCGCACGATCTCGTCCTCCTCGTCCACCACCACCTGGTCCCCAAACAGGTCAGGCCGGCAGGGGATTTCGGGGAGATGCCGATACAGCTCTTCCTGGAGGGCGAAACAAGCCTCCTCGTCCTCGAAGTAGGCGAGCACTTCCACCTCTTCCTGGGTTTGGATCTCCATTCCAAGGAGAACGGCCGGGCTTCCGCGGGCGATGCGGCGCACGTACCGGCCGTTCTCACCGGCATTGTGATCACAAACGGCGATGAGATCAAGCCCAGCCCGGCGGGCCTCCGTCACGATGCGGCGAGGGGACATCTCGAGGCTGGCACAGGCCGAGAGCACGGAGTGGATGTGCAGGTCGGCCCGAAACCAGTTCATGGGGAAAGGAGGCCATAGAGTTTTCCGGCTACCTCAAAGGCGTCCTCGGCGCTTGTCAGGACCGTTACGCCCTCCTTGCGGGCCTTGGCCAGGACCTCTTGGCTCGGGTGCAAACCCCGAACGCACACCACCCCGGCCACCCCTTTGAGCTTGGCCACCGCCACCACGTTCAGGTGGCGTTGGTGTGTGATCCAAAGGTCCCCTTCCTGTGCATGGGCGAGGACATCCGAAAGAAGATCAGAGCAAAAACCCCAACGCACCCGCCGCCCAAGGTCTCCTGGGACCAATACCTCAAGCCCCAGACGCTCAATTACCTCCGCAAGTTTCATGGCACCTCCTGAATATGGTGGCTCGGATCACCGTTCCCGCACCCACCCGGGAGAGCATGGTGAACCGATCCGAATTCGCCTCCATGTTGGGGATTCCCATCCCCGCCCCAAATCCAAGCTCCCGGGCCCAATCCGGGGCAGTGGAGTACCCCGGCTGTTTTACGAGGTCGATGTCGGCTATCCCGGGTCCCCGGTCGGAGAACAGGAGCTCCACCCTATCGTCATGCACGATGAGGATGACGCGGCCCCCTTTCGTGTACAGGGCGATGTTCATCTCCCCCTCGAAGCAGACGATCCCTGCCCGGCGGACCACCTCCGGCTCCACCCCCAACGACCTCAAGATCCGTCGTACCTCGGTGGATACTTTGCCGGCGGACTCAAGGTCGCTTTTCACATGGAAGACCCCCTTGTAGAGGGCCTTAGTCGCGGGGGCCATTTTCCCTGGGGAGTGCCTTTCGCTTGGCCGGGAGGAGCCCACGCGAATAAAGGATCCCGCAGGCCTCGAACATGATCTTATCTGTGGCAAGGAGGGGGATCCCCACCTCTGCAGCGTAGTTTACGGTTGCGGCTGAGGGGCGCTTTCCCCGCACGAACAGGATGGCCCCCATGTTCATCACCTCGGCCACCCGTACCACCTGTGGCACCACCGTCCCGGTGATGAGAAGGACCCCCTCCTCCTGTACCATGGCCAAAACGTCCGACATCAGGTCCGCGGCGAACGCCCGGGTAACCTCCAGGTCCAGGGACTCCTCCCCGCAGAGCACCTCCGCCTCCGTAAGCCGTGCTACCTCGCGAATCGTCACTTATGCCCCCTGACTAAGCACCGAATTTTTCGCCGAAATCACAGTAGGAAAGGAGTTGGGGCACCAGGCGCCCGGAGAAACGCCCCAGGCCCCCTTCCCCGGCTGGCCGCTCAGAGAACGCCCTCGCCTTATCCGGCCGGATCGCCGGCCCGACGAACAGCACGGGAACCGGATCGGCCGTATGCTCCCCTGTGGCCGGAGGGGTGGTATGGTCGCCGGAGAAACACAGATGGATTTCCCCCATGTCGAGCCCTGAAAGGAGGGTGCCGAAGAACTCAGAATCGATCCTTTCGATGAACGCACGTTTGGCCTCGGCATCCCCGTCGTGGCCGGCGTTGTCCGTGCCCTTGATGTGAACAAACACGAAGTCATAGCTTTCCAGGGCCTCGAGGGCGGCCCGGGCTTTGCTGGTCAGGTCCGTCTTGAGGTCACCGGTGGCACCGGGCACGTCGAGAACCTCCAGGCCGGCGGCCCGCGCCACGCCCTTGTAGAGCGCCCCCCCGGCGATGCAGGCCCCCCGGACGCCGAACTTCCCGGTCACCAGCTCAAGGTGCGGCATGACCGCCGCCCCCCGCAAAAGCAGGCCGTTTCCCGGGGGTTTCCCTTCGGAGGCCCGCCTTAGGTTCACCGGATGATCCCTCAGCACATCATACGCCCGACGGGAGAACGCATTGAGGACCTTTGCCGTGCGGCGGGCCGCTTCCGTGTTCTCTTTGGGCTGCGCCTCCGCCACCGGGACCCCCACCTGGTGTGGGTCGGTATCGGACACGGCCGGAGACAGCCCCTCCCCACGGAGGACAAGCGCCCCTCGGTGCTCGGTGGAGGCCCGGAAGGAGAACTCTACCCCG
>CAYUWL010000018.1:12380-17577 GCA_964448595.1 uncultured Thermotogaceae bacterium
GAGGACAAGCGCCCCTCGGTGCTCGGTGGAGGCCCGGAAGGAGAACTCTACCCCGAGATCCGAGAGGTCGATTTCGTTTATCGCCCCCTCAAGCTCCTTCCCCTCAGTCAGGCGACCGGCCCGGCGGTCGACGACGATCAGCTCTCCGTTTCGATCCTCAACCGTGGCGAAGTTCGCCCGGAAACACACGTCCCCGCCCCGCACGTCCATCCCGATCCCTAACGCTTCAAACGCCCCGCGGCCGGTGTAGACCCGGTACGGGTCGTAGCCGAAGATGGAAAGGTGTGAAGTATCCGATCCCGGCCGTACCCCAGGGGCGATGGGGTCCATGAGTCCTAAAGCTCCTTTCCTTGCCAGCTCGTCCAAATTGGGCGTGCGCGCACGTTCAAGACAAGTGGCACCCCCCATATCGGTTGGGCGCCCCCCAAGCCCGTCTGCAATGACAAGAATTGCCTTCATCGATCCTCCTTTTCCGAGGGGAAGGCTACCGATCCCGCCCCCGGCGGTCAACTCCCCGGCGCCATTGGGCCAGGGCCGCTCCAGCCACCACGGCCACCATCGCCAGGCCCTGTGCTGCGGAAAGACCTTCGCCCAAGGTAGCCCAGGCGATGAGGGCGGTGCCCAAAGGGCTGAGGTTCAGGATCACGTTTGCCTCCGTGGCCCTGAGCCCCCGCAGGGCATGTGTGAACAGGAGGTAGGCCACGGTGGTATTCACTGCCGCCAGCCCTAGCACGATCCCCCATTCAGCACCGGAAAGCCAGGCCCAGCCCTGGAAGATAAGGCCCAGGATAAGCAAGGCTCCGCCCCCAAAACCCAGGGGCAGGGCCGTGAGCACAACGCTCCCCACCTCGGAGGATCGGCTGCTCTCGCGCACCAGCACGGGAAACAGGCCAAAGGCCACGACGGTAATCCCAAGCAGGGCCAAAGCTGCGGGGTGCGTCCCACTCGCAGCCTCCGGGCCAAAGAAGAACACGCTCCCCGATACCGCCACCAAAACCCCGGAAAGCTGCCTTGCACTCAGCCGTTCCCTAAGCCACAGGAGCTCAAGCACAAGCGTGACAAGTGGGGCTAAGCTCTGGGTGAGCGCCCCTGCGGTGGAGGAAACCCACTTCAGCGCCCAAAACAGAGCCCCGTTTCCCAGGGCATATTGGACAAGGCCCATCAGGGCAAGCCTTATCCACAATCCCCGCCGCAGCGACTGCAGGCTCCCCCGGCGACGGACCAAGAAGGGCAAGAAAAGGAGAAAGGCGATGAAGTAACGCAGCCCTGCCAACGTAAGCGGGGGGGCCGAGCCCACCACGTACCTGATCCCCACGAACGAGGTTGACCAAATCCCTGCGGCAAGTATCACCTCCCCGATGGCCAAAGGCCGCTTCGGCTTAGGCAACCCCGCTCGGGGTTCAGGTAAAGCAACCGGATTCCGAGCGCCCTCGAGATGACCCACGATCCACCATTTTAGTCCCTATTATTTGACAGTGCCGATCGCATGGATCGCAAGAAAAGAGCTTGCACTCACCAGGAAATAACCGACGCCAGCCAAAAGGCACAAAAACACCCCCAGAATGGTTCCAGGTTTCTAAACTCTAGACCGCGCTGGATGGCGGAAACTTGAGCGTAGCCTTATCCGGAGTTGGCCGCAGCCAGCCTGGATTCGCACTCCGCCCCGGGGATTACGGCTCCACAGCGCTTGACTTGCGAGGGCGTTTGTGGTAGGGTTCGCACGTCAGAAAACATTGGCGGGGGTGATGCCTATGCTGAGCTGGATTCATGTGAAATCGAACGTCCTCCCCTTGGGCCCCGCCAATACCAACGCCCCGCTCGGGGCGTAATCTCCAAGATTCCTTTCGGACAAGCACCATCGGCTGTATGCGCCTGTTAGGCACGGTTATATGTGTTTTCCCAAGGGGGACGGCATGGCATACGAGCGTGAAGCAGCGATTTTGAAGGTGACAAGCGAAGTTTTGGGGGCGGCGAGGGAGTTCCTCGTATGTGAGGGATTTGTGGAACTTCTCCCGGTGATCCTGGCTCCAGTTACGGATCCGCTACGGCACAATACCGATCGCGCCATAATCGAGGCCTATGGCAAAAGGTGGCACCTCACCCGCAGCATGATTTTCCACAAGCAAGCTGCGGTTCGAGCTTGCGACAAGATCTTTTCCTTCTCGCCGAACATCCGGTTGGAGCCGACTGAGTGGGGTCAAACCGGCCGGCACCTGTTCGAGTTCGTCCAGCTTGATTTGGAGGTACGCAACGCCACCCGTGACGATGTGATGGACCTGGGGGAGCGCCTGCTCCTTCACATCATGGAGAAGGTCCGAGAAAGATGCCGCAATGAGCTTGAGTTCCTAGGACGGAAGCTGCCCAGCTTTAGGGCTCCCTTCCCCAGAATAACCTACACGGACGCAAGACACCGCTACGGAGAGGACTTCGAGGAACGGCTCTCCGCTGAGATGGAAACGCCCATTTGGATTGTAGACTTTCCTATAGAAGTGCGGGAGTTCTACGATCGAGAAGATCCGACTCGGCCGGGGGTGCTGCTCGACATGGATCTCCTCTATCCCCAAGGGTACGGGGAGGCGCTCTCTGGGGGGGAGCGTGAGCACAGGCAAGACCGGATCCTAAGTCGCATAAAGTTCCAGGGGCTTGACCCGGAGGCCTATGCTTCGCTCCTCTCCCTGGCAGGGGAAGGGATCCCGCCTTCGGCGGGCTTTGGGATCGGGATCGAAAGGCTGGTCAGGTTCCTGGCTGGGCTTAGGCACGTGGCGGAAACGCGCCTTTTCCCCCGGGTGCCTGGCGTACCCGCAGTGCTGTGAGGCAAAAGGCGAAGGAGGGCCGGGGCACACAATGCCCCGGCCGCCCCTAACTTTTGCGGAAGCGTGACTGAACGGCGAGCGCCCGCTCCACCGCCGCAGAGGGGGCAAGGCCCTGCTCTACCAGGATCTCCCCCAGGGGCCTTTTCTCCTCGCTTTCCTGTTGGTAGGCCAGCCCTTGTTCGATCTGTCGTGTACTTATGACCCCCATGTCCACCAGGATCTCACCGAGACGCTTATCCCGCTCGAAGTACTCTTCCAATATGGAGAGGATGACAGCCGAACGCGACTTGCGCTCCCGGCGGGCCACCTGGTCCACAAGATCTATCAGGTATTGGTCCTCATCGCTATAATAAATAGTGGTCTGCACTTCCTTCCCTCCCTTTAAAGAGCATTCACATCACAAACTAGCGCTTTCCAGGACCAATGTCAAGGAAAGGAGGTGTAAGAACTTCGCGGACTAAGGGGTATACTGCAGCCAAGAACTGTTGAAACCTTCATCCATCCGGCGTGTATATGCGGTGGAGGTGACAGGGATGAGAAAGTGGACGATCTTGGCGGTGGTTGTTGCCATAGGGATGGCGGGTTGGGCACAGGGTGGAGTTTCCCCATTGGGCTTGGTTCCCGTACCCAACTCTGGGCTCTCGGTTTCCATCTGGCCCGAGCGGCCGCAGTATCGGGTCGGCGAGCCGGCGAAGATATATTTCTATGTGTCGCACCCTGCTTATGTGTACATATTCGACATCGACGCCGCCGGAATGGTGAGACAGGTCTTCCCAAACGCCTATTCTGCTGACGCCTACGTTGGCGCAGGCACGCATGTGCTACCGGACAAACCCAGCTATCAGCTGCGCGTCACCCCACCGGCGGGCACAGAGACCCTGCAGATCATCGCCAGCACCGTGCCCCTGGCCTTCCCCACCGGGGATCCCTCTGACCCGTTCCCCCTAATTGGGAGAGGTCTTGAGCAGGGGAAAGCACACGTGTTAGGTCTTGTCCCCGAACCCGGTTGCGGTTGCTACGCCACGGCCTGGACGACCTTCACCGTGCTCTCCGGGGAGACCTACGGGGCCTGGCCCTGCCCCCCATGCTGGGGCATGGGGCCATGTCCTCCATGTTTCGGCACCGTAATCATCCCCCCTGGGGCAGGGTGGTTCTGCGACTCAGAAGGAAATTGGCGCCTGTTCATAGGGGAATGCCCGCCCTACACTGGCTGGTGCTGGTACCTTGGTCCGGACGGCCGTTGGCACCTGAAGTTCAGGATCTGTATTGGAAACTGCGATTAGGGCGCTCTTCAGCCGCGGCATGCCTTGAGGAGCTCCTTCAGCGCTGTGCTCCAGGACGCGAGGTACCGTTCGATACTGGCGACGAGAAGGCCTCCTGCGGGCCGGGCCACGTGCAGGGTGACAAGCCACCTGTCCGGTGGTCGATGAAGGCGCGTCAGCTCCACCCCTGGTGGACAGACGGCTTTGGAATCAAAGGGCGGGATCTCAGGGGCGGGAACAAGGTCCTCGCCCCTAAGTTGCCATAGGACATGCGGGGTGCCTCCCTGCGGTCGCCGACAGGCGAAGAGCAGTGCCTGGATGAACTCCTCCAGGGTGTCGGCCCCGCAACGCTTGATCTCGCCTGCGGCCTTCCAAGGCGGTCCTGGCGGTCGACTGGGGAAGAGCCGGATATAAGCAGGGGGGAAATAGGGAGCCAAGGCATGGGCCCTTTTCCACCTCTTGCCTTGCCTGAGCCAAAGAGCCATCTCCACAAAATTTTAGTCCACCTATTGCATCCACAGCCACCACGAAGTCACCAAAAACCAGTCACCACCGAGGACACCGCGTATGTTAGTCTTAGGTCGGGGGAGACACGAGGTGCGCTAGGGCTGCGATGTGCGGGAGGTGAACCCTCAGGTTTCCAAACGCATGCGGGAATGCCTTTCTGAGCCCACACCGATCGGGCGGATGCCCGGGGATTGGCCTGGATCGTTGATGGCGCTTACAAGGCTCCGGGATGACCCTAGTGTGTCCAGTTTCGGAACGGTGTTGACACCGGCCGGCGTCCGTCCCCGGGTCCGATACCACTGATACAGCCCCCTTCATTGTAAAACCTCATGTACCTCTCCAGCGATCTCTGCGGTTGCCTCTTGCCGGTGAAGTAACGCCTTCTGAACGTTCAATTGCAGGGCCATCCTATACACCTCCGTTCATTTCGACCTCAGCGTGGCCGTCCAGGGCGGCTTTTCCAAAGCACCTCCTTATACACCCTCCCCTCTCATTGAGCATACGGTCCGGGGTGAACTCCCGCAGGGGCTTCTTGCGGCCGGCTTGGTGGGAGATACCGTACTAAATGTCGAAAATCAACCCCTGAGTATCTCCCTCTTATTCCGCCTCTCTGCT
>CAYUWL010000019.1:0-17409 GCA_964448595.1 uncultured Thermotogaceae bacterium
GCTGCCCACATCAAGCTGTTTTCAGCCATCGGAGGAGTTTCTGAAGGTTGAGCTCCGCTAGGGAGCGAACGACTAGATCCGCTCCTGCCCGGAGCAACCGCTTGGGGGAATGGGTCGTGGCCACTCCCACACACCGCATCCCCGCCCGGCGCGCAGCTTCCACCCCAGCTTCCGCATCCTCGAACACCACACAGGATGAGGGGGGAAGTCCTAAACAACGAGCAGCCTTCAGGAATACTTCGGGATCGGGTTTCCCCTTCGTTACATCTTCGGCGGTCACCACACAGGTGAAGTATGGGCCAAGCCCAGTCTTCTCCAGGACGAACTTGAGGTTTTCCCTCGGGGCAGAGGTGCCGACGGCGAGGAGAACCCCCGCACGGTGAAGGCCTTTGACGAGCTCTGCCGCTCCTGGAAGGGGACGCAACCCCGCAGCAGCCAGCTTTCGGAACAGCTTTTCCTTCCTCTCCGAAAGGCGGGTGATCTCCTCGGGCGACAAAGGTCGTCCCGCCAAGGTGGCCAAAATCGTGTCGTTGCGCTGTCCAAAGGTACTCTTGAACCAGGATTCGGTCACCCGAACCGGGAAACCTTCCTCGGCAGCAAGCCTCTTCCAAGCCTCGAAATGGAAGGACGACGAATCAACCAAGACTCCGTCCAGATCGAAGATCACCCCGTATCGTTTGGCTTTCGCTTTCATGTTCGGGGCCGTAAGGCCTTCTCGCAATTCAGGCAAGGACACTGAGGGCCTGCGGGAAGAGCTCCACCGAAAGCTCGCAAGTGGGCTCGGGGAAGAGCTCTCCGTCCATGTGTACCGGAAGCGGGCGTTCGGTTCGAACTGTGACCCGCGCCCCTCGGCGCACCTGCACCCGCTTGAGCGCGAGGTAGCTTCCATCTCGCGTCTTGGGGAGGACTGAGAACCGTACCACCCGGGGGTAATTGCCGATGAACACGATGTCAAACATCCCGTCATCGTGCCGCGCCTCCGGGGCCAGATAAAACCCCCCGCCCGCGTAAGGGCCGTTCATCACCGCCATGGCAAGGAGCCGGTCGGAAAACCGCCAACCGTCGCCTTCGATTTCGGCTTCGAATGAGCGAAACCGAAGGATCTCCAGTATCGTGGCCCACAGGTACCCCAGTTCCCCCCGCAGAAGCCGCATGCGCTTGTAATCGAGGGCGATCTGACCGTCGATCCCCATCCCCATGGAGTTCAGGAAATACCGCCCCTCCACCCGACCCACGTCTACCGCCTTCTGGTTGCCTTTGGCAATGCGCTGGGCGGCCGCCGCAAGGTCTTTAGGAATCCCAAGGGCACGGGCGTAGTCGTTCCCCGAGCCGATGGGAAGAACCCCGAGCGGGACCTGCGTCCCCACCAGTCCCTGGGCGACCTCGTTCACCGTGCCATCCCCACCGGCCGCCACCACCACGCTGGCTTTCGCCTCGACCGCGGCTCGGGCGAGCTCGCTTGCGTGCCCGGGCCGTTCGGTGTGGAGAAGTTCGTACTTGAGCCCTGAAGCATCCAGGGCCTTCCGGATCTCCGGCCCACGCCCCCCCGCCCTGCCCCGGTCGGCAGCAGGGTTCAAGATGACGACCACCTTGCCCTCATTCATCGGCCCAGGTCCTCGTTCAACCTTGCTCAGAGGCAAGCTCCTCGGCGCGCGCGAGCGCGCGGGCAAGCTCTTCCCTGAGCTCCCAGGGGATGGCGATGCCTCGTTTTGTGGGCAGCCACTCGCCGGACTCGTTGAGGAAGAAATTGCGGATGTCCAGGTATTCCCGTCCCCGGAAAAACGTTCTCCGGATGACGATCTTCTGGTCTGGGCCTCGCTCTAGCTCCGCCACTACCAGTTCCTGATCCATATGGTCGGGGCGACTGGATTCGAACCAGCGACCTCCTGCTCCCAAAGCAGGCGCGCTTCCAGGCTGCGCTACGCCCCGCCGAAGTGATCTTAGCGGAGCCCGTTCCCGCAAGTCAAGGAACATCTGCTAGCGCCCCTGGCACCCTCACTTGTACGCGAGCGCAGGCAACGGAAGCCAAGCTTCCCCAAGGCACTAAGACCCGAAGGAAAAATGTTAAAGTTTATGAATTTCTCCAGGTCCCCGTGTCTTACTGTGTTCTCTGTGGTTGGCAGTCTCGGTGTCTTCGGTAGGGTGGGTTTAGTCACAGGGGGAGGGCAGCTGCCCTCCCCCTGGCGCTCAGCGTTACCTCTTGAGAGCCGCCTGGGCAGCGGCTAGGCGAGCCACCGGGATGCGGTATGGGGAGGCGGATACGTAATCTAGCCCGATCTCATGGCAGAACTGCACAGAGCGGGACTCGCCCCCGTGCTCCCCGCAGATCCCCACCGAAAGGTCCGGCCGCGTCTTCCGCCCCCGTTCCTTGCCCATCTTCATGAGCTCCCCTACCCCGGCACGATCTATGGTCTGGAAGGGGTCGTCGGGCAGGATCTTCCGATCCAGGTACTCGCGGATGAATTTGCCGGCGTCGTCACGGGAGTAGCCGAACGTCATCTGGGTGAGGTCGTTGGTGCCGAAGGAGAAGAACTCAGCCACTTCGGCGATCTCGTCTGCGGTGATGGCCGCCCGGGGCACCTCGATCATGGTGCCCACCTTGTAGTCGAGCTCGACGCCCTCTTCCTCCATGGTGCGCTCGGCTATGGCGTCGATCCTTTCCCTCGCGGCCCGCATCTCATTTACATGACCCACAAGCGGCACCATGACGTAGGGCTTGGGGTCAAGCCCCTCCTTCTTGAGCTTTGCCGCCGCTCGGAAGATGGCCTCAACCTGCATGTCGTAAAGGTCGGGATGGGTGATCCCTAGGCGCACCCCCCGGTGTCCGAGCATGGGGTTGAACTCGTGTAGGGACTCGATCTGGGCTTTGAGCTCCTCCTTGTCTAGGCCGAAGCGCCCGGCGAGCTCGGCGATCTCGGCGTCGTCCTTGGGGAGGAACTCGTGCATGGGGGGATCAAGGAGCCGGATGATCACGGGCTTTCCGTCCATAACCTTAAGGATCCCGTAGAAGTCCTCCGCCTGCATCTCGGAAAGGCGCGCCAGGGCGTCCTTCCTTGCCTCCGGGTCCTGGGCGATGATGGCTTGCTGCACGTAGGGGATGCGCTCCTCCCCGAAGAACATGTGCTCGGTGCGGCACAGGCCGATGCCTTCTGCCCCAAAGGCCAGGGCCGCCTTGGCCTGTTCCGGCTTGTCCGCGTTGGCCCTCACCCCAAGCACCCGGTGCTCGTCCACCCACTCCATGAGCTTTGCATAGAGCTGATAGATGGGCGCGTCCTCGGGCGCCAGGGTCCCTTCGATCAGCACCTGCACCACCTCGGAGGCCCGGGTGGGGATCTGTCCGGCCAGCACCTCCCCGGTGGTGCCGTCGATGGACAGCCAGTCCCCCTCCTTCAGGGTCACCCCCCCGGCGGAGACGGTCTTTTTCTCGTAATCCACGATCAGACCCTCGCAGCCCACCACGGCCACCTTGCCGATCTGGCGGGCCACCACCGCGGCGTGGGAGGTCATCCCCCCGCGGGAGGTGAGGATCCCCTTGGCCACGGCCATCCCCTGGATGTCCTCCGGCGAGGTCTCGTGGCGCACCAGGATCACCGGCTCCCTCTCCGCAAGGTGTAACGCGGCCTCAGCGGTGAGGGCGATACGCCCGGTCGCTGCCCCAGGCCCGGCGGGGAGCCCCCGGGCCAGCACCTTGGCCTTGGCCTTCTCCTTGGGATCGAAGATGGGCTGAAGGAGCTGGGAGAGTTGCTCGGCGGGGTCGATCCTGAGGATCGCCTCTTTCTCCGTGATCAGCCCCTCCTCCACCATCTCTACCGCGATGCGCACCGCGGCAAAACCAGTGCGCTTTCCGGTCCGGGTCTGAAGTAGGTAGAGCTTCCCCTCCTCGATGGTGAACTCGATGTCCTGCATGTCGCGGTAGTGCCGTTCGAGGAGCTCCCGCACCTCAACAAGCTGTCGGTACACCTCTGGCATGGCCTCTTCCAGGGCCACTTGCGAGGGGTCACTTTTCTGAGCCACGGTGATGGGCTGGGGGGTGCGGATTCCCGCCACCACGTCTTCCCCTTGGGCATTCAGTAAGTACTCACCGTAGAAGCGGTTTTCGCCGGTGGCGGGGTCCCGGGTGAAGGCCACCCCGGTGCCGGACCGCTCGCCCAGGTTGCCGAACACCATTGCCTGAACGTTGACGGCGGTGCCCAGGGTATCAGGGATCCGATTCAGCCGGCGGTACACGCGGGCCCGCTCGTTATTCCAGGAGCGGAAGACTGCCCCGATGGCCCCCCACAGCTGCTGCCAGGGGTCCTGGGGGAAGGACTTTCCGGCGCGTTCGATGATGTCTTTGTATCGCTGGACGAGCTCGGCCAGGTCCTCGGCGGAAAGCTCCAGGTCGGAGGCCGCGCCTTTCTCCCGCTTGAGGGCTTCCATCGCTGCATCGAACGGATCAACCCCGGCCTCGCCCTCATCCTTGACCCCGAGCACCACAGAGCCATACATGGAAAGTAGCCGGCGGTAGGCGTCGTAGGCAAAGCGGGGTGTGGTCCTCTCAGCCAGCCCCTTTACGGACTGGTCGTTGAGTCCCAGGTTCAAGATGGTGTCCATCATCCCCGGCATGGACACCGGCGCCCCGGAACGCACTGAGACCAGAAGCGGGTTTTCAGGGTCCCCGAACTTCCGGCCGGTCGCCTTCTCCAGGTGCTTCACCCCCTCCTCCACCTGCTCCTTAAGTCCTGGGGGATAGCCTCCCTCGTGCTCCACGTAGTAGCGACACACCTCGGTGGTGATGGTGAAGCCGGGGGGAACCGGGATCCCAAGGCGCGCCATCTCGGCGAGGTTGGCTCCTTTCCCGCCGAGGAGGTCCTTCATCTCCGCGCCTCCGTCCGTTTTCTCTCCTCCGAACAAATACACGAGTTTGTCCATCGTCACCTCCTAATCAGAGCCCGAGCGAAAGTTCGGGCGCAGAACGGTTCTAGATCGTCAAGGCCCTTTCCGAAGCCCACCCATAGGATGGGGATCCTGAGGGCACGCCAGATGGGGATCACCGCGCCTCCCTTGGCCGTGCCGTCCAGCTTGGCGACGGTGAGGCCCGTGACCCCGACCGCCTCGTTGAACAGCTTCGCTTGGGAGATCGCATTTTGCCCCACCGTGGCATCGATCACCAGGATGCGCTCATCAGGGGCCCGGCCACACACCTTCTCCACTACCCGGCGCACCTTCCCTAGCTCCTCCATCAAGGGGCGCTTGGTCTGAAGCCGCCCGGCCGTGTCAACCAAAACACAATCATACCCTTTGCTTTTCGCGTGCGCGAGGGCATCGTGCACGACCGCTCCGGGATCGGCCCCGGCCCGGTGTGCTATCACTTCCGCTCCCGCCTCTTCCCCCAGCTTGGCAAGTTGTTCGATGGCCGCGGCTCGAAACGTATCGGCAGCGGCAAGCAGCACGCTGCGGCCCTCCTTCTTGAGGAGCCGGGCTACCTTGACCACGGTGGTGGTCTTCCCGGAGCCGTTCACCCCCACGAACAGGATCACCCCGGGACGATGGGGAGGCGGGGACCAGCTCACCTCTGCGTCGGCCAAAAGCTCGGCTATGATGTCCTCCAGCGCCCTTTCCAGCTCTCCCCGCTCAAGAGGCCCCTTGTCCAGCCGTTCCTTCAGGCCGGCGACGATGTCTGCGGCGACCTCCACCCCCACATCGGCCGAGATGAGGATCTCCTCAAGCTCATCCAGTACCTCGGGGGTGGTCTTCCCCCGGGTGTGGAGGGTGGATTCCAGTGGACCGAGCAAGCTCTCCCTAGTCCGGGCAAGACCGCGGCTGAGACGCTGCCAAAGTGCCATCTACATCTCCTCGGGGGCGGAGACCCCTAGGATCGACAGGCCCCGCCGGAGCACGAGCCTTACCCCGGCAAGGAGCGCCAGCCGCGCCGGGGTGGCACTGCCTTGGCCGAGCACCCTCACCCGCCCGTAGTAGGGGTGGAAAAGTGCCGCCACGCCCTCCAGGTACTCACAAAGGAGATGAGGGGCAAACCCGGCAGCCTGGGCGAGGACGTCGGGAAACCTGTCCAGCTCCTTTATCAGGGCAAGCTCCGCCGGATCGGTGAGTGGAGAAAGGTCCAGTTCGGTGATGGATGATGGGTGATGGGTGGGGTGAGAAAAGGCGGGGGGGAGTTCGCCGGTTTTTTCGGCTTCGCGGAAGATGGAGGCGATGCGGGTATGGGCGTACTGCACGTAGTAGACCGGGTTGTCCATGCTGGTTTTTTTGGCAAGCTCATAGTCGAACGCAAGGTGGGATTCTGGTCTCCTCATCACCATGAAGTAGCGGACCACATCCCGTCCCAGTTCCCGGATGAGGTCGCTCAGCCGGATGAAGTGGCCGGCCCGGGTGGACATCTTCTCCACCCCCTCCCCCCCTTTGAGGGTGACGAACTGGTGTACGCAGTAGTCGAGAAACTCCTCGGGAAGCCCGAGGATGCGCAAGGCGAGCTTGACCTGCTTTTGCTCCTCGGCGTGGTCAGCCCCTTGTACGTCCACAACCCGTGCAAATCCCCGCCTGTATTTGTCCACGTGGTAGGCGATGTCCACCATGAGATATGTAGGGGTCCCGTCCGAGCGAACCAGGACCGGATCGCGAGCTAGACCATACTGGGTCGACCGCATCCACAGGGCGCCGTCCTTCTCGTACACCGCCCCACGCCGCCGGAGCTCTTCTAGGGTTTCCTGGACCAGCCCCCGCCGGTGGAGATCCCCTTCCCTGGTCCATACGTCGAACCGGACCCCGATCGCCTCCAGGTCCTCCTTTATCATGCGCATCATGCGGTCGACTGCCTGTTTCCGGAAGACCTCTTGGGCTTCCTCGTCCCACTCAGGATAACGGTCCCCCCAGCTTCGGGCGAGCTCCTCCCCTATTGGTATGAGATAATCCCCTTGATAGCCCCCTTCCGGGAGGGGCTGGTCCTCCCCCAGGGCTTGCCGGTAGCGGGCCCACAGGGACTGGGCCAAAAGGTCGATCTGGCGTCCCTCGTCGTTCAGGTAGTACTCGCGGGTCACCTCCCAGCCGAGCTGGGAGAAAAGCTCGGCCAGGACATCGCCCAGGGCTGCTTGGCGGCCATGCCCTACGGTCAAGGGGCCGGTGGGGTTTGAGGAGACGAACTCCACCTGAAGCCTTTTCCCCTTGCCCAGGTCCTGGCGGCCGTAGGCATCCCCTTGTTTGAGGATCGTGCGCAGGGTTTCCCAGACCACCTCGGGGCGAAAGCGGAGGTTGACGAAACCACGCTCTGCCCGAACCTGTTCAAAATCGGGATGCTCGGTCAGTTTTGCCGCCAGCGTTCGGGCGATCTCCACGGGGGATTTCCCCATAGGCTTAGCCAGAAGGTAACTGATCCGGGTGGTGAGGTCACCGAACTCCGGACGTGGCGGACGTTCAATGGGAACTTGCTCAGGGCTAGGCACCCTCAGGGCGGAAAGTGCGCCTGTGAGGGCGGCCCTGGCGCGGGCCTCAAGATACATTTATTTTTCGATCACAAAGCGGAGACCGGTCTTGACCTCGCCCCCGATTTCCACATCGATGAACCCGGGCACGACCTTGATCTCAGCCTCTCCCTCGCGCTCCACAAGCCTCCTGGCGATGGCGATGGCCTTCACGGCTTGGTTCACGGCCCCTGCCCCGATCGCGTGTGCCTCCACAACCCCATCGTTTTCCAGGGCACCGGCGATGGCTCCGGCTACCGCATTGGGGTTGGAACTGGACGCGACTTTGAGGATCTCCATCAGCGGCCTCCTTTTCGGCCCTTCAAGGGCGTTTTCTGCGTCGACAGGGCAATTATATCGCCTTTTGAGCGGCAGCGTCAATGTATTGACAAGGCACCCGCACCCTCGGTACACTAAACGTAAGATAGCTTGACAGTTTCGAGAGGAGGTGGTTTCTGGCAGCAGGGTAGGTCTTTGGGCAAGGGTTTCGGAGCCACAAGTTGTGTTAAGGAGGGTGTAGATGAGAAAAGCACTGGGTGTCTTGCTAGTTCTGCTATTGGCAGCCCCTGCGTTTGCGACGATGAGCGCCGCCCGACTTGAAGAGATCGCCACCAAGGACGTCATCCCTGAAATCCAGATGGCTGCTGGCCTGGCACTGGTGGACTATTACGCGGCAAACAAGACCGAAGCCGAGCTTGAGGAACTCGCAACCGGTGGCGCTACCGAGGCCATCAGGACGGCGGCGACGCTGGCGCTTTCGCGCGTTTGGATAGGGAAAGACATGGAGTACCGTGACCTGATCGAGCTCGTCAACGATCCAGAGCAGCCGGCCGCGCTGCGGGCGGCGGCGGTGGATGCGCTCTTGGAATTCCTGATCGGAAAGGACGACTCCACATTGGAGACGATCTATACCTTGGGGCGTACGGCCGAGATGAGGTACGCGGGCGCCAAGGCGTATTTCTTCAAGAACCGCAGCAAGTTCAAGCTCGCAGATCTTGAGGCTATCTGCCTTGACGAGGCGAACCCGGACGGCTACCGGAAGGCGGCGGCTGAGCTCCTCGCGGGGAATTACCTTTTCCCACCCACCACCGCAAAGTCGCAAGGAGAGCTCGAGGACCAAGCCCTAAACGGGGAGAACGAGTACCTGCGGTATGCCGCTTCCCAGGCCCTGTTTACGCTTGTAGTCCAGTCCGATTTGTCCGAGGTCGACCTCCTGAAGAAGGTGACGAGCTTCTACCTCAACGAGGCCTTCACTGAGGAATACAAGGACGCCTACATCCGGGCGTTGGCGGCGCGCTGGGCGGCCGGGCTGTGAGCCGGCGGTATCCTAGGAGGTGACGCAAATGAGAAAGATCCTTGCGCTTTTAGGGGCCTTGGCGCTGGTCGGCCTTGGCGCTCTGGCCCAGGAGTACATGGTTGTGCCGTTTGGCGAGGGCGACTGGGCCAACCTCACGGTGGGGAAGTACGGGGGGTACCTTGTGGTGGGCACCTGGAATAACCCCAAGACCTTCAACCACCACATCGCTCAAGAGACGAGCTCCACGGACATCACTTATCGGCTTCACGCCGGGCTCACCGACGTGAACCCCATCACCGACAAGGTGGAGCCGGCGCTGGCCAAGTCCTGGGAGATCTCCGAGGACGGCCTCACCATCACCTTCCACCTCCGCCAGGGCCTCCAGTGGTCCGACGGCGAGCCGTTCACGGCGGACGACGTGGTGTTCACCTTCAACGGGGTGATCTTCAACGAGGACGTCCGCACCGACTACCGCGACGTGCTTTTGGTGGAAGATCAGCTTCCCACTTGCGAGAAGGTGGACGACTACACCGTCAAGTTCACCCTGGCCGCCCCGTTCCGGCCGTTCCTCAGGCAGATCGGTGGCGCCATCTATCCTGCACACAAGCTGAAGAATCTTTCCCGGGTGTACAACCCCGACGCGGACCCAGAGGCGCTTAACTCCGTGTGGGGCGTGGACACCCCGCCCGAGGAGATCGTGGGCATGGGGCCGTTCCGCCTCAAGGAGTTCATCCCGGATCAGCTCGTGGTCCTCGAGCGCAACCCCTATTACTGGAAGGTCGACCCCCAGGGGAACCGTCTTCCCTACCTTGATGGGATCAAATTCGTCATCGTGGGTGGCGCGGACGCCGAGATGCTGAAGTTCCGCAACGGGGAGCTGGATGTATATGCTCCTCGCCCTGAGGACCTGTCCACCTTGATCGCCGAGGCGGAGCAGAAGGGGTTCGAGGTCCGCATTGACCCCACCAAGCCCATGTTCGGCACCACCTGGATCGTGTTCAACCAGGACTGCCCCAACGAGAAGCTCAAGGAATACTTCCGCATGGTGGAGTTCCGCCGGGCCATGGCCCACCTCGTCGATAAGCAGTCCATCATCGACAACGTTTACATGGGCTTGGCCGTTCCGCAGTGGAGCCCGGTATCCATACTCTCTCCGTTCTACGCCCCTGAGGTGGTGGCCAAGTACGAATACGACCCCGATGCGGCGGCCCAGCTCCTCGACCAGATAGGCCTTGTGGACCAGAACGGGGATGGCTGGCGTGACCTGCCGGACGGGACCACCTTTGAGTTCGAGCTCAACACCAACGTGGGGAACACCATCCGGGAACAGATCTGTCAGATCTTCGCCGACGACTGTGCCAAGGTTGGGATCAAGGCCAACTTCAACCCGATCAACTTCAACGCCCTGGTGACCAAGCTCCTCGGGTCCGAGTACGAGGCCGTGCTCTTGGGTCTCACCGGTTCCTCAGAACCGAACAACGGGGCCAACGTATACCGCTCCTGCGGTGGACTTCACTTCTGGCGGTACTCGGAGTGTGATGACCCACGGCCGATGGCCCAAAGGATCGACGAGCTGTTCGACCTCGGCCTTAAGACTTACGACTTCGATGAGGCCTACCAGTACTACGCCGAGTTCCAGAAGCTGTTCTCCGAGAGTCTGGACCTTATCTTCACTGTTAACATGGTGTACAGATACGCCCTGTACAAGAACCTCCAGAACACCGCCGACTTCAGCCCGCTTGCTGGTGCGCTCGGTTTCTCTGAGTACCTGTGGAAGGAGAATCCCAACATGGTGGGGAACCGGGTGGTCGGCTAGATTTAGCCTGAAGCTTGGGCTATTGGGGCAGCTCTTGCGGCTGCCCCTTTTCTTTTCGTATACTCCCAAGGCCATGCTGAGCTTCATCGTCCGGCGCTTCCTGTACATGATCCCCACGCTTATCATCGTGTCACTGGTGAGCTTTGCCATCATCCAGCTCATGCCCGGCAACTTCACCACCGCCTTCAAGCTCAACCCCCGGTTCAGCAAGGAGACCATCGCGAGCCTGGAAGCCCGCTATGGACTTGATAAGCCTTGGTATGTGAGGTACTGGAAGTGGGTGACCGGGATCATCACCCGGGGGGATTTCGGTTATTCCATGGAGACAAGCCAGTCCGCCTTCGATGCTTTGTTTCGGGGGCGGCTCTCCTGGACGCTTATGATGTCGTTCGGAACGCTCATCTTTACCTGGGTACTTGCGATCCCGATCGGCATTTATTCAGCAATACATCAGTACTCGGTCGCCGACTACACACTGACGTTTTTCGGCTTTTTGGGCCTTTCCATCCCCAACTTCTTCTTGGCGCTGGTGATCATCTGGTTCTTGGTAGCCGTGCTCAACGTGGGGGCTTTGGGCCTGGGGGTCGGGGGCCTATTCGACGTCCAGTACATCAACGCCCCCTGGAGTTGGGACAAGTTTGTGAACTTCCTGTGGCACCTGTGGCCGATCATCGTGGTGGTGGGGACGGCCGGGATGGCGAGCCTGATCCGGTACATGCGGGGACAGCTCCTGGATACCCTGGGGCAACAGTACGTCCTCACCGCGCGGTCAAAAGGGCTTTCCGAGCGGGTGGTGATCTGGAAACATGCGGTGAGGAACGCCATCAACCCCCTCATAACCATGCTGGGGATGTCCCTCCCCACGCTCTTCGAAGGCGCGTTTTTCACTGCCATAATCCTAGGGGTGCCCTCGGTTGAACGGGCCTTCTGGAACGCCCTGCAAAGGCAGGACGAGTACGTCATCATGTCAGGGCTTCTTTTCTTCTCGTTCCTCCTCATGGTGGGGAACTTGCTTGGGGATCTCATGCTCGCTTGGGTGGATCCCCGAATCCGGTACGACTGAGCCATGTGGCCATTCAAGAAGAAATACAAGCGGCCGGAAGAAGAGCTGGGGGTCAGCCTGTGGAGGCTCGCCTGGCGGCGGTTCCGCCGACACAAGGTGGGCCGCGTCGGGGGCGTGGTCATTGCTTTTCTGTTCCTCGTCCTGATATTTGCCGAGCTTGTGGCCCCATATCCACACACGCAACAGTTCCGATCGCTCACCTACGCCCCACCAACCAAGATCCACATCTTCGATGAAAACGGACGCCTCACCCGGCCTTTTGTTTACAAAACCGTGCGCCAGCTTAACACCAAGACCTTCAGGTGGGAATATTCCGAAGATCGGTCTCAGAAATACTACGTCAAATTCTTCGTGCGAGGGTATCCCTATAGGTTGTTTGGCATTATCCCCACCAACGTACACTTGTTCGGAGTCGATGAGGGGGCGACGCTGTTTCTCTTTGGAACCGACGAGATGGGGCGAGATCTCTTCTCCCGGGTGGTCATGGGGACGCGGGTGTCGCTCATCGTGGGGCCGTTTGTGGTAGCCCTCTCGTTTCCGCTGGCGCTTTTGTTCGGCGGCATCTCGGGCTTCTATGGAGGCTCCGTCGACATGTTCCTGCAGCGGGCCTTTGAGGTGATCATGTCGTTCCCGAGGCTGCCGCTTTGGCTTTCCCTGGGGCTTGCCCTGCCAAAGGGGTGGAGCCCCACGATGCGTTTCTTCGGGATCGTGGCCATCATGTCCGGAGTGGGATGGGCAGGGATGGCACGGGTGGTGCGAGGTCAAGTGCTCGCCATCCGGTCCATGGACTTCACCGAGGCCGCCCGGGCCATCGGGGCCCACGACCTCAGGATCATCGGCCGCCACATCGTGCCAAACCTGACCTCGTACCTGATCGTGGCCGCCACCCTGTCCATTCCCGGAGCCATTTTGGGTGAAAGCGGCTTAAGTTTCTTGGGAATAGGCATCCACGAGCCCATGGTCTCTTGGGGCCTCCTCCTCTCCAAGGCAAACAACGCGGCCACGATCCAAAGTTACCCCTGGCTCCTCATCCCCGGCCTCTTCATCACGGTCACGGTGCTCGCCTTCAACTTCCTGGGGGATGCCCTGCGGGATGCCTTCGATCCGTTCAGGGTTGTTTGAGCCAATCTCGGAGGGAATGGTCCAGCCCGTAGAGATCCAACCCGAACACCTGTGAAGCAGCACTGAACGGGCTTGCCCCCAAAGCGACGGCTTTCCAAAACCTTTGTACGCCCTCCTTGCCGTAAGCGCTGATGAGGTAGCTCACGAACGCCCCCGCCTCGGCCTCCGCTATTTGGCGGGGGTAACCATCGAACAGGGGCTGGGTCAGCGAGACCCATCTCCCTCTATTCAGGACGTCCAAGGCTTCTGATTTGAAGTTTCGCTCCGGATGAGAAAGGTAAAGCGCCAGTCCCTGCACCAAGGCATCGAACTTGGGAAGGCCGATGGGGGAGACGAGCTCAAGCACCAGGCCAACCGCCATCTCAGGCAGGTCCACGTCCCCTGGGGGAGCCCAGATCACGCCCCAAGGAAGGTCAATTCCAGGGGAGGCCTGGGTAAGGTAAACGGCTATCCTCTCAGGAAGGTTTGCTTCATCTAACTCCCAGAAGGACAGGGCCCGGTCAAGGGCTGCGTCCGCTTGAACGAGGTCCGGCTCGTACCTTTTGGCTTGGGAACCGATGATGACGAACCTTCCAAGTTCCAACGGTTCTAGTTTGCCCAGGCCTGCAAGGGCCCGAACGAGGGGGGCCGCCTCCTGGGAGGAGGCAAGAAATGCTTGGGCGGAGCTTGGTTCTCCTAGGGCGAGGTAAGCAAGTCCCCGCAGGAGATCGGGCTCTTCCCCAGAGACGCCTTCCAAATGGGCGATGGCCAAGCTGGGCTTTCCCGTGAATAGATCACGCTTGGCAAGGATCAAGGGGTTGGCTTGCGCTTGGGCGAAGCTTGCCTCGAGGTACTCTTCCCACCCTCGGGCGAAAGCATCCGGGGTAAGGCCCAAGGCCCGAGCTCCCCTCTCCCATGTGGAGGCAAGCCAAAACGCCTTCACCCCCGGGCCGGAGAAGTGTTCCAGGACAAAGGCTGCAAAGGCAGCGGCGGTCGACTCCCAAGCCTGCGCCCGGCGCACCTGGGCCTCTGTGGTCTTAAGGAGCCAGCGCACGGTCTCAAGGGAAGGCGTGGCGCTTACCCAGGGAGCGTCGACTTTGAAGAAGAACGTCTCCCATGGGTCGCAGGGGAGCAACCTGTCGGCATTTTCAAACAAGAGTTTCCACTTTTCCTTACCACCGTATACCATGGCCTCCGCTGCCCACGCTGCATCCGGATCGTCCAGGTACAGGGCAAGCCCCCGGGGGAAGACCGGGTTGCCCGCCCCCCCGTAAGCCAGGGAACAGGCCAGCCGGGCTAGCGCCCCGGCGAATGGCTGGTCCACAAGGACGTCCACCACCGCAAGCTGGGTGATCTCTTCCTGGCAACGCGCGGAAAACGCGAGCGGAAGCTCGGCGGCGTCCCCATATGCGTATACATAAATCGACTTGGGAAGAACATCTGCCGGGATGTCAAGGACCTCAAGCACTTGCCGCCATTCTTCATCGAGCTTACGGGCGAGGGGCTCGGCTTCCTCAGCGACGGGGCTTTCCTTAAGATATCGGACCACGATGTCTCCCCAGTGTGTTTCCCCAAGGGGGCTTTTGGCCTTCCGATATTCGGGCCAGACCCAGAACACAAGCACGCCTATCACGAAGGCGATGCCGAGCCCCAGGGCAAGGCCCCCCATAACCCAGATGAACCCCCGCCTTTGCATCCTGACTCATGGTACGCCGCAGGAAAATCGGATTCAAACGCAAGAATCCTTGCGATCTGAGGGTTGAGTGCGTAAACTTCCTTCGGTTGGAGAGCCTCTATGGAACGGATCCAGACTACTTACATCGAAGACGAGATGGAGCAGTCGTACATCGACTACGCCATCTCGGTCATCCGCGGCAGGGCCATCCCGGATGTCCGCGATGGGCTCAAGCCCGTCCAGCGCCGGATCCTGTACGGCATGCGGGAGCTTGGCCTCACCCCAGGGAAGCCCCACAAGAAGTGTGCCCGCATCGTGGGCGAGGTGATGGGTAAGTTTCACCCCCATGGGGATATGGCGGTGTACGAGGCCATGGTGGGTCTTGCCCAGTCGTTTTCCACCCGCTACCCCCTCGTCGATGGCCAGGGGAACTTCGGCTCCATCGACGGGGACGAGCCGGCGGCCATGCGTTACACCGAGGCGAGGCTTGCCCCCATTGCCATGGAGTTCCTGGAGGAGCTCTCCGAGGACACGGTCGATTTTGTGCCCAACTTCGATGACTCCCTCCAGGAGCCGGAGGTCCTTCCGGTCCGCTTTCCGCATGTGCTCGCCAACGGGGCTTGGGGGATCTCAGTGGGCATGACCACCCAAATCCCCCCTCACAACCTACGGGAGCTCATCCGGGCCACGCTCTACATCATGGATCACCCGGATGCAACCGTGGAGGAGCTTCTCCCCATCATCCCAGGGCCGGACTTCCCCACCGGAGGTCTGATCGTGGGGAATGAGGGTATCCGCCAGGCCTACGAGACGGGGGAAGGGAGGCTCAAGGTGCGGGCCCGGGCGTTTGTCGAGGATGACCGCATTGTGATTACGGAGATCCCCTACCAAGTGAGGAAGTCGACCATCCTGGAGTCGATCGCCGCCAAGGTGAAATCCGGGGATCTGGAGGGGGTGGCCGACCTCAGGGATGAGTCCGACCGGGAGGGCTTGAGGGTGGTGGTGGAGCTTAAGCGGGGGGTGGATGGCCACCGCATCCTCCGGAAGCTGTTCCGCCTCACGCCCCTGGAGCGCACCTTCTCCTGCCACTTCTTGGTCATCCAGGACGGAAGCCCCAAGACGCTTTCCCTTGTCAAGCTAATCCACGCGTTCCTCTCCTTCCGGCGGGGGGTGGTCAGACGGCGTACGGAATATCGGCTGCGGGTTGCCCGCGAGCGGGCTCACATCCTGGAAGGGTTCAAGCTGGCCTTGGATCGGCTTGACGAAGTGATCGAGATCGTCCGCGGCGCCGGGGATCCTGACGAGGCCAAGGCGCTCCTTTCCGCGGAGATAGGCCTTTCGGACAAGCAAGCCGACGCGGTGGTCAAGATGCGTCTTTCGCAGCTTACCCGCCTTGAGCGGCGGAAGGTGGACGAGGAGCTTGCTGAGCTCAAGGTGAAGATCGCGGAGTACGAGGCGATACTCGCCGACCCCCAAAGACTGGACGGGCTCATTAGAAAGGAGCTGGAGGACATCGCGGAGAAATACGGTGACGCACGTCGCACCGCCATTGTTGGGGAGGACGAGACAGGGGATGAAGAGTCCGAGGTCCCCCGCAAGAACATCCTTTTGTGCGTGACCTTGAAGGGATATGTGAACTCCACCGAGTGTGAGGCCTACCGACCCCAGGGACGAGGTGGCAAAGGCGTGATCGGGATCCGGACCAAGGGCGGGGACGGCCTCCGCACTATGGTGTATGCCACCACGCACCATGATCTTTTGGTATTCACCGACCGCGCCCGGGTGTTCAAGCTGCCGACGGCCAGGCTCCCCATCGCCGGCCGGGACTCCGTGGGCAAGAACCTCCGTCACTTCTTGGAGATGGAGCCCGATGAGGTGGTGCGGGCGGTGGTCCCGGTGGAGGACTATGGGCGGGGGTATTTGCTCCTTGCCACCCGGCAGGGCATCGTGAACAAAAATGCGCTTTCCGATTACGCAAATGCTCACACCAAGGGTATTTTGGCTCACTCGGCTCCGCCTGAGGACCGGCTGGTGGAAGCGCTCCCCAGCGATGGTGGGGGGGACGTGATCCTGGCAACGGCCAGGGGGCAAATCATCAGGTTCTCAGAAGGGGAGGTGCGCATCACCCGACGGCCCTCCAAGGGAGTGATCGGCATCCGGGTAAACGCGGGGGATTTCGTAGTTGGCATGGTTACGGTGCCTCCAGGGGAGGAGAAGCGGCTGCTTTTGGTCACAGCCCATGGCTATGGGAAGCGGGTGGACCTTTCGGATATCCCCTCCCAGCGGCGGGGTGGAAAGGGCGTGATCGGGATCAAGCTGGAGGGGGCTAGCCCCGTGGTGGCGGTCCTGCTTGTGGCCGAGGACGACGAGGTGGTCCTGTCCACCACGTCCGGCAAGGTAATCCGGTTCCCGGTGGGTCAGGTGAGCACGTTCTCCCGCTACGCCCGAGGTGTGCGTCTGATCCGTCTGAATAAGGGCGATCAGGTGGCCTCGGCGGTGGTGATCTAAAGGACCCGAAGTGGACATCAAGGCCGAAGTAGCACGACAGGTTTCGCTCATTGCAAAAAACGCAGAGACCCTGCTTCCTCAGGAGGAGCTTGTGGCCAAGCTCGAGCAAGCCCTGAGGGAGGGAAGGCCCCTACGGGTGAAGCTCGGAATCGATCCTTCCGCTCCCCACCTCACGCTGGGCCATGCGGTGGTGCTGCGGAAGTTGCGCACCTTCCAGGACCTGGGCCACACCGCCGTGCTTGTGGTGGGGGACTTCACCCGTCGCATCGGTGACCCCTCAGGAAGATCCAGGACCCGTGAGCCGATGTCCCCAGAGGAGATCGAACGCAACATGGCAAGTTACAAGGAACAGGCGTTCCTCATCCTGGACCCGGAGAGGACCGAGGTGCGCTACAACTCCGAATGGTTGGGAAAACTTTCCTTTGAGGATGTGATCGTTCTCAGTGCCAAGTACACCGTGGCTCGGATGCTGGAGCGGGAGGACTTCGCGCGCCG
>CAYUWL010000020.1:0-3343 GCA_964448595.1 uncultured Thermotogaceae bacterium
TTACATGTCCGTACTTACGGCAATTCTGACCCAAGGGGACTGAATTCGCAAGGTGATGGACTTGACTTGGCGAAGTGATCCAAGCAAGAGGGTCTTTACCTCGATTGACTCGGCTAAAGTGAGAGCTTTCTCTCTAGCAGACGCTTTACTGTACGCCAGCGGGTGCGGCAGATGGGGGGAAGTTCACCTCGTTCCGCCAGCCACCTCATAAGGAACGCCACCACCTTCCCCTCCCCGGGGTATCCCCAGCCAAAATCCCCGTACCGCTTGTGGAAATGGACAACGTAGGCATCTCGGATCACCTTTGCCGCAAGCGATGCCGCAGACACGGCTGGGTGGAGGCTATCCGCCTTGGGGTAGGCGGAGATGGCCCCTTCCGGAAGGCCAGTGATGGAAGCTAAACGGGCCCGGAATGCGGGGATCGCCCTCGGGGCCACCGGGGCATCCATAACCACCGTGATGGGTGATGGGTGATGGGTGATGGGTGGCGAACTGGAGGCGGCTGATGACTGGTCGCAGATTGTGGATAACGCGTAACGCACGATCCTGGCGGCCGCGATGAGCTCAAGCTCCGTGAGCCCTTTTTCATCCACCTTCTTGGCCGGGATGACGACGGTCCGGACCGGGAAGCGGTGGGCGATTTCTATTAGAAGCCCCCTCCTTCTCCCTCGGGGGATGGCCTTGGAATCCCGCGCACCGATTTCCACCAAAGTGGGCAATGCTTCCTCCGGGACGAGCACTCCAGCCACCACCAAAGGCCCGAGCACCGCCCCCCTTCCCGCCTCATCGATCCCCAACACAGCCCTCGTCAGCTTTACCAACCCCAGGGCGATCTGCGCCGCCGCCACCAAGCCACAAGTCCGGGAACCACCCCCCGGCGCTTTAAGGGGAAGAGGAGCAAGACCCCGGTGAGAAAGCCCCCAAGGTGTGCAAACCAGGCTACCCCGCCCAGGGAGGAGAGATCCAGAAGCCCGGAGAAGAACTGGATCAGGAACCACAGGCCCAGGATCACGATGGCCGGGACCTCGATGAACTGGATGAAAAAGAAAATGGGGACTATGGTAAGGATCCGGGCCCAGGGGAACAGCACCAGATACGCCCCCATCACCCCGGCGATGGCCCCGGAGGCCCCGACCATGGGGGCAGTGCTGCCTGCGGACACGCTCGCCTGGAACATGGCCGCCCCTACCCCACAGGCGAGGTAAAACAAAAGGAACTTTACATGCCCCATCGCCCCCTCCACGTTGTCCCCGAAAATCCACAGGTACAGCATGTTCCCCAAAAGATGAAGGAGTCCACCGTGGAGGAACATGGAGGTGAAGATATTCATCCAAATGGGGAATGGGGTGGTAGGGGGGAGATCCGTCCCGGACCAGAACTCGGCCGGGATGAACCCATATCTGATCACGAAGTAGTCCCGCTCGGAGACCGGGTACAGGCAACCCCGCCCCAGCCTCTTGTAAAGCAGGTAATCGAACCCTGGGGGGGCCGTGCCCAAGGTGTCCCGCCAGGCACACCCGTCGATCCAGGCGGCCTGGGACGCAGAATAGGTGAGCTGATACGCGTATAAAACCAAATTTAGCAGGATCAAGCCCACGGTCACATAGGGGGTAATCCCGCTCGGCCGGTAATCTCGAATCGGGATCATGTTTCACCTGGCATGTATTCTAGCGAACCAAAGTCGCCCCACCAAAGTTGCCATCGGTGCCCTCCCAACCTAACATGGGGTCTGAAAGGAGGACAAAGGTGGAGCTTCTCAGGCGACTTTCCGAAGCAGCGGGCGTTCCAGGTCGAGAGGAAGAGATCCGCGAGATCATCAAACAGGCCCTGACCGGGCAGGTGGACGAGCTCACGGTGGATCGACTGGGGAACTTAATCGCGCGGAAAAGTGGCCAGGGCCCTAAGGTGGCCGTGGCCGCCCATATGGACGAGATCGGTTTTCTCGTCTCCCACGTGGATGAGGAAAAGGGCTTTCTTAGGATAGAGCCGGTGGGGGGGTTCGATCCCAGAACCTTGATCGCCAAGCGCGTGGTGGTCCACACCCGTACCGGCCCCCTCATGGGGCTCATCGGGACAAAGCCGGTACATATCCTCACCGAGGAGGAGAAGAAAAAGGAGCTCAAGATCTCCGACCTGTTTGTGGACCTCGGGCTTCCCGGGGACCGGGTTAAGGAACTGGTGCGGGTCGGGGATCCTGTGACGCTACGGCAGGACTTCGTCGAGGTTGGGGAGCTGGTGTCGGGGAAGGCCCTGGATGACCGGGTAGGCGTATACGTGGGCATTGAGGCCCTGCGAAGGCTCGAAGCGCACCGAGCGGACGTTTACTTCGTGGGCACGGTGCAAGAGGAAGTAGGCCTGAGGGGGGCGCGTACTAGCGCCTTCGCCATCGCCCCCGAGATCGGGGTAGCCCTGGACGTGACCATAGCCTGCGACACCCCTGGGGTGGAGGCCCACAAGCAAGTGACCCAGCTGGGCAAGGGTGTGGCCATCAAGGTGAAGGACTCGGCATCCATTTCCCACCCAGGACTGGTGCGATTCCTCGTGGGGCTTGCCGAAGAGAAGAAGATCCCGTATCAACTTGAGATCCTCCCCCGGGGAGGGACCGATGCCGGGGGGATGCAGCTTGCCCGGGAGGGGGCCGCAGTGGTCACCCTGTCCATCCCCACCCGCTACGTCCACTCCGTGGTGGAAGCCGCCCACAAGGAGGACATCCGGGCAGCCATCGACCTTTTGGTCGCATTCCTTGAGCGCTGCCATGAGGTGGACCTCAGGCTTTAGATGCCGCACGACGGCCGGGTTAACACCCACTGTCAACCTGAGATTAGCGTCCGCTAGCGCTTGCATGTCTAGGTACAAGGGCATGGCTATAATTGCGAGGTGATCCCGATGAAGATCGCTAATAGGATCGAGGTCAGCCCCGACGTGTGTCATGGAAAACCTCGGATTGCCGGGACCCGCATACCTGTGGAGATCATCCTCGGGCTCCTGGCCGATGGTCTCACTCCCAAAGAGATCGTCGCCAAGTGCTATCCTGACCTCGCCGAGGAGGACATCCTCGCCTGTATTCGCTATGCCAAGCAGCTCGTGGAGGAGGAAGAGGTCCACGCGGTCCGTGAGGCTTGACAGATGCCTCCCCAATTCCTCGTCGATGAGTGCACCTACCAGGAGACCATCGAATTTCTCCGCGATCTTGGCTTTGATGTTATAAGAGTCCAAGACCTCGGCCTGCGCGGGGCCTCGGATCGCGAGGTACTCATAAAAGCCCAACAGCTCCGTTGCCAATGTGCATTTCGTGTTGCGAGATCTGTTGGATAAGGAAAAGCGCTTTAGGGGGGCACTGCTC
>CAYUWL010000020.1:3443-12672 GCA_964448595.1 uncultured Thermotogaceae bacterium
TTTCGTGTTGCGAGATCTGTTGGATAAGGAAAAGCGCTTTAGGGGGGCACTGCTCATCGTGGATCATCACAAGTGGCGTAAACGGACAAGGCCTTAAACCCCTGGCGGGCAAGGTCCATAATACAGCCGGACCACCGGTGGGAGGCCACGGATGGTGGGCTGAGAGGGGAGGATGAACAGGATCCTGTTTAAGGATGTGGAGGCGATCGTCACCTTCGATCCGGAGGGGCGGGAGCTTAGGGGCGGTTGGCTCCTGGTGGAGGGCAGCCGCATCGCGGCGTTGGGGGAGGGCCCCCCGCCCCCAGGGCCCTTCGACGAGGTGATAGACGGCCGGGACCGAGTGATGATCCCGGGGATGGTGAACACACACCACCATCTATATCAAACCTTGTTCCGGGCCGTCCCCGGGGCCGCGGACAAAAAACTGTTCGATTGGCTCGTCTTCCTCTACGAGCGCTGGCGGGGGATCGACGAGGAGGCGGTTTACGTCTCCACCATCTTGGGCGGGATGGAACTGCTCCTTTCAGGCTGCACCACCACCGCCGACCACCTCTACCTGTTCCCCAAGGGGAAAGAGAGGCTCATCGACGTTGAGATCGAGGCCGCAAGGGAGCTTGGGATCCGGTTTCACCCCACTCGAGGTTCCATGTCCCTGTCCCGTAAGGACGGGGGCCTGCCCCCGGAGGACGTGGTGCAAACTGAAGAGGAGATCCTGGCCGACTCCGAACGCCTGATCACAAGATACCACGACCCCTCCTTCGGGGCCATGGTGAGGATCGCCCTGGCCCCTTGTTCCCCCTTCTCCGTGACCCCGCAGCTCATGCGGGCCACCGCCGAGCTCGCCCGCCGGCACGGGGTCCTCTTACATACTCATCTAGGCGAAACCCTGGATGAAGAGGCCTTTTGCCTAGAAAAGTTCGGGATGCGGCCGGTGGAGTACCTGGCGGAGCTGGGCTGGCTTTCTGAGGACGTGTGGCTCGCCCATATGGTGCACGTGAACTCGCAGGAGATAGGGAGGATCGCCCAGGCCGGGGTGGGGGTGGCCCACTGCCCCTCGTCAAACATGCTCTTGGGTTCCGGGATCGCCCCGGTGGTGGACATGCTCGCCGCCGGGGTGCGGGTGGGCCTTGCGGTGGACGGCTCGGCCTCAAACGACCACTCCAACATGATCCGGGAGGCCCGGCAGGCCATGCTCCTTTCCCGGTTGCGCTATGGGGCACAGGCTATGCCGGCAAGGCGGGCCCTGGAGCTCGCCACCCTGGGTGGCGCCCGGGTGCTGCATCGGGAAGAGGAGATTGGGACGCTGGAGGTGGGAAAGTGCGCCGACCTTGCCCTGTTCGATATCTCGGGGGTGGAGCACGCCGGGGCGGCGGATCCGGTGGCCGGGCTCCTCCGCTGCGCCACCCAGTACGCCGACACGGTGATGGTGAACGGCAAGGTCCTGGTGCGGGCCGGCAGGCTGGTGGATGAGCGGCTCTACGAGTACATACCCCGCGGGCGCAAGATCGCCGCCCGGCTCGTTCAGCTGTAAGGAAACCTATGAATTTAACTTCAAAGGCACCAAGCTGCAGAGATTTCATGGACAAAAATCGCGGGAAGCGGGCGTGCTGTTGGCCCGTCCTCCATCCGCAGCCATTGTAAACCCTCCTCAAATAGGTTATAAAATTGTGGCACCGACCATTTCCGGAAAAACCACCTTCGGCGTAAAGCCAAATCGGGAGGCAAGTAGCATGCAAATTAAGGCAGCTGTCCTTGTGGACGTCCAAAACCTGCAGGAGACGTTCGAAAGGCAGGGCATGGAGGTCCGCTACGACGCGCTCAGAGACTATTTGAAGGCGGAGTTCGAGCTTGAAGAACGAGAGGTGAAGTTCCTCGCCTTCGTCCCCCATCGCCGGGACGACGACCGCAGGATGCGGCTCATCGATGCCCTGTCTTTCATGGGGTTTCGGGTGATTACAAAGCCCGTGCGCGAGCATCCCGACGGCGGTATGAAGGCCAATATGGACGTGGAGATCGTGCTGGAGGCGATCCATCTGGCCTCGGTGGTTAAGGAGATAGTGCTGGTCACCGGTGATTCCGACTTCGTGCCCCTGGTAGACGATCTCAGCCGCAGGGGGGTACGGGTCACCGTTTTCGGCCCCGGCCGCGGCTCGACCTCGGTGGAGCTCATCCGTGCCTCTGACCACTTCAAGAACATAGATTCCCTGGCCGGCGTCGTCATCCCAAGGTTCTCCCACGACGAAACCGAGGAGAAATCTGCCTAGAGGTCGCGCTTTGTCAGCACGTAAGGCTGACTTAGAATTCACCTGGAAAGGAGGCAGCTTGGACATCACCGTCCCACTCTTGGGTGACGTGGAGGAGGTCACGCTGGTGCGGTGGCTGAAGGGCGTTGGAGAGGACGTCGAGGCTGGGGAAGCGGTGGCCGAGGTGGAGGCGGACAAGGCGATCTTCGTGATCGAGGCCCCGGCCGCCGGGCGTATCGGCGAAGTGCTGGTCCCTGAGGGGGCGAAGGCGAAGCCAGGAGCCGCCATCGCACGTTTGGAGCCCGATTGAGGGAGATCGCACATGCGGCTTTGGGCCGGGCCCCATATGGTCCGGTGCTGGACTTGCAGCGGCGGCTTCACGCCCTCAGGCGAGCCGAACGGATACCGGATGTCCTGCTGTCAGTCGAACACGAGCCCGTGATCACGGGGGGCAGGCTTGCGAGCCCCGACCACATCCTCGCCGATCCCAAGCTGCTTGAGCGACTCAAGGTAAAGGTATATCAGGTGGAGCGGGGGGGAGATGTTACCTACCACGGCCCGGGGCAGTTGGTCCTGTATCCGATTCTGGACCTGCGTCAGCACGGCCGTGACCTCAGGCGTTACGTGGCCTGCCTGGAAGAGGTGATGATCCGCACGGCCGGGCGATTCGGCGTTGAGGCACATCGCCGTCCGGGGTTCCCCGGCGTCTGGCAAGGTGCGAGGAAGCTTGGGTCCGTGGGGGTACACGTACGGGGCTGGATCACCATGCACGGGCTGGCATTAAACGTCGACCTAAAACCCAACCTGTTCTCGCTGATTGTGCCCTGTGGTCTGCATGGGGTGGAGGCGGCCTCATTGGCTGAACTTGCCGGGCGTCCCATCCCCATTGAAGAGGCACGCCGGGCTGCCTTGGAGGTGTTCGAGGAAGTATTCTCGGCCCGGATTGTCCCCTTGGACAAGGAGGCGCTCTCCCGATGGATGGGATAAAACCCTGTTGGCTTAGGGTAGCCGTGGCGCCGCATGCCGGCTCCGCGGTGAGGGCGATGGAGGAACTGCTCACTTCGCTGGGCCTTCACACCGTGTGCCAGTCAGCGCGGTGTCCCAATTTGCCCACTTGCTGGGCTGAAGGGACGGCCACATTCATGCTGCTTGGGGAGGTGTGCACCCGGACCTGCGGCTTTTGTGCGGTTCGCACCGGATGGCCAGGTGGTAAGGTGGACCCCGAGGAGCCGGCCCGGGTTGCCGAGGCCGTGCGCAGGCTGGGACTTCGGTACGTGGTCCTCACCTCGGTTGACCGCGACGACCTCAAGGACGGGGGTGCAGGGCAGTTTGCCGCCACCATAAGGGCCATTCGGAAAGAAGTCCCCGGCGTCAAGGTAGAGGCCCTCATCCCGGACTTTTCCGGCCGCCGGGAAGCCCTGCGGGAGGTGGTGGAAGCCGGGCCGCAGGTGGTGGGGCACAACCTGGAGACGGTGCGGCGCCTTACCCCGAAGGTGCGAGATAGGCGAGCCGGCTATGACCTCTCCCTTTCCGTCCTCAAGACCTTGAAGGAACTCGCACCCGGTCTTATCACGAAATCCTCGCTACTTTTGGGCTTGGGGGAGGAGCCGGCCGAGATCCAGGAGGCGATGCAAGACCTCCTTGCCGCCGAAGTCGACATCCTTGTGCTGGGCCAGTACTTGCGCCCCACCCCGGCCCAGGTTCCGGTGGCGCGCTACCTATCCCCGGAGGAATTCGCCCGCTGGGAGGAGAAGGCCCGCGCCCTGGGATTCAAGGCCGTGGTGGCCGGCCCTTTGGTGCGGACTTCCTTCCGGGCCGCTCGGGTGTACGAGGGACTGGCGTGAGGGTTATCTTGGACATGGGGTTCAGGGACCCCCGTGAGGGGCTCGCCCTGGACGAGGCCATCCTGCGGGCAGTGGGGGAAGGGGGACAGCCACCTACGCTCCGCATCTGGCGAAACGGCCGCTGTGTGGTGATCGGCAGGGGCCAGCGCCCTGAAGACGAGGTGGACCTTGTCCTGTGCCGAAGGTTCCGGATCCCCGTGGTCCGGCGACCGAGCGGGGGCGGGGCGGTCTATCACCATCCCGGGAACTTGAACTTCTCCCTATTTTTGCCCCTGTCCGGCCCCTGGACCTCCGTGAGGGGCTCACAAACGAGGCTTTCCGAGCTTTTGGCAGGGGAACTAAGAAGGCGCTGGGGTCTTCCCGCCCAAACACAAGACGGTGGGGTATATGTTCTTGGGAAGAAGGTCTCGGGCTCGGCCCAGCTCCGCCGCCGAGCCCTGCTCCACCACGGAACTTTGCTCCTTTGGCGCGACCGCGTCCCCGTAGAGCAGCTGCTACTCGCCCTCCGCCCCGGATATTCCCCGGCACAGGTGCCGTCAAGACCCGCGCCGGTGGGAGATCTTTCCTCCCTCCTTGGACGAAAGGTCACCCTGGAAGACGGCGTGCGGGCGGTTCTCTCCGCCTTTCGGCCGCTTGGACGTCCCTCCTTGGAGCGCCTTTCCCTCAGGGAATGGGCGCTGGCTTGCGCTGCCTTGGAAGGCTGATGGACCGTCCCCCTGGCCCCAGGGACCTGGAGGTTGTGGCATGGCAGCTCGGCCGCCCCGCCCGGGGGGTGGTGGCCATCGCCAGGGACTGCCCCTACGGCTATCCTCAGGTGACCGTAAACCACCCACTCAGACGTGAAGGGGACTCGTTTGAAGTGTTTCCCACCCTGTTTTGGCTCACTTGTCCCTACCTCGTGGAGGAGGTGGCCCGCCTGGAGTCGGCCGGCTGGGTGAAGCGCCTTGAGGCCCGCCTCAGGGAAGACCTTGAGCTTGCCGCCCGCTATGCCCGTGCTCATGAGGCCTACCGCAAGGAGCGCCTGTCCCTTCTCTCACAAGAAGATCGGGCCTTCCTGAAGCAGAAAAGGGCATGGGCTGCTGTGGAGACCGGGGTGGCGGGCCTGCGGAACCTGCGGCGGGTAAAGTGCCTTCACGCCCAGCTCGCCCACTTCCTCGCCCGGGGGGACAACCCGGTGGGCGAGCTGGTGGCTAGGTTGCTTCCGGGCCTATACTGCCCGCCTCAACGGGTCATCTGCTTCCTGCCGGAGCCGGCTGACTAGCAGGCCATTTCTCATCCAGCGGGCTGAACAGCCAGGATGTGTTCATGCTGGAGTCGGCTTTGGGTCCTCCAAAGTTAAGCGACTTGGTCTTCTGGAGGGGCTTCTGAGGAGTTTGTTCCGCAGCTTTTCCTCATCGCTTGTGCGCCCCAAGCCAGTGGATCCGGGGGAACTCATCCTGAACAGCATTGTACAGCCTCTCATCAGCCGTCCAGAATTCGGCTTCTAACATCTGGGCCAGGGCCAGGTAGTGGGCGTCGTAGGCGGCGGGCCGGTTGAGGCGAGCCGCCAGGTCGAAAGCGCATAGGGGGAGTTGGGGCGGATCTAGGTATTCGATGTCCAAGGAGAGGGCTGCTTCCAGGGCACGCCGGGCATCTTCCAGGGACATCAGGGCGCGTACCACCTTGCGCCGCAAAGCCGAGGCCACCTCACAACGGAGCAGAGTCGGGGCTACCACTTTGACCTCTCCCTCCATCCACTCCGCCCACAGGGAGAGGGCCTGCTCGCTCTGGGCTTCCGGGGTCACCAACGCGACGACGATGCTGGCGTCAACACAAACCGGCGATCTCGGCATCCCGCTTCTCCCGCATCCGGCGGATGTCGTCAACGGAGCTGGGCATCTCCCCATACTTCTGGCGGAGTTCCTGCTGGAGCGCCCGAAGCCTCGTCACGCTCTCCCGCCGGTGCCTCCTTCGCAGCTCGCGTTCCGTCGCCTCAGCGATCAGCCGCGAGCGCTCGCCGCTGGGCACCAGCCGCTTGACCTCCTCCCAGAGCCGGCGGGGGAAGACGAGGGATACCCTTATCATATCGCTCATACATACCTCCCAGGAATACAAGAGATCCATATCGATTGTACAGCAAAACTGAATTCCCGCCATGGGTCATCAATCCACCCAGAGTCACCATCCCCGATGGGGTTCATCAAAATCCAGTTGACGGCTGCTACAAGAAAGCAAAAGGGGCCGCCTGAGACGGCCCCTTTGCTTACCAAGCTAGCCCAGTTTACGGGTCGGCCTTGACCGTGGGCGGATGGTTCACGTTCTGCACCCGGATCACCAGGGAATCGGTGGCCGTAGCACCACACGGATCGGTCACCGTCACACAGACGTTCACCAGGACCTCATCGCAGCCGGTGACCTCCGGGGCGTGGAACACCGGGCACAGGGAATCCGCGCCGGAAAGCGATCCGCTATCGGCCCACCACTCCACCTCAAGGGGCTCCCCATCGGGATCTCCCGCCTTGGCCAGGATCATGATCTGGCCACCTTCGCTCACCGAAAGGTCCGGCCCGGCGTCCACCCACGGCGGCTGGTTCACATTCTGGACATGCACCACCATGGTGTCGCGGGCTTCGGCGCCACAGGCGTCCCGCACGATCAAGGTGAGCACCAGGTCTTCCCCTTCGCAGCGATCGGTAAGGGGGGCGGTGAACTTCGGCCTGAGGGAATGGGGGTCGTCTAACGAGCCCCTGCCACACTCTACCTTCCAAGTGTAGGTGAGGGCATCCCCATCAGGATCAGAGGCCGAGCAGCAGAGCTGTATCGTTCCACCCTCGGGCACGGTCATGTCCGGCCCGGCATCCGCCGTGGGGGGATGGTTGACGTTGCGTACGTGGATGATCAAGGTGTCCTCGGATTTGGCCCCGCAGGAGTCCACCGCGGTGACCTTGATCGTCACGTCGCGCCCCTCGCACTCCTTTACCCAAGGCGCGTAGTAGGTCGGGTTGGGGGAGTGCTCATCGGAGAAGAAACCCTCCTCTGCCCACCAGGTGACCGTGACCGGGTCACCGTCCGGGTCATACACGTCAGCCCGCAGCACGAGGGAGCTGCCCTCGTCGACCTCCTTGGTCAAGGTCGGCCCGCAAGGTGCCGAGGGCGGGGCAGGAGCCGCCGCAGGCGGGCAGGGTTCACAAACATGGCCCTCATCGTAAACGAAGTTGTGCCCGGGGCCGCCGTCCAGCCGATCGCATCCAGGACCTCCCAAGAGCTTGTCATTGCCCTCACCGCCGGAGAGCACGTCATCGCCCGCCTCGCCCTCGAGGGCATCGCTACAGGCCTCGCCGAGGAGCGTGTCATTCCCAGGCCCGCCGAGCAACCGGTCGTCCCCTGGACCGCCCTCAAGGCGGTCATTCCCCTCTCCGCCCTGGAGCACATCGTTTCCCTCGCCGCCGACCAAGACGTCATCGCCGCTAAGACCGATAAGGAGGTCATTCCCACCCAGGCCCAAGATGAGGTCATTTTCGGGGGTGCCGATAAGCACGTCATCCCCTTGGGTCCCCCAGATCACGTGATCCACGGGGTAACATCGGTAAGCCTCGGGTACCTCCGGCTGGGGCATGGCGACCTCCCGGAACAGGGCGGGCAGCTCCGTCGGGTCCTGAGTGAGCACGAACCTGCCACCACAGGTGCGGGCCAAGTTTCCCAACAGAACCGCCACCTCGGAGGTCACCCCGACGGCCACCACATCTAAAGTAGTGCCGTCGGCGCATATGTCCCGGGCCGCGGCAAGGGGATCCCCGCCACAGGTCTCCTCCCCGTCCGTAAGCAATACGAGCCTGGCCGGCTCGCCCGCCACCCCAGCGGCAAACGAGAGCGCCTGGGCAAGCGGGGTCTTCCCCATCGCCTTTATGGCCCTGATCTTGCGCAAGATGGATCCTCGATCGGGATGAACGCCGTAAGGCACCAGGATCTCTATGTCAAGACAGCTCTCGGCAGCTAGATCCTTGGACACCCGGTGTCCGAACGCCACCACGGCAAACGGCGTGTCCTCGGGCAGCTCCCTGAGCACAAGCGTAAGGGCTTCCTGGGCCCATTCGAATTTCGTCTCGGCAGTGTCCAGCTTCTGGTTCATGGAGTTTGAGGCATCCAGGATAAACACGATGCCCCCGGATGCAGCCCAAACACTCACCGGAATCATTACAAGCAAAAGCGCAATACCTTTTCTCACCATCGCCTCCTCTCCTCCACTTGCCAAGGGAACGAGCTTTCGAGGGCCCGGGGCACAGAACCCTCACCCGTACGTGAGGCATTATAACACGGAAGCCCCGTTCTGATCTGTAATGTTGGCTACACTCCCCCGCGACGCTCGGCCGCAAGGGCGATGAGGAGTTCCTGACGCCGTCCCCGGGGGATCTGGCATCGGAGCAGTCCCCCTTTCACGTGGCCGCACCCGAGCACATCGCCCTCAAAGCACAAGGCCACATATCCCGGGGTAAGATCTTTCCGTGTGAGCGTCCGTCCTTGAAGGAGGTTTTCCAGGTCACTCCGGGAGAGGTTAACCCTTTGAGCGCGGATCCGATCCCCAAGCAGCATGAGCCCGAAACTGGTGGGTTTAAGACTTTTTTTCTGCTTTCGGAGGAGGCGGATCCCCAGGGAGTGAATCTTGATCCCGTTCGGCATCTCCGGGGCGGTGGTCAGCCACAGGGAATCCCCCCGCTCCACCACCCTCCCGGGCAGCTCTTCCACGCCGAAGCGTTCCCGGAAATAGGTGAGTGCTTCGTTAGCTTGTTCGTCTGAGGACGGCAACGAAGCCTCCTTCGGAGTCGAAGTGGTGTGGATAGAATCGCACTGCTTTCTTTAGCTCCGGACCGTATTCCTCCCCGGCGAAGGAGGTCAAGCCGGGGGCGTAAGGCACCGGCGGTTCCCAGGGGAGGAGCTCGGCCAGGCCTTGGTCCAAGGCGTATTTCACCACTGCCTCGTTCTCCTCGGGGGCGATGGTACAGGTGGAGTAAACGACGATCCCCCCAGGCCGCACGAGCTTAAGGGCGTGGGAGAGGAGCCTCTTTTGCAGGCTGGCCATCCTACGTATGATCCCCAAAGGTGCTCCACGGCACAGTCGGGGATGCCGCCTGGCCGTGCCCTCGGCGCTACAGGGGGCGTCCACCA
>CAYUWL010000020.1:12772-16644 GCA_964448595.1 uncultured Thermotogaceae bacterium
AGCCAGTGTTCCACAGTGTTCCCAATGGGAATCTCCCCCTCCACCTTAAAGGCGGTCTCATCCCAAGGAAGGGGTTCCAAACGAAAGCCCTTCGCCTCAAGCCTTTTTCGTAGCTTTAAGGGAGAGATGCGCAACGTGTTCGTCCTGATCACCGGTGAAAGGGGCCGGTGGAGTGCATCCCAAAATCGTTCCCAGGCAGGGATGATCCCCTTATAGCGATCCATTCCGCAGGCGCAAAGTCCGGAGGCGATTTAAGGCAATTGCGACCTCAAACCGCCGCGGCTGGGCAAGGTCGCCATATCGGGCCGGGAGGAAGGAAACCAGCCCCTCTTCCTCCAGCTTCCGCTCCAGGGCCTTGAGCACCTCCCCCACAGGGCCATCGGTCCCCAGCTTATGGCCTTGTTCGGCGAGCCAGGCGAGCAGGTACCCCACGGCCCGCACCTGTCCTACTTCTGCAAACTGGTGCACCCGGGAAAGGTCGATGGTGTAATTGCCAAGCCTGAGTGCCATCCGGGACCCCTGCACCTTAAGTCGTCCCTTGCGTGTCCTGGGCTGAATGCTCGTTAAATCCACCACTCGCGACAGGAAATGGCCGAATCGTTCTCCACCTTCCTGCTTGCGGGGACGGCCGAGCTTTCGGGCAATGCGCTTGGCCTCCTCGGTCACGTCCCGGGGCCTATAGGCATCCATCATGATCACCGTGTCGGCCACCTCGAAGTAATCCCCCGAACCCCCCATGACCAGGACCGTGGACACCCCGAACTCCTCGTAGAGCTGCCTCACCCGGTCGATGAACGGGGTGATGGGCTCCTTGTCCTTGGATACCAAGGCCTGCATCCTTTCATCCCGGATCATGAAGTTGGTGGCCGAGGTGTCCTCATCCACAAGGAGCACCTTCGCCCCTACCTCCAGGGCCTCGATGATGTTCGCCGCCTGGGAGGTAGAGCCGGACGCGTTTTGGCTGGTGAACCTGTGGGTGTCGGTTCCGTTAGGGAGGTTTGAGATGAACGGGGATATGTCCACCCCACACACAAACCTTCCGTCCTCAGCCCTGATCACCACGGCTTCCCGGCGCGTGATCACGTACTCGCGCCCGTCCCCGGGGATGTGGTTGTACACCCCTTGGGCCAGGGCGGAAAGCAGGGTGGACTTTCCGTGGTAGCCGCCCCCCACGATCAGAGTCACCCCGGTGGGAATACCCATCCCACGGATGGGACCGCCATTGGGACGCTCCAAAGTCACGGCCAGTGATTCTGGAGGGACAAACGGGATCGCCCCGGCCCTCAAAGGGCGGTCGGACACCCCAGAGGCCCGGGGCAGGATCGCGCCTTCGGCCACAAATGCCACCAGATCACGCTCGTAGAGCTGGGCCCGCAGGGCCTCGGCGTCCTCCCCACACTCCACATGCCTACGGACCGCCTGGGGATCGAGGTTCCGGTAAAAAAGGGCCCTGCGGACGAGCTCCGGAAGCTCCGAAAGGAGCATCTCGCGCGCCTCCCGGCCCAGGATCCGCCTTCCGCTGGCGGGCAGCCCGCAGGAGATGACCGCCTCCACGGCCTCCTCCCCCACCGCCACCGCGGTCCGGGGCAGGATGCACTGGCCGAAGTCCACCACGAAAAAACGCCCCGAGTGGCCTGAGCCGCGTGACCCCTTCGTACACCGGGGGATCTCCGTGGCCAGCCTTCGCACCAGGAAGTCCTCCAGGGCGATCCGGCGGGGGCGGTTGGAGAAGAGCTCCTGAGGGAACCGGGCAACCTCTTGGGAGATGTAGACCCGTAGGCGACTGGGAGCGGCGAACGGGTCCCCCTGCACATGCTCTATGTGCAGTGTGAAATCGGGAAAGGCCCACGTGCCCTGAAGACGCTTGTAAGCCCCATAGCCGGCTCCATCGATCCGCGCCAAAAGCGCTCCAAGCGCCCTATGATCCGCCATAAGTCAGTTAAGCGGGAGGAACGAAGAGATACCACACAGGATGTGGACATCCTGGCCCCGCCTTGCCTGTTCCAGGATTTGTGCTGCCTGATCCCAAATCCTGTCTCGCTCATCCCGGCTCCGATAGGCGATCTGCATCCGGATGAGATACTCCCCACTCCGGGTCAAGCGGGCATCAAGGCGATACGGGAGCCCGGTGCCAGCGAGGAGCCTGTCGATCCCCTCCAGGGCCTCCTCCAACACCTGGGCCAATGCCTGGTTTTGAGCCACCCGAACCCGGATCCCCTCATTGGCAAGGAGGTCACTCCAATCGGCCATGGATCCCCCCTTAAATTCAAGTTCTCTCGCCCTGATCTTCCTGCCCCTCAATGGTAAACGCCGGCTGCAAGGAGGGCTACCTTGTCCCCGCCGCCACAGCCGGCATTTTGTGACCGGTCCTTCAGCGAAAATATAGATCTACACGGCGGTCAAAGAGGAGGTCATTGTAAGGATTGATGCGCTTTTCGCACGCCACGTCCGGATCGATTTCCGTCACCACCGCCTCCTCCCCTTCCTGTGGGGATTTCGCGAGGACCTCGCCCTGGGGAGAGACGATCTGTGATTCCCCGGTGAAGTGGAGTGTCTCCCCACCCCGGGCCTCCGTTCCGACGCGGTTGGCCGTCACGAGGAACACCCGGTTCTCCAGGGCCCGTACCCTCGTAGTGAGCTGGGCCACCCCCGGGAGGACGAGGTTTGCCGGGTGGGCGATGATCTGTGCCCCTTTCAGGGCCAGGGTGCGCGCCGCCTCGGGAAACAGGTGGTCGAAGCAGATCATGAGCCCTACCCGCACCCCATCTACATCTACAACGGGAAATGGAGTGTCCCCCGGCGCGAACCATTCCTTCTCCCGATAGAAGAGGTGGGCCTTACGGTAGTGAAGGAGGAGCCCTTCTGGCCCCACCAGGACCGCGGAGTTATAGGGCCCTTTCGGAGCATGCTCGGCCAGCCCAGCCGCAATGTAACACCCCTGATCCCGGGCGAACCGGAGGAGCCCCTGGATGGTGGGCCCGTCAGGAACTGGCTCGGCAAGCCCTTCGGCCTCCGCCCGTGAGGTGAAGAGATACCCGGTGGAGAAAAGCTCGGGCAGAACCCAAAGATCGGCCCTCTCACTTCCCATGAGGGCAAGTGCACGCTCAACGTTCCTCTTCACCTCGCCAAAATGCGGCTCAAACTGTACGTAACCAACGCGCATAAAATTACTATACCCTGGAACCCAAGCTGCGCCCAACCGAAAAAGTCCTGACACAAAGCTATAATAAGTGTCGAGTTTCCGTTGGAAAGGGGGAAACGTGTCGGGCGAGCATTATGAAGCCACGATCGGAAAAACCCGCCTTGTGCTTCTTCAAGGGGACATCACCACGCAGGAACTAGAAGCCATCGTCAACGCGGCCAATCCCCAGCTCACGCCGGGAGGTGGGGTGTCCGGGGCCATCCACCGGGCCGGGGGACCAGAGGTGACCCAGGCCGCGGCGGCCATTCGCAGGGAAAAGGGGCCGCTTGCCACAGGGGAAGCGGTGATCACCCCAGCGGGGAACCTGCCGGCCAAGTGGGTCATCCACACCGTGGGCCCGGTCTGGCACGGCGGGGGCAAAGGGGAACCCGAGCTTCTGGCAAAGGCCTACCGTTCGTGTCTTGAGCTGGCAGTCGCTCGCGGGATAAAGACCATCGCCTTCCCCAGCATCTCCACCGGGGTCTACGGATACCCGGTGGAGGAGGCTGCCAAGGTAGCCTTGTCCACCATCCGGGACTTTTTGCGAGAGCATCCCGGGGGGCTTTCCGAGGTACGGATGGTCCTCTTCTCCCAAGGGGACTTTGCAGCCTATCTCCGGGCCTGGGAAGGACTTACCGAAGCGAATTAGCCTGGATCCCCTGAGCGAGCCGTTCCAGAAATTCCCGGCCGC
>CAYUWL010000021.1:0-5322 GCA_964448595.1 uncultured Thermotogaceae bacterium
GGGGACTCCCAGATGACCATCGCCGAGCCGGGAAATGCTCATCGCGTGATCACGGTGGGGGCTTATGTCACTAAAGACCACTGGACCTCCATCGTGGGGGAGGAGTGGCAGGAGGGGTACCTGGTAGGGGGACTTGCGGGGTTCTCCTCCCGCGGCCCCACCCGGGACGGTCGCCTCAAGCCGGACCTCTGCGCCCCAGGGGCTTGGATCGCCTCTTCCCTCTCCAGTACGGCTGCCGAACCGGACTGGCTTAGGCTCCCCGACGGATGGCACTTCATGCTTCGGGGCACGAGCATGGCCGCGCCGCACGTGGCCGGGGCCTGTGCCCTTCTGCTTTCGCTTTCTCCCGGGCTTTCCTGGGATGAGCTGAGGGGCGCCCTCACCTCCGGGGCCAGGACCGATTCCTTCACGGAAGCCGTGCCCAACCCCAGCTGGGGCTGGGGGAAGCTCTTCCTGCCGGCCGCGGCGGAAGGGACTACTCCTACCCCTGTTCAGGCCCCTAGCCTCAGGCTCCTGGAAAACCCGGTCACCAGGGAAGCACGCTTCCTTTATGAGCTCCCCCAGGGGACGGACCGGGCCGAGCTTTGCATCTACGACCTTGCCGGCCGGCCCCTGTGGCGACAGGAGCTCTCCGGGCGGGTGGGCGAGGCCCGCTGGCCCCTGGCCACCTCGCGGGGGGCCCCGGTGGCAAGTGGTCTGTATTTGGCGGTGGTGAGCTGCGAGGCTGGAACCTCCCCGATCGTGCGGGTGGTGGTGCAGCGATGAGGGGGCTTTTGGTGCTCTTAAGCTTGGCATTCCTCCTGATCCCTGCCTGGGGGCATGTGGGAGTGGGGACGCTTTTTGAGCTGGGATGGGACGCTTGGGACGTGGGCATGGCCGGGGCCGGGCTTGCCCTGGCAAGCGGGCCGGGCGCCGTGTTTACCAACCCAGCTGGGATCGCCTGGGGGGGTGGGCTTCAGGCCCTGTGTTCCTCTTCAGACCTGTTTGGGGTCGCAAGCGTATCCTCGCTTGCCGCTTCCGTCCCCGGATTCGGCATCGGGGGGATCATCCTCGACTCCGGCCCCATCGACGAGGAACTCCGCTACCGGGCCGAGGGGGCGGCGGCGGCACTTGGCATCCCAGTTTCCGAAAACTTCGCCCTGGGAGGGCGGGTGCGGGTGCTCCGGCATGTGCTTCCCAAGGAAGGGATCGGCTGGGCCATGGATCTTGGGGCCTCGCTGCGAGGGCCCCTGTCCATCGGGGTCGTGGTGGAGGGGCTCGTGGCCCGGGCTCCGGTCCCCGGAGAGAGCTGGCCCCCTTCGGTTTCCTTTGGGCTTGCCCTACCGCTTCCCTTGCAGGAACCTCTGACCGGAGCCCTGGCGGGGGCGGTCACCGGGCTTGGGGAAGGGGTGGCTTTTTCCCTGGGGGCTGAGCTATGGACCCAAGGCTTAGGCGTTAGGGTGGGGTATTCTGGTGAGAAGCTCGCTTGCGCGGTATCCGTGGGTTGGGGGGCGTTCCGCCTCAGCCTGGCAACCGAACTTCACGCCGCCCTTCCCGCTTCATTCAAGGCTTCGCTGAAGGTGATGTTTCGATGAATAGATTAGCGCTCCTTTTCATTCTGACTTTGATTTTTCCCGCATGGGGACTCCTCGGGCAGGAACAAGCTGCGTCCTTCACCATAGACGTGACCGGACAGAAGACGTGGACCATCCGCTACGGGATCGGGGATCCGGAGGCCCTCGCCCTGGAGAACATCTACCCGGGGCAGCTTTACCTGGACCAATCCTTATGGGCGGACATCACCGGCTCGGCCCTGGGGTTTATCAACCTGGAAGCGAGCTTCGACGATCGGCTGGGACCAGGGTTCCAGCATTTTGTGCTCAAGCTGGACCAAGATCCATGGCATGGGGAACTTGGGGATTTCTATGTGGGCCGGGGGGAGCTCGGCGTTTACAACAAGAAGCTCCTGGGGGCCAGGCTGACCTACCAAGTCCAGGATTTCACGGTGAGCGGCCTGGCCGCACGCCTGGAGGGGATCTCGGAAAGCGTCACCTTCCGGGGGCAAGCTGCCCAGATGGAGGCGGTGTTCTCCTACGAAGACCCGGAAGATCCCTGGAAGCCGGCACCCTACGCCAATGAGATTGAGGGCGCCTACTTCTGGCCCCTTAGGGCCCCGTTCGTGGAGGGTTTTTCTGAGGTACAGCTTTCGCTTCCGATGACGACCCAGCTTCAGGGTTTTCTGCGTGACTACGGTCTGGGGTGGCTTTCCGAGGTCCTGGCCGAGGAGCCGGCCGTGGACCTTTCCTCAGGGGACTACTTGGTCCTGCGCGATGAGGGAGACGTGCTCATCCTGCGCACCTCCCCCAATGTCCTACTACGCCGCCGGATCCAGGACGCCATCGATACCTACAACGACCTCCATGACCTTTCTGGGACGGATAGGAAAACGTACCCGTTCATCCTAGATAGCGACCTTGAGGAAGCCTTCCTCACCGGCCTTTTCGAGTACGCGGTCCTTGAGGTGTCGGGGGAGGGATATCCCCTCCCGGAGGCGGGCCGCCGCCGCTACCTCCTCTTTGGGGAAAGGGATGTGATCGAAGAATCCTTGGAGCTTTGGGTGCGGCCGGCGGGGGAGGAGGACTTCCTTCCCATCTCCGAGCCGCGGTTCTCCGATTTTGCCTGGTCCCTTTACCCAAAGGAGGGGGTGCTCAAGATCTCCTTCCCCGACGATTTCTTCCAGGAGGGGGCAGCCCTGAAGGTTTCCTTCCGCTACCGCAGGGTCGGCGATGTGTTCATGCTGGGGCTTTCTGTGGTGCCGGGCTCCGAACGCGTCTACCTCAACGGAAAACTCCTTTCCCGGGGCACGGATTACACCATCGATTACGAGACCGGGGTATTGGTGCTGTTCATCACCTTAACTGAGGACGACGAACTGAAGGTGGACTTTGAGCGCCAGCGAGGGGGGTTGGGTGGCTACACGGAGTACGAGCGGGTTTTCTTGGGGGCCACCCTGGAGTACGGGGATATGGAGGCCTCGCTTTATCGGGCGGTCGACCTGGGACAGCCTGACCCCGCCACCCGTACCATGCCCAACACCCACACCGTGGGGGGAATCCGCATGTCCGGCGAAGCCGGGGACTGGGACTACGACCTGTCCTTCGGCGCCTCGGAGAACGTATTTCCCCTCGGGGACAACGAGCGGATCGCCGCCCAGAATCGGATCAACGACATTGCGGCCTTCTCCTCCCTGGACGGGGAGTACGTGGTGTTCGCCCATCAGAACGGACTCACCGTCTATCATCAGGGCAAGTTCTCCTCTTACGGGGCAGGTCAAGGCCTGGGTGGACGGAAAGTGGCGGCCCTCCTTGCCCTTCCGGACAGGCTCCTTTGTGCCACCGACTCAGGGCTCACCGTGGTGCGGCTGTGGGACCAGAACCCATTTGACCGGGTGGCTAGCTGGGTGCGCATCTACCAGGAGGATGGGTTCCCTGGGGAGGAGGGCCTGGCCTTGGCCATGGGCGAAGGGGTGGTTTACCTGGCCACCGACCAAGCCGTGGCCGTCTTCTCCCCAGGGGACTCCGAGATCCCCGATTCTTGGACTCGGCTTCCGCTTCCAGAAGGGGAGCGGCCGCGGGCCCTGGCGGCCGCCGAAGGAAAGCTGTACCTGGGCGGACAGGAAGGGCTTTACCTGTGGACGGGCGAGGATTGGATGAAGTTCCCCGACGTTCCTGGACCGGTGAACGACCTCCTTGCCAGGGAGGATGCGCTTTACGTGGCCACAGGACAGGGGGTTCGCATCCTAAGAGCGGGGGCAGGGGCCGGCTGGCTCTCCGCTGGAGAAGCGGTCCACGCCCTCGCCAGCTTCCAGGGGAGGCTGTGGTGGGGAACCGACTCCGGGCTTTACTCGGAGGGGCAGAAAGGCCCGGTGCTCAAGGGTGCTTTCACTGCCCTTTCCGGCGGTGCCGTCCTGTGGGCGGGCACCGAAGCGGATGTCGCCTACGAGCTGGACTTGTGGCGACTTGGCCCAGAGCCCGAGCGCTTTCCCCAGAGTGAAACCCATATCGACGGCCAAGATCTAGGACATTTCCAGGATGCGCCGGCCTCGGCCCATACGGCACGGGGACTCGCTGGGAGTCTAAATTTCTCGAGAAAGCTCGGGGACTGGGACTTCTCCATTGGGGCGGGTACCCGCTGGCCCGGGTACCAGGCCATCGGAAGCACCAGTACCTCCGATGCCCATGGGGTGAGCTTCACAGCTCGCTATCAGGACGAGAGCCTCTCCGCCACCATCCAGGGGAGGTGGGATGTGCTCAACCTTTTTACCTCTCCAAAGGGGAAGCTTTCCGGGGTGGTCAAGGTGAGCTGGGATGCCGGACCTAAGTTTTCCCTCAGTCTTACCCCTGTCTACTCGGAACAGGGGCGCTTTGACATGGGCTATAAGCTAAGTTCCGCTTGGAAAGGGGACTTATGGTCGGCAAACGCCGCCATTTCCGGGGAACTTGCCGGTCCGGATTGGTACACTGCGGGGCGCCTGGAGGGGCGGCTTGCTTGGACCCCCTCCTCTTCCTGGCAGTTCGAGGCCCGGGGGGTCCGGCCGTTCCGCAGCCGGGGTCATCCCGGAGACGAGGAATTTGTCCTTGCCTTGAAGTGGACGGAAGGGACGGACCTGCTTTCCTGGAACGCCTCCTGGACCGAGACCCTGAAACACCGCTTGCTCAATGCGACATGGACACGAAGCTCAAGCGGGCGTGTGGACTTAAGGTGGAAGACGTGGGAGTTCGACGGGGGGCGCCTGGCCCCGCGGGCCACCCTGAGCCTTGAGGCCACCCCCCAGGAGACCCGCTGGAGCGTGCAAGGGAGAGGTCAGCTTGAGGTGGAAAAAGAAAACTTTCAGCTTGGGGCGACATTTGGCCAGGGGTACCGGCCGGCCACCGAGCGCAGGGAGCGCACCTTCTCCCTTTCCCTGCGCTGGGAGTCAGGCGCCTGGGGGGCCTTCAAGCCCGCCCTCACCTGGAAACGAAGCTGGCAGCTCCTAACCCACCCCCGGTATGGGGAGAAGCTCACCCAAGACCAGGAGGCCACCTTGCGTCTCTCCTGGGAGCCCGACCTCCCCTGGACGAACGAGCTTACCCTGACCTACAAGGGACGTGAGGGAAGCTTTAGCCTTACCGACCGCTTCGCTTGGCCACTTGAGCTGGGGACGATCTCCGTCCAGGCCTCCGCAACCTCAAAGCAGGGGAAGCTTGAGGGGAAGGTTTCCGGGGCCTATGGACAGCCCTTGGCGGAGGGTTGGGACCTGGGGCTGGAGCTGGGCTACGCGTTCGGGGGGGAAAAGTCGTCGGA
>CAYUWL010000021.1:5422-16400 GCA_964448595.1 uncultured Thermotogaceae bacterium
GTTGGGACCTGGGGCTGGAGCTGGGCTACGCGTTCGGGGGGGAAAAGTCGTCGGATTTCGTGCAGGGGCTTTACGGCCGCATTTCCCTCATCGCCTCCTTTTGACCCCAGGAGGTTGGGTTAGCGTCGCGGGAGGCAGGGTTGGAGAAATCCGGCAAAGGCCAGGGAGTATAATCCGACCCCATGACAGAGGTACGATCGGCAAAGCCTCGAGAGACCGTGCAGGCCCATTTCTCGGATGGACGCACGTTTGAGGGGCCCATCGGCACCACCCTGGAGGCGTTCGTGCGGGCTGCTTATCCCGACCCTGTCATCCCGCCCATGGCGGCCATCGTGGACGGGCAGTTGCGCGAGCTCGCCACCCCGCTTCGACGGGATGCCTACGTGAAGCCGGTCTTCCTCACCGACTCGGATGGGATCCGCATCTACACGCGCTCCTTGAGCTTCCTCCTCGCCGCCTGCGTTCAGGAGCTCTTCCCGGAGGCCGAGCTCATCATCGATCATTCGGTCCCGTTCGGGGGATACTACTGTCGGGTGGTGGGGAGAGCCCCGTTTTCCGAGGAGGAGCTTGCCCGTCTTGAGGCGCACATGCGGCACCTGGTGGAGGAGGATCGCCCCATCAAGAGGGAACAGGTGAGTGTGGAGGAAGCCCGGGCGTGGTTTGAATCCCAGGGCAAGCACCATAAAGCCGAGCTTCTCACGTTTGGTGCCGAAGGCGAGCACCTCCACCTCTATCGGCTGGGCGATTTTCGCGATTACTTTTTCGGCTACATGGTTCCCTCCACCGGGTACCTCCCCTACTTCACCCTCACACCCTATCACGACGGGTTCATCCTCCGTTTCCCCAGGCGGGAAAGGCCCACCGAGCTCGCCCCCCCGGAGGATTACTCCGCCCTGTGGCACGTGTTCGTGGAATACCGGAAGTGGCTGGAGCTCCTTGGGGTGTACGACGCCTGGACGGTGAACGAGGCGACAAAGACCGGCCGCATTCGAGAGGTCATCCTGGTGTCAGAGGCCCTGCACGAACAGCGCATCGTTCAGATCGCCCGCACCGTCGCCGAGCGCCCACCGGACAGGCGCCGCTTGGTCCTCATCGCCGGCCCCTCCTCCTCGGGGAAGACGACGTTCACCAAGCGCCTGGCGGTGCAGCTCATCGCTCAGGGACTAAGACCCTACCCGGTATCGCTGGATGACTACTTCCTCCCCCGGGAGGAGATGAAAAGGCGCGGCCTTGCGGATTTCGACGACATCGCAGCTTTGGATCTTGACCTGCTTGGCCGCCACGTGGAAGAACTCCTATCGGGGAAGGAGGTCACCCTCCCTCGCTACGACTTCCGCACCGGGACCAGGGAGCAGGGACCAAAGCTGAAGCTGGCCAGGGACGAGATGATCCTTGCCGAAGGGATCCATGCGTTAAACCCCGCCCTCCTGCCCGAGGAAATCGGGAAAGATGCATTTCGTATCTACGTTTCTGCCCTCACCCAACTTAACCTCGACAGTTCGGTGCGGCTTCATACCACCGACACCCGGCTCCTCCGGCGCATCGTGCGCGATGCCGCCTTTCGTGGGTATTCGGCTGAGGACACATTGCGCCTGTGGCCCAACGTGAGACGGGGCGAGAAGCGCCACATCTTTCCCTACCAGGGCCGGGCGGATATGATGTTCAACTCGGCCCTGGTTTATGAGTGGTCAGTGCTCAAGCCCCGGGTGGAGCCGTTGCTCCTCCAAGTCCGGGACCCGCGCCTTAAGATCGAGGCCGAGCGGCTACTTGCCACGCTGCGTTGGATCGTTCCCTACGAGGGAAACGAGATCCCGGCTACTTCTATACTGCGGGAGTTCATCGGCGGGGGGATCTTGAGGGCTTACTACCCCACCCCCCTTGAGCGGTCTTCCGGGAGGTGAACATGAAGCCCATTGACCCTTGGGCCGGCTTTTCTCAACTTCAAGAGTGCCTTGGCGACGGTGGGGTTTTCCTCGTCTCGATCGATTCCCAGGGACGGGCTAACCCGATGACCATCGGCTGGGCCCTTTTGGGGACGGTGTGGCGGAGGCCCGTGCTACTGGTCCTCGTGCGCCCTTCCCGCTTCACCCATCATCTGATCGAGGAGAGCCGGGAATTCGCGGTATGTGTGCCCAAGAGGGGAGAGCTTAGGGAAGCGCTCGAGTTCTGCGGAACACGCTCCGGACGCGACCTCGACAAGGTCGCCGAGCTTGGCCTTGCGCTCACCCCGGGCCGGGAGGGGCGGGTGCCACTTCTAGCCGAATGTGATGTGCATTACGAATGTCGGGTGGTGGCCCAAACCCGCCTTGTGCCTCAGGGGCTCCTCTCCCATGAGATCGAAGGGCGCTATTACGCCAAAGGGGACCTCCATACCCTGTTTTTCGGGGAGATAGTGGCTGCTTGGAGGGCTTGATTTACTTAGCACAACGCCCCTACCCTCGGGGATCGACAAGCTCCCCGAGGGAGCAGTCCCCCTAAAGGGCAGCCAGGGGATCTAGATGGTCTCGTGCTCCGTGCGGGAGATGATTTCTTCTTGTAAGGCGCGCGAAAGATCGCAGAAGTAGTCGGTGTAGCCCGCCACCCGCACAAGGAGCCCCCGGTACTCCTCGGGCTTCTGTTGGGCCTCCCTGAGGACCTCGGCGGACACCACGTTGAACTGGACGTGGTGCCCCCCCAGGGCGAAGTAGGTGCGGATGAGCCGCGCGAATTTCTTGATCCCCTCCTCCCCCTCCAGCACCTGGGGGGAGAACTTCATGTTGAGCAGGGTCCCGCCGGTCTTGGCGTGGTCCATCTTGGCGACGGATTTGATCACCGCCGTGGGGCCGGCCCGATCCGCTCCCTGTACCGGGGAGATCCCTTCCGACAGAGGCCGGCCGGCGGGCCGCCCGTCCGGGGTGGCCCCGGTCACCTGGCCGAAGTAGATGTGGACGGTGGTGGGGAGCATGTTGATGTGATAGACCCCGCCCCTGGGGGCAGGCCGCCCCTCCACCGCTTGGAAGAAGGCGTCAAACGCCCTCCTCATGAGCTCGTCCGCCCGGTCGTCGTCGTTTCCGTATCTCGGAGTCTTGTTCAGGAGCACCTGGCGCAGGGGCTCCCTGCCCTCGAAGTTGGAGGAGAGGGCTTCAAGGAGCTCCCCCATGGTGAAGGTCCGCTCCTCGAAGACGTGGTGCTTTATGGCCGAGAGGGAATCGGTGAGGGTCCCAATCCCCACCCCCTGGATGTAGGTGGTGTTGTACCGGGCCCCGCCGGCGTTGTAGTCCTTTCCCTTTTCGATGCAGTCGTCGATGAGGATGGAAAGGAACGGCGCGGGCATCTCGGTCGCATACAGCCCCTGCACGATGGCGTTCCCCCGGATCTTGATGTCGATGAAATGCCTTAGCTGCCTCTCCCAAGCGGAGAAAAGCTCATCGAAGCTCCCGAAGTCGCGGGGGTCTCCGGTCTCAAGGCCGATCCTCTTTTTCGTCCGGGGGTCCCAGCCGCCATTCAGGGTGATCTCAAGGACCTTGGGGAGGTTGAAGTAGCCGGAGAGGATGTAGGCCTCTTTGCCGAAGGCTCCGGTCTCCACGCAGCCGCTGGTCCCACCCTCCCGGGCGTCTTCGATCGACTTTCCCTGCCGCAGGAGCTCCTCCACCACCATGTCGGCGTTGAACATGGGGGGGTAGCCGTAGCCCTTGCGGACCACTCGGCAGGCGGCCTCAAGCAGCCGGTCCGGGGTCAGGCGGGAGACCTGCAGGTTTACCTGGGGCTGGAGGAGGTGGAGCTCGTCCGCCACCTCAAGGATGAGGTACGAAAGCTCGTTTGAGCCGTCCTTCCCGTCCGGGGTAAGGCCCCCGAGGTTGATGTTCACAAAGTCGTTGTAGGTGCCGGATTCGGCAGCCGTGACCCCGACCTTAGGCGGGGCCGGTTGGTTGTTGAACTTGATCCAAAAGCAGGAGAGGAGCTCCTTTGCTTCCTCAGGGGAAAGGGCTCCGGACTCGATGTCCTGCTGGAAGAACGGGAAAAGGTGCTGGTCCAGGTGCCCGGGGTTGAAGGCATCCCAGCCGTTGAGCTCGGTGATCACCCCCAAGTGGTAGAACCAGTATCCCTGCAGGGCCTCCCAGAAGTTCCTAGGGGCGTGGGCCGGGACCCACTCGCACACCTCGGCGATCTTGAGGAGCTCGCGCTTGCGCTTGGGATCGGATGCCCTCTCGGCCAGGGCGCGGGCGGCCTGGGCGTGGCGGCGGGCGTAGGCGATCATGGCGTCCGCGGCGATGTCCATGGCGATGAGTTCCACCCTTTTTTCGTAAGCCTTGGGGTCCCGCTCGAGATCGAGCCGAGAAAGCGCGGCGGCGATCTTCTCCTTGAAATCTAAAAGCCCCATCCGGAACAGCTTCCCGTCCCCGGCGGTGTGGCCCGGGGCCCGCTGCTCCATGAACTCGGTGAAGATCCCGGCCTCGTAGGCGTCCTTCCATTCCTGGGGAAGGAGTGAGAACATCTTGTCCCTGAGCGATCTTCCCCGCCAGAACGGGATGATCTCCTCTTCGTAGATCCGGAACACCTCCTCGGAGACAAGGTAACGCGTCTTCTCCCGGGTGCTTAGGGTCTCCAGGTCCTCAACGGAATGGCAGGTGAGCTCGGGGTACGTGGGGACGAGCTTGGGTCCAGGCCCCCGCTCCCCCACGATGAGCTCGTCCTCCCCGATGTAGATCTCCTTTTTCTCACAAAGCTCCTTGAAGGCCAGGGCCCGCAGGATGGGCGGTGGGTATTTTCCCAGGTTCTCCTTGTAGAACTCGGTGATGATCTTGGCGCGCTCGGCGGAGATCGTTGGCATGACTTCCATAGACCTCTCCCTGAGCCGCTTCACCCTATCAGTCATCCCTCTCACCCCCCGATATGCACCTCAAGGCCCGCCTTCGAAAAGACCTGCGCCAGCTCCTCCATCCGCGCCCGGGAAGGGGGTTTCAGGCCGTCCAGTCGGTAGGGCAGGCCGAGCCTACGGTACTTCTCCTTCCCGATCGCGTGGTAGGGGAGGAGGAAGACCGGGGGCTTCCTCGGAAGGCGGGAAAGGAAGTTTACATATGCCCGAATCGTCTCCGGGCCGTCGTTTATCCCCGGGATCACGGGGATCCTTATCCAAAGCGGGATGCCGGCCTCGGCCAAGGCCAGAAGGTTCTCCAGGATCGGGGCCAGGGGCACGCCGGTGTTCTTCAGGTGGCGCTCCTCATCCATGTCCTTGAGGTCGTAAAGCACAAGGTCCGAAAGGCGGCCCATCTCCAGGACAAGTTCCCTTTCTGCATACCCTGAGGTGTCCAGGGCGACATGGAGGCCCTGGCTCCGGGCGAGGATCAGGCACTGGCGCAGGAACTCCGCTTGGGCCAGGGGCTCTCCCCCGGAGAAGGTGACCCCGCCCCCGGAGGCCTCGAAGAACGGCCGGTCCCGCAAGAGCTCTTCGATCAACTCCCGGGGAGTGTAGCGGCGGCCGATTATCTCCCGGGCCCCGGTGGGGCAAACCTTCACACAAGCCCCGCAGGCCGTGCAGACTTCCCGATCCGTTTTGGGAAGGCCGCCGGGGGAGAAATCGATGGCGCCCTCGGGGCAGGCGGCCGCACAGGCCCCGCAGGAAAGGCACCTCGCCTCCACGAAGGAAAGGACCGGCCGTGGGTCCTTCCCCTCCGGGTTGTGGCACCATAGACAATCCAAAGGGCACCCCTTGAGGAAGGCGGTGGTCCTGATCCCAGGCCCATCGTGGATGGCGTACCTTTTAAGGTCGAACACGATTCCGGTGGTGGCCTCCCCGCCCGGCCCCTTTGCGCCTTCATTCCCCATATGGGCTTTCACCTCCGCTTTCGCAAGTCCGCCTGGGCCTCGAGGAACTTCTGGGTGGAGACGATGAGCACCTTCGCCCCTTCCCCCCTGGTTTCGTAGCCGTGGGGCCGGATGGAGGGGAAGTGAAAGCTGTCCCCAGGGCCAAGCGGGAACGCTTGGTCTTCGATCCGGAGGATCAGGTGCCCCGCCAGTACATAGCCAAACTCCTCCCCCTCGTGTGTGGCCAAGGGATGACGATGATTGGGAGGGAACTCGTTGATCAGGGCCTCAAGCAGCCGGCCCTCGAACGCGCCGGAAAGATATCGGTACGAGACGGCCGAACTCGCGATACGGATGGGGAGTTGCCGGTCGGCTGGGGTGATGAGCGAGGCAGGAGGACTTGGCTCCGCGAGGATCTGGGACACGGGGATCCCCAACACCCGGCATATGGCGTAAAGGGAAACGATGGACGGGGAGGTGATGCCGCGCTCGACCTGGGAGAGGAAGCTCACCGAGAGGTCACATTTCGCCGCGAGCTCGTTTAAGGTCAGGCCCTTCTGCCGCCGGAGAGCCCGGATCCTTGTCCCAATCTCCTGCAGAGCCATAGTACAGTATGACTGAAAAAACTTCATCAGTCAACCGGAGCTTGCGTTTGCGTGCCTGGACCTTGGTGCTAAACGGAGGTCTTCCGGCGAGGATTTGGGAAGTAGATCCAGTAAGTCGTGACCATCAGACCTTCTGGATGCGATGCCGACTTCCCGTCCCTACAGGTAGACGAAGTAGCACACGTGCCAGGCGGTGCCCAAAGTCCAGCTCCCAATGAGTGAGAGATTGAATGCAGGGGCAATCCTCCGCCCCTTGAGGAGGATGTAAAGGGGGCCCACCATGGCCAGGGTCCTCAAGGTCACAAGAAACCCCAGTTCTGCCCCGCTCCCCTTAAACCAGGGGAGGTAGTAGAGGAGGTGGATCACAGTTCCCACGATCGAAAGCCCGAGGAAGAACTTCGGGTTGAGGTTATGAGCTTGGGAATAGCCAAGCACCCGCCTCAAAAGCCATTTTCCATTCGCTGCAAAAGTTCTTATCAAGTCTTTCACCACACAAGTGCGCAACTCATGTTACCCCCCCGCGGGGGAAACCGCAACCACGGCTTTGCCTTTGTCTTAAGGTGCCCGCTTCTCTTTCGCGGAGCTCAGTCTAAAACGCTTTGGAATGCTTCTTCCAAGATCGACAGCCCTTCCTCTAGGGCATCGTCTGGGGTGACCAGGGGCACCAGGAACCGGACCACGTTCCCGTAGATCCCAGCTGTGGGGAAGATGAGGCCCCGGCGCAGGGCTTCTCTTTGGATGCGGCCGGTTTCCTCCGTGGCCGGCTCCTTGGTCTCCCGGTCGCGCACGAGTTCCATTCCCACCATGGCTCCCAAGCCCCGCACTTCCCCCACGATTGGGAACCGAGCCTGGATGCGCTCAAGGCCCTTTTTCAGGAGCGTGCCGATGTGCTCGGCCCGGGCGAGCAGCCCCTCCTCTTCCACCACGTCCAGCACCGCCATGGCCGCGGCACAGGCCACCGGGTTCCCCACGTAGGTCCCGCCCAGCGAGCCGGGGATGGGCCTGTCCATGATCTCGGCCTTTCCCACCACCCCAGAAAGGGGAAGCCCGCCGGCGATGGACTTCCCGAAGGTGATGAGATCCGGTTCCACCCCGAAGTGCTCGCTGGCGAAGAACCTTCCGGTGCGGCCAACCCCGGTCTGAACTTCATCGGCCACAAACAAAAAACCGTGTCGGTCCGCAAGCCCGCGCAGGAAAGGAAAGAACTCAGGTGGGGGTACGATGAACCCGCCCTCCCCGATCACCGGCTCTACTACTACACAAGCCACCTCGCGTGGGTCCACCAGGGCGAGCAGCCGCCGCTCAAGTTCCTCCATGGCGATGGGGGTTCGATAGGGGTAAGGATAGGGGAGTCGGTACACGTCCGGCATGTAGGGGCCGAATCCCGCTTTGTAGGGCATTGCCTTGTGGGTCATGGTCATGGCCAGGTACGTGCGTCCGTGGAACGCGTGTTCGAAGACGATCACGGCTTTTCTACCGGTGGCGGCCCGGGAGATCTTGACCGCGTTCTCCACCGCCTCGGCTCCGGAGTTGAAGAACACCGTTTTCTTGGGGCTTGCCCCGGGGGCGAGCCTGCCGATCCGTTCGGCGAGCTCTACAAGCACCCCATAGGGCACGGCGGTGAAGTCCGTGTGTAGGAACCGTTCGGCCTGTCCCTTCACAGCTGCCACCACCCGAGGATGGTTGTGTCCCACGTTCATCACACCCCAGCCGCCGGAGAAATCGAGGAATCGGTTCCCATCCAGGTCTTCAACCGTCACGCCCTCCGCCTTGGCCACCACAAACGGGGCCAGGTTCGCCAGGGCCCGCGGCACCGCTTTTGCCTTACGTTCCAAAACCTCCTTGGACTTGGGCCCGGGCAATTCCGTCTTTACGCTTACGTACCTACGCTCCAAATCTACCTCCTTTCAGTCTAAGGACACGACTTCACCAGGCGGGATGAGGCTAACCCGGAACGGTAGCTCCATCCCGGCGATCTTCTTCTCCACCTTGGGTATGTCCCGGCGGTAGCGGCTTGAGACGTGGAAACAGATCAGCTGTTTTTTTATCCCTGCGCGTTTGGCCACGTCGATAGCCTCCCAGATGGTAGCATGTTTATACTCCTTTCGGTCTTCATCGGCGAGAAAGGTGGCTTCGTGACAGAGGACCTCGGTTTCGGACACGCTGGCCGGGCGCAGGGGGACCGAGTCGCCCCCGTAGGAGAAGAGCTTCTGATGGTACTCCTCGGTGATTTCGTCCTTCCTCCCCTCACGCACGAGCTTTACGATCTCCTCCTGGGTGAGGTCCGCGTACTCCGGCCTAAGCCGCCGGCGCACCTCGACCACGTTATACCCAAGCGAAGGCTCCCCTTGGGCGTGTACGGTGGGAAACGCTTCGATGTAGCGAGGCGACCTGCCGGAAGTGAGCGGCACACGGTCGCCGGCATTTAGCGGCACCCATTCCAGCCGGTAGCGCAGGCGGCGGTTGGTACGCGCAAAATAGGTGATGAGCTCGGAGATGAAGTGGCTTCCGGCGGGGAAATAAATGTTCAGGTCCTTCTCCCGATCGCCCATGGCGTTGTTCCGGATGTTGATCAGGCCCATGAGCCCGGAGATGTGGTCGGCATGGCCATGGGATAAAAAGACATGCCGGATGGCAAACGCCTTGTTCTCAAGCTGCGTGCTCGCCCCCTCCCCACAATCAAACAGGATCCGATCCGGGGAGTAGTAGATCCAAGTTGAGTAAAGGGCCTTGGAGTAGATTATCAGCTTCATCGGTCGATCAACACCTTTCCTTCAAACTCTTCCGGCAAGGGCAGCCCCAAAAGCGCCCACAAGGTGGGCGGGACGTCCAGGATTGTCCCAGCCCTAGGCGATTTGTCCTGGATCCACAGAAACGCCCCGTTCAGGGTGTGGCCGCCCTGGCGCAGCGCAGGTCGGGCCAGGGGCCCTCCCTTCCATCCACCCCGCAGCTCCACGGAAGGGGTGGGGATGGCCACGAGGTCTGGCCCCAAGGCCGCCTTAGGCCCGCGATAGATCTCCTCCCCCAAAAGCACCTCCGCCACCGCCGGCCCACCATCCGGGGTAAGGACCTCAAGCAGCGCTTCGCGCACACGTTCGAGGTGAACGCGAGCCTCATTGGGCCTTATCCATCCATCCTTCTCCCGACCTTTCCGCATGAGGTACACCCGCCCGGGGGTTAGGGAATAAGCCACCGAACCTGGGGCCACCCGCTCGGGGCCAGTCCCTTTTCCAAGCAGTTTGAGGAGCCCCTTCTCGAGGAGATACACGTTGAGGTCCACTTCCCAATCCGCCTCGGCGAAACCATGGTCGGACATGAGCACGAGCTCCGTCCCCTTCGGCAAAGCATCCACGACCTCGCCCACCAGCTCTGCGATGTCTTCGTAAGCCGCCCAGAAATCCTGGTGATGGGAAGCCCCTGGGGACCGGGCCCGGAAGAAAAAGTGGTTGATCCGGTCCGTGACCATGATGTGAAGGTGGAAGAAAAACCAATCGCCCTTGAGGAGCCGGAGCGCGACCTTGCGGCGGCAGGCGATCGCTTGTTTTACCTGTGAGAAGAAGGCCGGTGGGTCCGAGGCGAGCGCCGGATCCGGATCCACCAGATACCCAGCTTTGACCAATGTGCCCTCCAGCTCTGGGGGATAGACAGCGTCCTTTAGTCCCGGGGCTGGGAACCCCGCCACCAGCCACCCGGCAAGCGGCCGGACCGGATAGGTGAGCGGGATGTTTATGACTACGGAGAAAAGGCCAGCCTCCCCGAGCCGTTCCCACAGAGTAGGGGCCGCCACATCGCGTGAGGTGGGTATATACTGCTTCATAGTAGCAGGATCGCGATCGACAAATCCGTAAATCCCGTGCTTGCCCGGATTTACCCCGGTGGAATAGGTAGTCCAAGCCACCGAAGAGATGGGAGGGATACTGGAACGAAGTGGGGCTGCCTCGCCCTTCTCCCACACGGAACGCAGGGGTGCCAGGCGACCCTCCCGGAACGCGTCCGCGAGGAAGGAACCAGGCACCCCGTCTAAGCTGATCACACAGACACGTTTCTTTCGGCCTAGGAACATAAAAACCCCGTAGCAGGGCCATTATACCGGCCTAGCCTGCACCACGAAAGCTGAATCCAGATCTTGCACTCACCACAGAGGGCATCGCGATTACAGGGAACATCATAAATTTACCGCAAAGACGCAGAGATCTCAAAATCCCTATGATGGGGAAGGGAGAAAACAGGGGCACGTCAAGGGACTAGCGCGAAGCTGATTAAGATCAGCTCGGAGGCTGCCGGCCACCCTGGACAAAGTTGGACTTACAAGGTGTTATTTAGCCCTGAAAAGGAGGTTGGTTTGGGAAGGAATCTTGTCCAAAAGATCATTAAAGCTCATCTTGTAGAAGGGAAGATGTCGCCGGGGGAGACCATCGGGATCAGGATCGACCAGACCCTGACCCAGGACGCGACCGGGACCATGGCCTGGCTACATTTCTCCGCCATCGGGCTTCCCCGGGTGCGGACCGAGCTCTCCGTCTCCTACGTCGATCACAACACCCTGCAGGCCGGGGGGCCGGAGAACGCCGGGGACCATCTGTTTTTGC
>CAYUWL010000022.1:0-16091 GCA_964448595.1 uncultured Thermotogaceae bacterium
AGAAGCTTCCGTACCGGATAGCCACCCCACTTCATCGAACATCACCTCCTTACATCTAGTTTTTAGCTTACCCCACAACCAAACAGCTTAGCCAAGACATGGGTCTTGGTCAAACGGGAAAAAGGGGCGACCATGCCCCAAGTTTAGGCCGCCCCCATCACCTGCTCCCCCTGGAGGAGAACGCTTTACGCCTTCTTGACCTTAAGTTCACCTCGCTCCGTAACCGCCTTCAGCTTCTTGCCCACAAGGTCCTTCAGGTTCTTGCCGGGCTTGAACGCAGGCACCACCTTCTCCGGAACAGTGATGCGCCTCTGGGTCTGCGGGTTAATGCGCTGCGAGCGCTTGCGGGCCCGGACCTCGAACTTGCCAAACCCGGTAAGCAATACCTCCTCATTGCCCGTCAGCGCCTCAGTAATGATGTCGATGGTGGCATCCAAAGCCTTGCGAGCGTCCTTCTTCGTAAGCCCAGTCCTAGCAGCTAGACGATCGACCAGTTCCCCTTTGTTCACGCTTCAGCACCCCCTCCCTAGGTCCAAGTATGCCCAATTATAGTGGTTTGTGACCACCTTGTCAAGAGCTTTATCGGTTGCCATGGGCGTTTCCCCCCCGACCGGTTGACAGGTGCCCGCAAAAGGGCTAAATTATCTTTTGCGATCCCGATAAACAAGGAGGTAGCGTTTGGCTGGAGAAGTCCGCGCCTATGAGATGCTCTATATCTTGCGCCCTGATCTCGATGAGGAAGGGCGGCGCAACAAGATTGCACGCGTGAACCAGGCGATCGAATCTCAGGGGGGGCAGATCCAGGGCACTGACGAATGGGGGCCACGGATCCTGGCCTACGAGATCGACCATTTTCGTGAAGGCTATTATGTGCTTGTCACATTTACCCTGCCAGCCGACCGGGTGCAGGAGCTAGAAAGCAGGTTCAGCAGGGACGATGAGATCCTGCGCTACCAGGTGGTCCGGCTGGACGGAAAGTGAACATGTCTGACCTCAACCGAGTGCTGCTCACCGGGCGTCTTGCCGCCGATCCCGAGCTCAGGTACACCCAGTCCGGGCGTGCCGTGGTCAACTTCCGCATCGCCGTGAACCGCAGATGGCTGAACCCCGAATCCGGTACCTGGGAAGAGGAAACTACGTTCGTGCCCATAGTCGCTTGGGGCAAACAAGCGGAGAACTGCGCGGCCTACCTGCAGAAAGGACGCCTGGTAGCGGTAGATGGGAGACTGCGCATCCGCTCCTTTGAGACACAAGATGGCGAACGACGCCGGATCGCCGAGGTTGTGGCCCAGAGCGTCCACTTCCTAGGCCCCAAGCCGCAGGGGGCGGAGTTTGAAGTCGAACCCCCTGCCGATAACATCCCTGACACTCCACCAGAAGAGGAGGTTCCGTTCTGATGGTGCAGAAGAGGAAGCGTGTCTGCCGAGCCTGCCACCAAGGCTTGGAGTTCGACTACAAAAAACCGGAAGTGTTGAGGCAGTTCATGAACCGCCGGGGCAAGATCCTTTCCCGGCGGATCACGCACCTGTGCGCCAAGCACCAGCACAAACTGGCCCTGGAGATCAACCGCGCGCGCAAGATGGCGCTTCTGCCCTACGAAGTCAACCCGTAGACCATGCCGGAAACCCTCGCCCTCCTGCTCCATCGAGGGGGGAAGGGGTTGGTCGCTGCGGCGCGCACCGCTGCAGGACGGGAGCTAGTCCGCAAGCTATGTGAGCTTCCAGAGATCGACCGGGTTGCCGTGGCGACCCGGTGCCCAGAGCTGTGGGAGGACCTCCCGGTGGAGGTGCTTGTTGACCCACCAGGGGAGTGGCACTTTGGAACCTGTCTTGGCTCCGTAGTAAGGAGCCTCAAGCCGCGAAAGCTCCTTTACTTCTCCTCAGGGAGCGGGTTTCTGCTCTCGCTGGAGGAGCTTTCTTCGCTTGTAGGCTGTAAGCCGCGTCAGCCACCGTATGCCGTCCTCAACAACTTCTACTCCACCGACTTCGGCCTCATCGTGCCACCCCAACCCCAGCTCCTTGAGAGCCTGCCCCGCGACAACCCCTTGGGCCTGAGACTGTGGGAGGGGGGCTACGCCTGCTATGAGCTTCCACGCTCGGCCGCAACACAGCTAGACATCGATACCCCGGGCGAGCTCCAGTTCCTCTCCCTGCACCCCAATCTCCCAACCGAGCTCGCCGAGGCCCTCGCCCCGGTGCCCACCGAGCGGGCCAAGGCCATACTGGAGGTTCTTTCGCAGGCGGGAAAGGAGCTGCTCTTGATCGGCCGGGTGAGTGGCGATGCGGTACGCATGCTGGACCAGGAGGCCGCCTGCAGAGTTCGCGTCCTGTCCGAAGAACGGGGGATGGAAGCCCTGGGCCGTGCCGCGCGGGGCGAGGTGAAGTCCCTCTTGACCCTTCATCCGTTACAGCCTTCCCAGCTCGTCGCGCGGCTCTCACACATCGCCGACGGGGTGGTATGGGACACCCGGGTCTTCCTCACCGCCTCTGGCCTTTGGCCCTTGCCGGAGGATCGGTTTTCCTGTGACCTCCTTCTCCCTCAGGAGATCAAAACCCCCTTCCTCAAGGAGCTTGCCCAGGCGTGCCTTAAGGCCCCTATCCCCTTCCTTTTGGGCGGCCATTCCTTGGTCTCCGGGGGGCTATACCTTGCCTGCGAGCTTGCCTGGAAGGGGAGGGACGAGGCCCCCGACCGGTGGAAACCTCTCCCCATCCAGTTAGAATCACGCGAAAGGAGAGGCGGTGGATGATCGAGACCTATGGCTGCTCGCGATCAGTGAGGTAGATCCCCTTTTGGAAAGGCTCATTCGGGAGGAGGAAAAAAGGCAGGAAGATAAGATCATCCTTATCCCCTCGGAATCCCTTACCCCAAAGGCTGTTCTTGAAGCACTGGGAAGCGCCTTCACCTCCATTTACGCCGAGGGCTATCCCCGAGAGGAGATGTTGCGCCTTCCCGAAAAGCGGCTTTCCGACCTTGCCGAGCAGCTTGCCTATTTTCGGAGATATGCTGATCGAAGGTTTTACAAAGGGGTGGAGCTTGCGGACTTGGTGGAGTCCATCGCCTGCCGCCGGGCGGCGGAGTGCTTCGCAAACGACTTGGTGAGCGCTGACGATATCTATGCCTGTGTTCAGCCCCTGTCCGGCGCGGCGGCCAACATGGCCATCTACGACGCCCTCCTTGAGCCCGGGGACACCATCATGGCCATGGACCTCACCCAAGGGGGGCACCTATCCCATGGCTCTCCGTTCCACCAGTCCGGCCGCAGGTTCAAGGTGGTCCCTTATGGGGTGGACGAGCGGACTGAACGCCTGGACTACGATCGGATTAAAGACCTGGCGATAAAACACCGGCCGAAGATGATCATCGCCGGCTACACCTCCTACCCCTGGGCTCCGGACTGGGCCGCCTTCCGCGAGATCGCCGACGCCGCCGGGGCCTTCCTCATGGCCGACATCGCCCACACCGCCGGGATGGCCATTGCCGGGGCATATCCCAACCCCGTGGGTTGGGCGGACGTGGTCATGTTCACCACCCATAAAACCCTGTGTGGCCCCCGGGGGGCGGTGATTCTGTCCTGCGATCCCGAGATCGCCAAGGCCATCGAACAGGCGGTGTTCCCCGGTGCCCAGGGAGGTCCCCACGTGAACAAGTTCGCCGCCATCGCCGTGGCATTCACACTCGCAAGGACGGAGGCCTTCCGGGCCTTGCAGCACAGGATCGTGGAAAACGCCAAGGCCTTAGCTAAGGCCTTGGCCCAAGCAGGCCTCAAGCTGGCCTATGGCGGCACTGATACCCACCTTCTGGTGATCGATCTCAGGGCGATAAAGACCCCCAATGGAAAACCCCTGATGGGGGAGATCGCCGCCCGGGTGCTGGACCTGGTGGGGCTTGTGGCCAACAAGAACACCATCCCCGGGGATACCTCTGCCGCCGATGCCCGGGGGATCCGCTACGGCACGCCCTGGGTCACCCAACGGGGGATGGGGCCTGAGGAGATGAAAGAGATCGCCGAGGTAACGGCCCAGGTGCTCACCGCCATCCACCCCTTCACCTATCACGGGCTTATGGGGCCCTTGCCCAGAGGGAAACTCCCCCTCTCCACGCTCGAAGAGGCTAAGGCGAAGGTCAGAGCCCTGGTGAGCCGCTTCACCGGGCAGGCCCAGCCCGCCTTCGCCCCGGCCGATCCGCCGTACCGAGCGGGCGACTCCGGCGATTACGTAGATCTTGCGGACTGTGTGGCCTTGGTCGTGCGGGGTGGACGGGCGGACTGGCTCCTCCACGAGGCGAGCACCGCACACATCCTGTCCTTGGAGGTCGGCAAAGCGCGGCGGACGCTATTTCTGGACAAAGACGGGAAACTCCTGTCCGAGGCGATCGTGGGCCGGCTGCCCGACGATCCCCTTGGCCGAAAGAATTTCTTGGTGCTTGCCCCGCCCAAAGCAGGGGAGAACCTAGCCAAGTGGCTGTCGGCGCTCTCCGATGGGTATGTGCTCTTTGACCCAGAGGACATCTATCGCAAGGTGCAGGGACCGGCTGTGGTGGAAACCATGGCCGACCATGACCAGTTCGTGCTCCTCGGGGGGGATGGTGAACTTGAGCTGGACGGGGGGACAAGGATCGCGGTCAAGTCACGCGAGGAGGCCAAGGGCCTGAAGGTCCGCAGGCGGCACGCCCCTGAGCCGTTCCTGGGGCTGGAGGGGGACGCCACCACCTTGTTCTCCAAACACCCGGAGCTTTTCGCTGCCAGGAAACCTTATTTCGTAGGCCAGCACCTCATCTCCCTCCCGGAGAAAAAGGAGCCGTATCGCCCCCAGGTCCGACAGGCCACCGGCAAGAAGACCCCTCTCACCGAGCTACATCGCAAGCTTGGGGCAAGGATGGCACCTTTTGCCGGCTACGAGATGCCCCTTTGGTACACCTCTGCCTTGGAAGAGCACCGGGCGGTGCGGACCCGGGCAGGCCTGTTTGACCTCGGGCACATGGGCGTGATCGAGGTGTCCGGCCGCTACGCGGAATCATTCCTCAACTTGGTGACCACAAACTACGCAGGCTGGCTCCATCCGGGGCAGTCCCAGTATGGGTTTCTCCTTGATCCGGAGGGGCATGTTATCGACGACCTCATGGTTTACCGGCGGGGGAAGGAGAGGTTCCTTTTGGTGGTGAACGCGGTCAATGAAGAGGTGGACTGGGATTGGCTGGTCAAGGTTAACTCCGGGGAGGTGCTCCTTGACCCTGACCGCCCGTGGATTGAACCGGATGGAGAGGTGGAGCTCCGGAACCTCAAGGCCCCGGGGGTGGAGGATGGCCGAGTGGACCTCGCCTTGCAAGGTCCCGCCTCACGCAAGGTGCTGGCGCGTCTCCTTTCCCCTGGGGATCAGCGCCGTTTGCGCGCCCTCAGGCGCACTGAATTCCTGGAGCTTTCCCTGCAGGGGAAAGAGGTGCTCTGCGCCCGAACCGGTTACACCGGGGAGCCGATCGGCTACGAACTGTACGTCCACCCAGAGGATGCCCCTGAGCTTTGGGAGACCATCTTGGATGCGGGAGGGCCCCTTGGGGTGCTGCCGTGCGGGCTCGCTGCCCGGGACTCCCTTCGCACCGAGGCGGGACTCCCCCTTTACGGACATGAACTCGCAGGGGAACAGGAGATCTTGCCCCATGAGGCGGGGTTTGCCCCCTACGTCAAGCTCCACAAGCCGTTCTTCATTGGGCGGGCTGCTTACCTTGCGGCTTTGAGGAACTGGTCACGGGAGATCGTGCGCTTTCAGGTGAAGCCCGGGGCGCGGCCCATCCGGGCTGGAGCCGGAGTGGTGGACCGAACCGGGCGCCTGATCGGCCGGGTTACCAGCTGCGTGTCTCTGGAGGATGGACAGGTGGGCATGGCCCTGCTATGGCGCCGGGGGACCCCGGTGGGCACCCCCCTTGGGTTCCTGCTCGGGGAGCTCCCCCAAGGTGAGACGAGGATCGGAACCAGGCTTCCGCTTTTGGTGTGGGGCGAGGTGGTCCCCCGCTTCCCGAAGCAAGAGGCTCTTCCCCGCGTCGGGGAGGAATAGCTTACGCAGAACACCTCCACCACCTTTGTCCGCCCCTTCAGCTCCGCCGTCACCCTCCAGCTGGTTCGTTGTGCATAAGGTGAGGCCGGATGGCTTTGGAGTGCGACATGAACTCAAGCAGGGCATAGCTCTTCTTTAGATCGAGCGCCATGTTAAGTGGCTGAAAAGGGAGATCGAGGGGCTCAAGCGAGCGAACCCGAACTAGTGCAACATCTGCCATCAAGGCTCTTCCAGGGTCTCCAGCATCGCGGCCAGGGACTCCCCTTCCTTCCGGCGCGTGATCTCTATCAGTCCCAGCTTGGTGATGTCGATGAAGTCGGCCGGTACCCGGTCCTTTTTTAGCTCTTCTTTGAGCCTCTCGATCACCTTACGCTCGTCGGACTTCCTCGCCATGTCCACGAAGTCCACCACGATGATCCCCGAGATCTTCCGGAGCCTGAGAAGCCTTGGGATCTCGGTGGCGGCCTCGAGGTTCGTGTTCAGAATGGCCGCCTCCTGGTTTTTGTGGCGCACGTCCGAGCCTGTGTTCACGTCGATCGCCGTGAGCGCCTCGGTCTCATCGATGGACAAAAACCCCCCTCCCCGAAGTGGCACCCGTCGCTGAAGGGCCTCCCTGAGCTGACGCTCCACCTCATAGTGCACAAACAGGGGCATCTTCCCTCGGTACAACTTCACCCGACCTTTGAGGTTGTTTAAGTGCAAGTAACGTAGAAATTCTGTGATTTCCCTGTACTGCTCTTCGTCGTCCACGAGCAAGGAATCGACCTCCTCGGTGAACCGGTCCCGGATCAGGCTCCGTACCAAGTCCAGTCCCTGGTAGAGGAGCTTGGGCGGGGAGGCCCGCTCCGCCTCCTCCTCGATCCCCTTCCAGGTACCGAGCAGGAACTTGAAATCGCGCTCCAGGTCTTCCCGGGACATCCCAAAGGCGGCCGTGCGGGCGATGAGTCCCTCCCCAGGGGCCTTGAGCTCGTAGGCCAGCTGTCTGAGCCGGGTGATCTCATCGGGGTCAGTGATCCGCCGCGATACCGCTACCCGATCCTCTTTCGGCAGGAACACCCAGTATCTTCCGGGCAGGCTGATCTTGGTAGTGCCCTGGGGGTTCTTCTTCCCTACCCCCTCGCGGCGCACTTGGATGATCACAGGCTGGCCTGGACGGATGACCTTCTGGATGGGGGCCGGGCCCTTCCACGGCTCGAACCCCTTGGCGACGAGCATGGCGTCGTTGATCTCGTGCTGGGAGAGAAACAGGGACTGCTTTTCCCCCACGTCCACGAACGCCGCCCCCATGCCGGGAAGCACCGTTTCCACCTTCCCCTTGTAGATGTTCCCCACAAGCGGCTTATGCCCGGGCACATCGAAATGCACCTCTACCAGGCGCCCTTCCTCCACGATGGCCACGCGCTTCCGGGTGCCCATCGGGCTCCGCTCCACGGTTATTAAAATGTGATTTCCTTTAAGCGTACTACCCTCCTTTCATCGGGGACACAAGACAGAAGCTCCGCCATGGTGAGGCCGAGCAGGGGGTGGCGGGCCTGGGGAGCGATTTCACACAAGGGCTCAAGCACGAACCTCCGGGCAGGGAGCCTTGGGTGTGGCACCTTAAGGTCCGGGTCCTGGACCACGAGGTCCTCGTAAAGGAGGATATCGATGTCCACTTCCCGAGGCCCCCAACGGCCCCGGTCCACTCGTCCCAAGGCCTGCTCGATCCCCTTGGCCACCTGAAGCAGGGCCCGGGGCGGAAGCTCTGTCTCTACCTCTACCACCAGGTTCACAAACCACGGTTGGTCGGCCCGCCCCCATGGCTCGGTACGGTAAAGCGAAGAAAGTGCCAATGGGCGCGCCCCCTTGGCGGAAAGCAGTCTCAGTGCTTCCCTCAGGCGCTCCTCTTCAGGTGGGAGGTTTGCCCCCAGCCCCAAGAAAACCTTCGCCATCGCGAGTCTTTACCACCTCGGCCCATTCGGCCTCCAGGTGGGCTGCTACCGGGGGGAGGGGCTTGCGAACGCGCGTTCGGACCGAGATCACCCGCGGGGAAAGCGCAAGCACCCCTGCGGCGATCTCCACGGCCAGGTCCTCAAGGAGGCGGAATTCCTTCCCGACCTTTTCTTCCACTACTTTCAAGGCCGCCTCCAAGTCCACCGTTCCGGCCAGCTCCCCAGAACCGTCGTAAACCACCTGAAGCTCCAAGTCCACGAGGAGGGGGCTCAAGAGACACCGCTCCTCCTCACCCCATCCGATATGTCCTTTAACATAAACCCCGTCGATACCCAGCCTTACAACCTCGCTCAAGGTACCACCAGGCGGCTGAGGTCCCCTACCTCGAGAAACAGGTCCACCACCGCCCGCAGGAATCCAAGTCGGTTCTCCCTAAGGGCCTTGTCCTCGGCCATCACCAGCACCTCGTCGAAGTAGCGATCGATGGGGCCCTTGAGCGCAAGGAGGTGCTGAATGGCCTCATCGTAGGCGTAGCTTTCCAAGGCCCGGCGAAGATGTCCCCCCACTTTGAGATAGGCCCGCCACAGCTCGCGCTCCGCCTCCTCTTGGAAGGCGTCGGGATCGAACTCGGCGCTTTGATGGTCCTTGGTGATGTTCCGCACCCGGGAGAAGGCGATCGCCAAATCCGAAAGGGCGGCCTCGCCTCTGAGGCGCGCCAGGGCCTGCGCCCGCTCGAGCTTCCCCAGGAAATCGCCACTCGGCTGGGCGACTGCAGCCTCCACCACATCGTGGGGAAGCCCGTAATCTGAAAGAAGCGTCGAGCGAAGGCGTTCGATCAGAAAACCCTTCACGTCCTCAAATGACTTCCCTTGGGCAAGTTCGGGATAAAGTCCGGCCACGGAATCGATAAGCGCAAACAGGTCAAACCGAAGCCTTTTCTCCAAGATCAGCCTCACCAATGCCCCTGCCCGGCGTCGGATGCCGTAGGGGTCCCGCGAGCCAGTAGGCACCTCCCCTACCCGGATCGCCCCGACCACCACGTCCAACTTGTCCGCCAAGGACAAGGCCACCCCCAGTGGGGTCTCGGGCAGGGTATCGGTTCGGGTCCTGGGGCGCAGGTGTTCCCCGATAGCCCGGGCCACCTCCTCCGGCTCCCCGGAAAGGCGGGCGTAGATCCCCCCCATCACCCCCTCCAGCTCCGGGAACTCCCTCACCATCTCCGTGGTCAGGTCGGCCTTGCACAGGAAGGCTGCCCGATCCAGGGCATCCGCTGGAAGGTCAAGCACCTCCGCAAGTCGCCCGCAGATAGCCCGAATCCTCTCCACCCGCTGCCACATCGTGCCCAGGCGGGCTTCGTAGACGACCTCTTTGAGGTCCCGCACCCGATCGGCCAAGGGGCGCCTGCTGTCATGCTCAAAAAAGAAGGCGGAATCCCTCAGGCGGGCCCGCACCACCCGTTCGTATCCCTGCCGGACCACTCCCTTCTCGTCCGGGGCGCCGTCACGGAAACCCAGGAATACCTCGGCGGGGGCGTCTCCCCGGGCGAAGGGCACGAACTTGCCCTCTTCATGGAGCGTGGCCTCGATGACCGGGGCGGGAAGCTTCAGGAATTCCCTGGGGATCGTTCCCAGCACACCGACCGGCCATTCAGCAGTGCCCACAAGCCGTCCCAGGAGATCGTCGGAAAGCAAGGCCCGGACGCCCCGCTCTTCCTCCACCTTCCTTACCTCCTCGAGGATCCGGGCCTTGCGCTCCTCGGGGTCGCTCAGGACGTGGGCACCCCTGAGACGCTCGAGGTACTCATCAGCTCGGGAAACGCTCACCTCCCTCGGCCCGAAGAACCTGTGGCCCCGGGTAGCACGTCCTGCCACAAGATGCCCGAGCCTGACCGGGATGACCTCTTCCCCAAGAAGGCACACCAGCCAGCGGATGGGCCGGAGAAAGGAAAGGCCGGAGTCGTCCCAGCGCATGGTCTTGGGACAGGGGATACCCCGGGTGGCCTGGGCGAGGAGCTCGGGAAGCACCTCCTGGACCGGACGGCCCGGCGTCCTCACCGTGAGGAACAGGTATTCCCGCTCCCCCACCTTCCTTCTTACAAGCTCGCTTGGGGAGGCGTGGTAGCGCCGAGCGAACCCCAAGGCGGCCTGGGTGGGGTTGCCCTGGTCGTCTAGGCCCACACTTGCGGCTGGCCCCCGCACCTCTTCCACCCGGTCCTCCTGAGTTTCGGGCAGATCCTCGACGAGAACCGCAAGGCGCCTGGGGGTCCAGAAGGCCCGCGCTTCCCCATGATGAATGCGGGCCTCGGCCAGGGCAGAGGTCACCCTATCCCGGAGGGCCTCGGCAAGCTTCGGCACCTCCAGCGCTGGGAGCTCCTCTGTTCCCACTTCAAACAGCAGCTTCACTTTCCTCCCCCAGTTTGGCCAGGTACTCTTGAGCACAACCCCGCGCGAGAGCCCGGATGCGGGCGATGTAGGATTCCCGCTCCGTGACGGAGATCGCCCCCCGGGCATCCAACACGTTAAACAGGTGCGAGCACCTCAGGGTATGGTCGTAGGCAGGGAACACGAGCCCGGCCGCAAGACATTCCTTGGCTTCCGCCTCGGCAAGCTCGAACATCTGCCGCACCCTGTCCACGCTGGCACGCTCGAAGTTGTAGATCGAAAACTGGCGCTCTTTCTCCAGCCAAATCTCCCCATAGCGCACGCCCTCGCTCCACAAAAGGTCGAAGGCGGACTCAACCCCTTGCAGGAACATGGCGATCCGCTCAAGGCCGTAGGTGAGCTCCACCGAGACGGGCTCCAGGTCCACCCCACCAACTTGCTGAAAATAGGTGAACTGGGTGATCTCCATCTCGTCAAGCCACACCTGCCACCCCACGCCCCAGGCCCCCAAGGTGGGGGACTCCCAGTCGTCCTCGGAGAACTTGACGTCGTGGTCCCGGAGCACTATCCCCAGATGTTCGAGGGAGGCCAAGTACAGCTCCTGGACCTCCTCGGGCGGGGGTTTCAAGATGACCTGGTACTGGTGATGTAGGCGGAGGCGGATGGGGTTCTCGCCGTAGCGGCCATCCGTGGGCCGGCGGGAGGGCTCCACATAGGCCACCCGCCAGGGCCTCGGGCCCAACGTCCCGAAGAAGGTGGCGGGGTTAAACGTCCCGGCCCCTTTTTCGACGTCGTAGGGGTGGGCGATCAGGCAGCCCTGCTTTCGCCAATATTCGTGCAGGGCCAGCACCAGGTCCTGGAACGTCTTCACGCGCCCACCGCCTCCTTGGCCTCCTTGACCAGCTCGGAGAAAGCCTCCGGATCACGGATGGCCAGGTCCGCAAGTATCTTGCGGTTGACCCGCACCTCCGCTTTCCTGAGGCCCCCCATGAGCTTGGAATATGAGAGCCCGTGCTCTTTTGCCGCAGCCCCGATGCGGATGATCCAAAGGCGGCGCATGTCGCGCTTTCTGAGCTTGCGCGAGGTGTACTGGTGCATCAGGGCCTTTATCACGGACTGCTTGGCGATCCGGTAACAGTTCTTCCTCTTCCCCTTGAAACCCTTGGCGAGCTTCAGGATCTTGCGACGGCGCTTGGCATGCTTAACACCACCCGGTACGCGCATCCTCGCCTCCTAACTGGAAAGGAGCTCCCGCAGCCGACGGTACTCGGCTCCGGTGACTTCCACGTCGCGGCGGGCCTGGCGGCGGTACTGAGCCCGCTTTTTTGTGAGCTTATGCACGTAGCCCGCCCGCCTGCGGAAGATCCTGCCGCTTGGTTTCACCTTAAACCGCTTGGCCGCGGACTTGTGCGTCTTTTTCTTCATTTTTTCCTCCTTTGCGGGGCAAGGGCGTAAGCAACATCTGAAGCGTTCTGCCCTTGCTGACCGGGTCTTGGTCCACCTTGGCGATGTCCTGGGTGGCCTCCGCCACCCGGGCGAGCAAATCTTGCCCCTTGCCGATGTGGATGATCTGCCTTCCTTTGAAGAATATCGTCACCCTGACCTTGTCTCCGTCCTTCAGGAACCCCCGGATACGGGAGAGCTTGGTTTGGAAGTCATGTTCACCCGTCTGAATTGTGAACTTGACTTCCTTCAGGCGCGACGGCTTCTTCTGTTTCTTTTCCCTTTTCTCGAGCTGGTAGCGGTACTTCCCGTAGTCCACGATCTTGCAGACCACGGGACTTGTCTCCGGGGCCACCTCCACCAGGTCTAGTCCACGCTCCCTGGCAAGCTCCAAGGCGCGATCTAGGGGAGTTACTCCAAGGTTGCGACCATCCGAGTCGATGAGGAGCACCTCCCGAGCCCGTATCTGTTCGTTTACGCGAAACTGCCGTTTGATACGACCTACCCCCTTTCGCATAAGATTTTATCCCACGCTCCGAGCCTCGGCCACGCCGTATAGACCCTGGGCGCGGATGAACTCATCCACCGGCTTGGGCACTAGCCCTTCGGTGGGAAGCCCTTCCCGGTATCGGCGGCGGATCTCCGAGGAAGAAAGGTCGATCTCCTCCATCTCCAGGAAGTAGATCTCCGTCAGGTTAAACGGCTCCCGACAGAATGCCTGGCGCGGGATCCCCTTCCTGGGAGCCACTATGAAGGGGCAGCTTAAAAGGAGCCGTCGCCAGTCCTTCCAAGTCTCGATCCCCAGGAAGGTGTCTGCCCCCAGGATGTAAGCCACGCCTTGAGGATAGCGCTCCTTCATGGTGATGACGGTATCCACGCTATAGCAGGGACCACGAGAGTCAAGCTCAAACCGAGAAACGCTCATGCCGGGTTTCCCTTCGATCGCAAGCCGCACCATCTGGTAGCGGAGTTCCCCCGGCACCCCCTCGGCCACCTCCCGGTGTGGGGGCCGGCCGGTGGGGAGGAAGATCACACAAGACAGCTCGCACTGACGGAAGGCCTCCTCCGCCACCCGCAGGTGCCCCATGTGAATAGGGTTAAACGTGCCCCCGAACAGGCCCACCCTATTCTTGATACTCAAGTTCCACCTCGCCGATGCGGACCGTATCCCCCTGGGAAAGGCCCTGGCGGCTGAGGGCGGCCATGACCCCAAGCTGCTCAAGCCGCTCGATCAAGTACTCCTGGGCATCCCGGGTGGACAGGTCAAGTCGCGATACAAGCCGCTCCACCTCGCTGCCCTTTACCACAAACGTGTCGCCCTCTTTGGTCACCTCGAACGTCGAGCCGGATGGGGTGAGCTCCCACACCCGTCGCTTGGGGCGGCTTTCCTCCTCCTCCCCTTTGGGCATCTCCTGTAGTTTTCGCGCCAAAAGGCCTATCAGCTCTCGCACCCCGTCGCCCCTGACGGCCGAGATGGGGTGAAGATCGATCCCTTGCTCCCGAAACCGCTGCACTTCCTTGGCCACCTGCCCAGGGGAGAGGAGGTCGATCTTGTTCCCCACTACCACCTCTGGCTTTTCCGCAAGCTCGCCCCAGGCCTCGATCTCCCGCCTAAGGGCGAAGTAATCCTCCAAGGGATCCCGCCCCTCCACCCGGGCCAGATCCACCATGTGGAGGAGGAGGCGGGCCCGCATAGCATGTTTCAGGAACCTGTCGCCCAGCCCCTTGCCCTCATGGGCTCCCACTACTAGGCCGGGAAGATCGGCGATCACGAACGACCTGTGCTCGTCCACCCGCACCACGCCCAGGTTCGGGACCAGTGTGGTGAATGGGTAGGCGGCCACTTTGGCCTTCTTGTGGGAGACGCGGGAGATGAGGGACGACTTTCCCACATTGGGAAAGCCCACGATCCCCACGTCCGCTAGAACCCTGAGCTCGAGCTTCAACCACCGCTGCTCCCCCGGCTCCCCGAGCTCGCGGATGCGGGGCGCCTGGCGGGTGGAGGTGGTAAATGCCTTGTTCCCCCGCCCGCCACGTCCACCTCGAGCGATGACCACTTCCTGGCCATCCTCGGAGAGGTCGGCCAGTACTTCCCCGGTGTAGAGGTCCCGCACCACTGTGCCCACGGGGACCAAGACCACACAATCCTCTCCCCGGGCACCGGTGCGGCCGCCCGGCCCGCCTGGCCCTCCATCTTCGGCACGGAAGTGGATGTGGTGCTGGAAATGTAAGAGCGTATTCATCGACCGGGTGGCCCGCAGGATGACATCACCGCCATCCCCCCCGTCCCCTCCATCCGGGGAGCCTCGGGGATTGTAGCGGGTGCGGTGAAAGCTGATGAGCCCATCCCCTCCCCGGCCGGAGGCGACGTGGATCTTCGCCTCGTCCAGCCACATCTGGAGGGGTTATCCTTGCTCTTTAAGCGGAATAACGTTCACGTACTTGCGCTTTCGGCCGGCGAACTCCACGATCCCCCGGACTTTCGCGAAGATCGTGAAATCGCGCCCCAAGCCCACGTTACGGCCGGGATGGAACCGGGTGCCACGCTGACGCACGATGATGCACCCCGGCCACACGAGCTCCCCGCCGAAACGCTTTATCCCCAGACGCTGCCCTGGGGAGTCGTGAACGTTCTGCGTTGACCCTTGGCTGCTTTTGTGGGCCATCCTCTCTCCCTCCCTAAACCTTCACGTCCAAACCGATTTCGCGTACGGCAACCCGGTCGGGCCGGTCGCGCTCAAGCGACCGCAGGCCGAACACCATCGTCTCCAAGATGGCATCGAGCTCTCGATCCAGGAAGATGTCCGATCGGTCGACCCGAAAGCGGAACGTCTCCCCCTCCCGGTACGCCTCCGGGGCGAGGTGGAGGTAATGGCGCATGCCCAACACCGGTGCCTCCACGAGGACTGCGGCGGCCAGCCCTTCCGGGGACTCATCCCCCCGCAGGCTCACCGACTGCACCCTCCCCTCCTCGTCCCGCTCGATAAGCACTTCCACCATATCTTTATCCCTTTTCGATCGTAACTATCCGGGTCTTCATGTAAGGCTGGCGGTACCCCTTCTTGCGGCGATAGCCCTTCTTGGGTTTGAAGCGCTGCACTATCACCTTGGGCCCGCGCCCCGTCTCCACCACCTCGCCGATCACCTTGGCCTCGGCCACATAAGGATGACCGATGGCCACCCCCTCTCCGTTTCTGATGAGGAGAACCCGGTCGAAGACGACCTCGTCCCCGGGACCGTGGCCGGGGATCCGCTCGTGAACGATGCTCTCCCCCGGCTCAACCCGATACTGCTTGCCACCGATCTCGATGACGGCGTACATCCCAAGCCTCCTTATCTATTCTAGCTTGCTGGGTGAGCGGGCACAATCCTATCGGATTTTAGTGCCGGGTTCCACCTCTTTGTCCGGGGAAAGCAGAGCAAGTGTCCCATCCGTGGCCGCAAGGATCATGCCCTCGGAGCGCACCCCCCGGATGGTGGCCGGCTTCAGGTTGGCCACCATGGCGACGAGCCGGCCCACCAGTTCTTGGGGCTCATAGTGCTGCCGGATCCCTGCCACCACCTGAACCTGCCGGTCCCCGAGGTCAACGAGGAGCTTCAGGAGCTTGTCCGCCCCGGGGATCTCCTCGGCCTGAACGATCCTCCCCACCCTGAGGTCGAGCCGCTGAAACTCGTCTATCCCGATCAGGCCCTCTTCCTTCATCGCCTCATACCTCCTCTTTAAGTCCTCTACATCCACATGCTCAAGGAGCGGTTCAGGTTTTTCTTTCAGGGAGTGGCCGGCTAGGCCCTCCCTTACGTCCGAAAGCTTCCTTTCACTTATCCCCAGCACCTCGTACACCCTACGGGAGAACATCGGGATGTAGGGCTCAAGGAAGATGGCGAGCGCCTTGACCAGGTGCGCGGCCGAGGCCACCGCGGGCGCATCGTGTGTCCTCCAGGGAGCCTTGCGCTGGAAGTACTCGTTCCCAACGCGGGCAAGCTGGCAGATCCTGCGCAGGGCCGGGGCGAGCGCCCCCTTCTCCACCGTGTGCACCACGTACTCGTAGGTCTCCTCAATGGCGGAGGCGATCTCTGGATCGGTTTTCGCCTCGGGCACCCGGCCCCCGTGGCGGGACCACACAAACGACAGCACCCGGTGGATGAAGTTGGCGATGTTGTCCACCAGGATGGCGTTCACCGCCTTGTCAAACTCCTCCCAGGAAAAGCTCGTGTCCTTCGTCTCCGGACGGTGGTAAAGGAGGTAGAACCGCCAGTACACCGGGGGCAAAAGCTCCAGGGCCTCGTC
>CAYUWL010000023.1:0-15705 GCA_964448595.1 uncultured Thermotogaceae bacterium
TTCCGGGAAAGCCCAAGGCTTTGGGCCACCTCGCGCGCGGTTTTCCCTGTGGCCATAAGACACAAAACCTCAAGCTCCCGGTCGGTCAGTCGGGCCGCAGGCGAGGCGGCCTTTTTCTCAAACTCGCTTCTTAAGATCTCCTGCTCGAGTTCTTTGGACACGTAGTATTCGCCCCGGGCCAGTTTGCGGACGGCCCCTACCAGCTCCTGGGGGGCGACCCGTTTTTCCAGGTACCCGCGCGCCCCGGCCCTAAGCAGCCGCAATCCATACCGGTCCTCGCGGTAAACGGTGAGGACGAGCACCGCCGGCCGGGGGGACCCACGCGTGATGTGCTTTGTGGCCTCGATCCCGCCGATCCCGGGCATTCCGAGGTCCATCACCACCACATCCGGCTTAAGCCCCTTGGCGAGCGCCACCGCCTCCTCGCCTGTGGCGGCTTCCCCGATCACTTCTATATCACCTGCCGCCTCGAGGATCTCGCGCAGCCCGGCCCGCACCACGGTGTGATCGTCCGCGAGCACCACCCGGATCATCGCCCCTCCCCCGGTTCCAATGGCAGGATAAGGGTCACCTGCGTTCCCTCCCCTTTCCTGCTTTCGATCGCAAGGCGCCCTCCCACCGCCGCCGCGCGGCTCAACATCCCTTGGATGCCAGGCGATCTCATGGCCCGCTCAAGCTCCCCTTCCGTCATCCCCACCCCGTCATCTGAGATGGCGATGAGAACACCGCGCTCGCCTGATTTCACGGACAGGCGGACTTCACTGGCTTGGGCGTGCCGCACCGCGTTCAAAAACGCCTCCTGAACGATGTAGAAAGCCGCGCTCCTGCGCGCGCCCTGGAGGTCCGGCATATCTCCGTCGGTTGCCAAAAGGCACGGGAGGCCGAAGGCGTCTTGGAAGAAACGCAACCGCCGCTCCAGGGCTTCCGCAAAGGGGAGCTCGGCCAGGGGAGGGGTCCTCAGCCTGGTGACGAGCTCGCCCACCTCGGCAAGGAGCCCGTCGATCATCCGGGTCACGTCTTGGCAACAGGCCGCAAGCTCCTCAGAGGAGACCGATCGACCTTGAAGCCCGGCCACCTTCCAGCGCAGCAGGGTTAGCTTCTGAGCCAGTTCATCGTGAAGCTCTGTGGCGATGCGGGCCCGCTCATCGTGCTGAAGCTCCATGAGCCGAAAGCCCATGGCCCTGAGACGGGACTCCAGGTGGCGTTTCTCCCGCTCTCGCTCTTCTTGCTCCGAAAGGTCTCGGATGATCAAGAGGACGTAGCCGTAGAGGGGGAACCTGGAGCCGGTCACCTCCACCGGGATCGCCTTTCCGGCCGAGCCCCTGAGCGTGGTCTTGAGCGTGAACCGGTCTTCTTTCGTCAGGCCACGCTGGGCGCAAAACCGAGCGCTCCTCCAATCCTCCTGGGAGAGGAAGAACGTGTGGCAGAATCGGCCGATACAGTTTCCATAGGTGGAAATGGCAGGGGTGTTTGCGTCCAGGATCCTGGAGTCGCTATCCACGAGCAAGGCGGCCTCTGGGACGGCTTCAAGGAGGGAGTGAAAGAGCTCCAAGGAACCTATGCCGCTTTCGCGCGGCCAGCCAAGGGCGGAGAAGTAAAGCTCCTCAGCGGAGGCCTCAAGCAGCGTAAACTGCCAGTCGCATTGGATGGTCCCCCCGGCTTTCGTTCGGGCAGGAAGGGAAAGAATTTCCCTTCTAGAGCGAGGAAGCCTGTTCAGCATCGCCTGCAGCCTCGGCCTTGCCTCCGGCGGGAAAAGAAGCTCTTGAAATGGTTGATGGATGACTTCTTCCCTCTTCCACCCCAGGAGCTCCTCCGCCCCCTTGCTCCAGTCCGCGATGCCCGATCGCGTTCGGCACAAGGCTAAGGCCAGGGCCGGGGGCACCGCCGGTGCCCACTTCGGGCGGTGAGATTTGATAGATTCCAAGGCCCTAGCCACCCTTACACCTCGCCCTCTGCCGGAGCTCGCAAGGCCATCTTACCCTGTAGCTTTCCCGAAGTCAAATTAAAAAACGGAATGTGAATGTTACGCAAATTACAAAACTTCATCCCAAGGTGATACGTATTACAAAACGTCAAGTGCATGATAATGCAGTCATCACCACGCATCATAATGCATGATAGGGTATGTTAACTTAACAACTTCTATCCGGCGAGACACCACTATGATGTGAATAAGGAAGGTTAGGCCCTTCGGGATGAAAGTAAACCACAAAGCCGCCGAGACACGGAGGGGAAATCGGGCTTTCTTGTGTCCCGGCGGCCGCAAAAGGCCTTCGGGGCTCAAAAAAAGGCGGGGCCGGGTGCGGCCCCGCCGTCAAGAAGGGTGCTATTCGACCTTCACCTCGAAGGCGCCCTCGGACTCAGGGACCCGCTTGAGCGGGATCTCCACCCTGAGGACGCCGTTTTCGAACTTGGCCCTGATTTTCTTTTTGTCCTCCACGTCCTCGGGCAGGGGGAAGGTCCGGCGGAAGGCGCCGTACTGGCGGCCCATGCGGATGTAACCCTCCTCCCGGACCTCCTCGGACCGCTTGACCTCACCGGAGATCACAAGGCGGTCGTCCTCCACCCGCACCTGGACGTCCTCCTTGCGGGCGCCAGGGAGTTCTGTTTCGATGACCAAGGTCTTGTCCTTTACGTAAACGTCGGTCCGAGCAAACGAGGAGCCGAGGTCAAAATCAAGGGTGGAAAAGTCCCCGAAAAGCTCGTCCATGAGCCGACCCATCCGGGCCGTGAGCCGAAATGGATCCCGCCAGATAGCAGGAAGGATCGCCATAACCACCACCTCCTCTCCAGAGGATTAGCAGTCTTGACCTGAGACTGCTAAATCTATTTTACGGGTGGCGGGGGTTGGTGTCAAGGGGTAGACTGTGGGCGTGCGCAGGGTGTTTGTGATGGCGATTCGGGTCTATCAGCGGGGGATTTCCCCGCTGCTTCCGCGCAGGTGCCGGTTTTACCCAAGCTGCTCGGAGTACGCGGCCCAGGCGATCCTGACCCACGGGGTCGTCAGGGGGGGATGGCTTTCCCTAAAGCGGATCCTGAAGTGCGGCCCCTGGCACCCTGGGGGCTACGACCCGGTGCCCCCGCCCCGTCGTCCCGGGTAGCTCCAGGGGGTGCTTGGGTCCAGCCCCTCGAGCCGTTCTCCGACCTCCTCAGCTAGGTGGACCATCAACTGTGGCGAGGGGGAAGCCATAGAATAAAGCTCATCCCTTCGGGACGTTCTTCCAATCGGCGAGGAAGCGTTCGATCCCCAAATCGGTGAGGGGATGGTCGAACAGTTGGGTTAGCACCTTATAGGGCACGGTGGCGATGTGGGCACCCAGAAGCGCCGCCTCCACCACGTGGCGCACGTGTCTGACGCTGGCCACGATCACCTGGGTCGAAAAGTCGTAGTTGTCGTAGATTTGAAGAATGTCTTGCACGAGCCCCATCCCATCGCCTGCCCGGTCGTCGATCCGACCAACGAACGGGGACACGTAGGTAGCGCCCGCCTTGGCCGCCCACAGGGCCTGAACGGAGGAGAATACCAGGGTCATGTTGGTGGCGATCCCCTCGGCGGAAAGCTTCTTCACCGCCCGTACCCCGGCCCGGCCCATGGGGATCTTGATGACCACGTTATCCGCGATCTTGGCCAGGTCCCTGGCCTGGGCCACCATGCCCTCGGTATCGAGCGCGGTCACCTCGGCCGACACCGGCCCCGGGACCAAGCGGCAGATCTCGGCCACCAGCTCCCGGAACGGCCGTCCCTCCCGCGCCACAAGGCTGGGGTTTGTAGTCACCCCGTCGATCAAGTCCGCGAATTCCCGGATCTCCTCCAAACTTGCGGTATCAAGAAAGATCTTCATCTTGCCTCCTTAAGGGTAAAGGCGGTCGATCATCCGGGGGAAGGGGATGGTCTCCCGGATGTGCCGGGTGCCGGCGATCCAGGCCACCGTGCGCTCCACCCCCAGGCCAAAGCCCGAGTGGGGCACCGAGCCGTACCGCCTGAGGTCGATGTACCACTCATAGGGCTCCCTGGGGAGATTGTACTCCGCAAGTTGCTCCAGCAGCTCCTCTTCAGTGTCCACCCTTTGTGAGCCGCCGATGATCTCCCCATACCCCTCGGGGGCGATGAGGTCGGCGCAAAGGGCCACGGAAGGGTCGTCCGGGGCGCGCTTCATGTAAAAGGGCTTTATCTCCTTCGGGAACCGCTCCACGAACACAGGGCGGCCGAAGTGGGCCGACAGGGCATCCTCCGCCGGGGCGCCGAAGTCGTCCCCGTGTTCCATCTCCACCCCGTGGCCCCGGACGATCTCTACCGCCTCTTTGTAGGTTATCCGGGCGAACGGCTCCCGGACTTCCTTGAGCAGGGTCTCCGGATCGCGCTCCAGGGCCTCAAGCTCCCGCCTCCGGTCCTCCACTACGAACTCCACGATGTGACGCACCAGGTCTTCCTGGAGCTTGAGGTTCCCGTCGTGCTCCAAGAACGCGACCTCGGCCTCGGCCATCCAGAACTCCGTGAGATGTCGGCGGGTCTTCGATTTTTCGGCCCGGAACACGGGCCCGATCCAGTACACCTTGCCCAAGGCCATGCAGGTGGCCTCAAGGTAGAGCTGTCCGGATTGGGAAAGGTAAGCCGTGCGGTCGAAGTAGTCCAGGGGGAACAGGGTGGTGGTCCCCTCTACCGCCGTGCCCACCAAGATCGGGGCCTCGGTGGCCACAAAGCCCCTCTTTCGGAAGAAATCACGGATGGCCCACAGAACCGAGTCCCGGATCCTGAGAAGGGGCACCTGCCTTCTCATCCTGATCCACAGGTGCCGCCGGTCCATGAGGAACCCCACCCCGTGCTCCTTGAGGCCGATGGGGAAGGGATCCTTGGGGATGTGGACGGGCTCTATCCTGCTTACGGAAAGCTCATATCCCCCGGGGGCGCGGGGGTCTGCCCGTACGGTCCCCCACATCTTAAGGGAGCTTTCCTGCGGCAGGCGCTCTGCAAGCTCAAAGGTATCCGGATCCGCGTCAGGGGTGACCACGCCCTGAACAAGGCCGGTCCCGTCCCGTACGATCACAAAACGCACCTTTCCCGAGGAGCGCTTGTTGAACAGCCACCCCTGGATCAAAACCTCCTCGCCTACGTGGCGGGCAAGCTCCTCTACGTAAACCGTCCTCACACCACTCAGTCTCGCCTCCACACCAGCCGCACCAGGGGTTCCCCTTCGGCCTGATGAATGGTGAGTTCCCCCTTGTGGGCTGACTGAATGGCCTTTCCCAGTCTGCGAGCCAGGTTCGGGGTAGTGGTCGCGATCTCCACCTCCCCGCCCTTGGGCTCGATCCATAGGATGCGGTGCAAGGGCCTTGTGCGACCGGCCTCCTTCTCTTGATTGCGCACGAGGTTCAGGATCTCGTTCCAACGCCCCTGCCAATATCCACCCTGAAGCAGAAGGTACCCCCCCGGATAACGGTCTATCTCCCGCCGACAGGCCGGGCAAATGGTCCGGGCGGCTTTAGGTGGCAGCTCGTCCGCCCGCTGCCAGTGACCCCCCCGGTACACTAGGCCACACCTCTCGCAGACGGTGGGCTCAGGGTGCTTTCTCCCCTCGTAGTAGGGATTATCCGATTCCTGACCCACGCCTCCGCGCCTCTCACCCGGCACCCTTTTCCGCCTCCTTTTCCTGCACCAGTCGCTCGATGTAGGCGATGGCCTCACCAACCGTTTGGATCTTCTCCGCGTCCTCGTCGGGGATCTCGATGCCGAACTCGTCCTCGAACTCCATGATCAGCTCCACGGTGTCCAGTGAGTCAGCCCCGAGGTCGTCCACAAACGAGGCTTCGTCCGTTACCTCTTCCAGGTCGGCCATGAGCTGCTCTGCGATAATTTCGCGTACCCGATCGGCAATCTCACTCATTACTCCTACACCTCCTGACAGGGCTTTTCCTTTTCTACTCGCACGGCACAAGTCCTCCATCCACGTAGAAGACGTGCCCAGTTATATAAGAGGCCCTGGGGGAAAGCAAGAACGCGATCAGTTCTGCCACCTCCTCGGGTTTGCCCACCCGCCCCAGGGGGATCCGTGCCAGGTACCCTTCCCGGACCTTGGGGGGAAGGGAAGCCGTCATGGGGGTATCGATGAACCCGGGGGCCACCGCGTTGACCCGGATTCCCCATGGCCCGGCCTCCTGTGCTAGCGTCCGGGTCAAGGCCACAAGGCCGGCCTTGGCGGCAGAGTAATTAGCCTGTCCCACGTTGCCGGTCAACCCCACCACTGAGGTGACGAACACCATGGCGCCCTTCCGGGCCTTGGCCATCGTCCGCAGGGCCTCCCGGGCACAGAGATACCCACCGGTGAGGTGAACGCGGAGCACTTCGTCCCATTCTTCCGGGCGCATGCGCAAAAGGAGCCTGTCTTTGGTATGTCCGGCTGCGTGGACCAGACAGTCGAGCCCTCCTCCCCAATCCATGGCAGCTCGGAAGGCCGCGCTCACGGCTTCCTTGTCTCCCACATCGCACTGGATGAACTTGGCGTTCTTCCCAAGTGAGCTTTCCGCCATCCTTCCCCGGGATTCGTTGCGGCCAAGGATCACTACCCTCCCGCCGCTTCCCACAAGCAGCCTCGCAGTGGCCAGGCCGATCCCCGAGGTCCCCCCGGTAATGACCGCCACCTTGCCCTCAAACGTCCTCCATCACCTCCTCCAGGGTGAGGAAGCGTATCCCCAAGCCCGCTCTCCTGCCAAGTCGGGCGAGGACCTCGCCGGGTCCCACTTCCCAAGCCTCCTTCACCCCCAGGCCCTCCAGGGTGTTCAAGGCCTTCGTCCACAGTACCGGGGACGTCATCTGCCGGGCAAGGAGCGCTTTGATCTCCTCGGGTTCAGCCTCCTTTGTTCCCGAAACGCTTGACACGAAGGTGAGGCGGGGCCGGCTGAACTCCACCCTTGCGATGGCCTGGGCCAGTTCCCCTTCGGCCTCGGCCATGTACGGGGAGTGAAACGGCCCTGCCACCTTGAGGGGCACGGCCTTTCCGCCCAGTCGCTTGGCAAGCTCCGCCGCCTTCTTCAGGGCATGTCCTTCGCCGGAGATCACTACTTGCCCCGGCGCGTTGAGGTTGGCTACATAGCAGCCCGCCTGGCTTGCGAGCTCCTGCGCCTCCGGCTCGCTGATGCCGAGGACGGCCAGCATCCCGCCAGGGGTGGTCACCGCAGCCCGTTCCATGAGCTTTCCGCGCAGGACGACGAGCCTGAAGGCGACCGGCCAAGGGATGACCCCCGCCGCGGCCAGGGCAGCGAACTCCCCAAGGGAATGGCCAGCCACACAGGCAGGCTCCTTGCCCATGCGGGAAAGCAGCTCGCAAGCGAGCCACTCAACCAGGAGGATTGCAGGCTGAACCACGGCTGTCCTGGAAAGCTGTTCCGGCTTTTCCAAGATGATCTCCCTCAAGGGGAGGTTGGCCTCCCGCTCGGCAGTGGCGATTATCCCCTTAGCCCAGGGAGCAGACAGCAGTTTTTCCCCCATCCTGGGGCACTGGGATCCCTGGCCAGGGAACAAGTAGGCTACCACCTAAGTATCACCGTCCCATAGGCCGCGCCCGCCCCGAAGGCTGTAAGGGCCACGATTTGCCCCTCCTTGAGCTTCCCTGCCCGCACGAGTTCGTCCAGGGCGATGGGGATGGAGGCGGTGGAGGTGTTGGCCACCCGGTCGATGTTTACCACCACCCGCTCCTCCGGGACGCCCAATCGGGCGGCCAGGGGCCGGATGATCCTCAGGTTGGCCTGGTGGGGGATGAGCCAGTCGATGTCCTTGGGGTGGAGATCGGCTTGCGCCAGGGCCTCCCGGGTGGCCCGCTCCATCATGGGCACGGCGGCCCGGAACACCCCTTCGCCCTCCATCTTGAGGAAATGGAGCCCTTCTCGTACCGTGGCCTCGGAGGCTGGCAGTCTCACTCCACCCGCCTCGATCCGGAGAAGATGGAGTTTTGTGGCATCCCCGTGCAGGGATACCCCCAGGACCCCGGCCTCCCCGTCAGAAGGGACAACGAAGGCGGCCCCTGCCCCATCCCCAAACAGCACACAGGTGCGGCGATCCTGCCAGTCCACGAACCTGGACAGGGCCTCTACCCCTACCACAAGGGCGCTCCGGAACAGGCCCGTTGCCATGCACCCGCTCGCCAGGGCTAGCCCATACACGAAGCCAGCGCAACCGGCCTTGATGTCGAGGAAAGCCGGCTCCCCAGAAAGCTCAAGCCCCAAGGCGATATGCGGAGCGGTACCGGGGATGGGCTGCTCCGGCACGTTGGTGGCCGCAATCAACAGGTCCACCTGCGGGTGGTCGATCCCGGCTGCGGCGAGTGCGGCCCGTGCCGCCGCTATCCCCATCTCTGCCGGGGGCTGTCCTTCCGGAAGCAGGTGCCGCTTTCTGATCCCGGTACGGGTCCGGATCCACTCATCACTGGTTTCGACGAGCTGAGCCAGGTCGTCGTTGGTAAGGCACCTCTCCGGAAGGAAGGCACCCGTGCCCGCGATCTTGACCTTAAGCACCGTGGGAAAGCTTGGACGTAACCCGTCCGACCAGCTCAGCCTTCGCCGCCCAAAACGTCCTTTCCACCGCCGCCTCCATCGCAGAGGAAGAAGATCGCCCGTGGGCCACCATCACCAGCCCCTGCACCCCAAGTAAGGGAGCCCCATTGTAGCGGTCGTAACGCATCTTGCGGAAAAGGTTCCGGAGCGTCGGCCGAAGGAGGGTAGCTCCGGCGCGGCTTCTGATCGAGCTTTGAAGTTCGTCCCTGAGAGCACTCCAGGTGGCCTCTGCCCCTCCCTCCAGGGCTTTGATGGTGAGGTTGCCGGCGAACCCCCCGCTGACCACGATGTCCACCGGACGCTGGGTGAGAAGGGCGTGTGGCTCAACGTTGCCGACGAAATCCGGACGCTCGGAGAGGAGACGATGCGTGGTCCGGACCAGCTTGTCCCCCTTGATCGTTTCCTCCCCGATGGAGAGGAGGCCGATCCTGGGCTCCGGGATCCCCAGGACCTCTTGGGCGTAAAGACGCCCCATGTCGGCGAACTGGAGGAGGTGCTCGGGCTTGGGATCTGCGGTGGCCCCGGCGTCTATGAGGAGGAGCTCCTTCCCCTTTAAGGTGGGGATCGAGGCACAGATGCCGGGGCGTTTGATCCCCGGGATGCGTCCGAGCACGAGCAGGGCGGCGGCCACCACAGCCCCTGTGTTGCCCGGGGACAGGAATGCCTCTGCCTTCCCTTGAGCCACAAGCTCCAGCCCACGCAGGATGGAGGTGCCCTTCATCCGGATGGCTCGGACCGGTGGGGCGTCCTGGGGGACGAACTCCTCGCAGTCAAGCACCTCAGCGTGTGCATCCTCGGGGAGGTGGGGCTCGATCAGGCGCCGGCGACCGGCCAGGATGAGGTGGATGGGAAGCCTCTCAGCGGCGGCGAGCGCCCCGGTCACAAGCTCCTCCGGGGGGTGGTCGACCCCCATCACGTCGACTACGATGCGAATGGCCATAAAAATTACACCCCAAAAAGTCGCAGGACTTTTTGGGGACCCCCATGAATCTTAGGGTCCCCACGAAACCCAAAGTTTCCGTGGGGCTTACTGGTGCCGAGGGTGGGATTTGAACCCACACGGGCACAAAAGCCCACTGCCCCCTCAAGACAGCGCGTCTGCCAATTCCGCCACCTCGGCTCAGCGCGATGTTAGCTTTCAGGGCTATTGCCGTCAAGGGTTGCTCCCCCTCAAAGTGCGGGTTAGCCTGGGGGATGTGAGCGTAAGGTTCGGTGTGTACTCCGGAGACCCCCTTTTCGTGGAGCGGACCTTGGCCCGTAGGCTGTCCGAACTGGGGGAGGTGGAGCGGGTGACCCTGTTCGGCGACCAGCTCCAGCTGGGCCAGCTCTTGGCCGAGCTTGGCACGCGGGGGCTGTTCGGGACGGAGAAGGCCCTGGTGATACGCCGGGCAGACCCCATCGCCGGCCAGGCGCGCCTCGCGGAGGCCCTGCGTGAGGGGCCACCCCCGGGAACGGCCTTGTTCATCTTGGGGCAGGAGATCAAGGGTCCCCTGGCCCGACTGGCCGAGGAAGCGGCCCACTTCCCCACCCCCACGGGGCGGGCCCTGAAGAGGCTGGCAGGGGAGCTCCTCGAGGAGGCCGGGATTCCTCCTCGTCCCTATCTGGTGGAGCTTCTGGTTGAAGCGGCTGGCGGGGATACCTTGCGCCTGGCCCGCGAGGTGGAAAAGCTCTCCCTGTGGAAGGACGAACCCCCTCCCGCAAGCGAGGTCCCAAAACTCCTCTTCTTCGCTGAGCCCACCCCTTATGGTTTTTTGGACGCGCTTTCGGAGCGCTGCGTCCCGGCGTGCTTGGCTAAGCTCCGGCAGCTCCTCTCCTCGGGCTGGGACCCGTTCAGGCTGTTCTTCTTGGTCATCTCTCATGTGCGGGCGCTCCTCTCCGTCCGGGCGGCTTGGGAGGAGGGAAGGCGACCTCCTGGCCCGGATTGGCTGATCCGCAAGCGCCTGGCGCAGGCACGCCGTTTCTCCCCACTGGAATTGATCGAGCTCCTGGAGAGGCTCCAGGAGCTCGACCTTGCGATCAAAACAGGCGCCCTCACCCCTGCATGGGCGCTTCAGCTATTCATCCTTGCGCTTGCACCTTGACCGGGATGTGTTCACCGATCCCTGTGGTCTCAAGGAGAAGCCGCGAGGCCACCAGGGCACAGAACAGCGACCCCGCCACCCCTAGCGCTAGCGTAATGGCGAACCCCTCCACCGGCCCCGACCCGAGCGAAAACAAGATGAGCGCGGTGATGATGGTGGTGAGGTTGGCATCAAGGAGTGCCGAGAGAGACTTGGCAAAGCCGGCGTTGATGGATGCCCGTGGGGTCTTTCCGGTCCGCCTTTCCTCCTTGATGCGCTCGAAGATGATCACGTTGGCATCCACTGTCATACCGATGGTCAGGATGAGGCCGGCGATGCCCGGCATGGTAAGGGTGGCGCCAAAGCCGCGCAAGGCGGCGAACACGATGAGCATGTTCAAAAGTAGAGCGGAGTCTGCCACCAAACCCAACCACCGGTAATAGACGGGCATGTAAAGGAGCACCAGGATGAAGCTGATCAGGATGGCCATGGTGCCCCGGCGGATGGAATCGGATCCCAAAGTGGGGCCCACGGTCTGCTCCTCCAATACCCCCACCTCGGTGGGAAGCGCACCCGAGCGAAGTACCACCGCCAAGAGCTTGGCCTGGTCAAACGTAAACTTGCCGGTGATGGTGAGCGAGCTTTGGACTTCACGCCAGCCCCGCTGGGCCGCCTGCTTGGCGGACTCGGAGATGGCGGGAGCGGAGTACACCACGTTGTCCAAGACGATGGCCAGCCGGTCGTTCACCTGAAGCCGCCTCAGGGCATCTGCAAATCGCTCCGCCCCGGCCCGGTTGAACTTGAGGGCGATATAAAGTCCGGGGCTTCTGGGATCGGTCGAGGTGCGCACCTCCGCGTCATCCAGCACGTCCCCGGTCACCATGGGCTCGCCCTCAACCAAGTAGTAATGGGTCCCATCGTTATCCGGCAAGATGTCCTGGGTGGGATCGGTCTTGACGAGGTCGTCGGGATTAGCCGCTGCATCTATTACCTTCCTGAACTCGAGCAGGGCGGTACGGCCGATCAGCTGCCTGGCTTCCTCAGGATCCTGGGCCCCGGGGATCTTCACCTCGATGCGCGTTTGCCCCAAAGGGCGGATCTCCACGTTGGCAAGGCCGTATTGGTCTACACGCTGTTGGAAGATCGTAACGATGCGGTCCACTACGTCCCTGCGCTGGGATTCGGGCATCTCCTCCAAGTTCTTGGCCTCCAGCACCAGTCGCACCCCACCCTGGAGGTCGAGCCCCAGCTTGACCACGTCTTGAATGGGCCAGAATGGATACAGAAGACCGATTGCGGCGAATAGCACGGCGAGGACCGAGCCAAAGCGGATCCAGTCGCTTCTCTTCATCCCCCCTCCTTACTTCCTCACCTTCTCCACGATGCTGGACTTGGAGACGCGGATCTTCGCCCCTTCCTCCAGGGACAGGATCACCGTGCCCTCGTCCATCTTCTCGATGGTGCCGTGGATTCCACCGGCGGTGATCACCCGGTCACCACGCTTGAGGGAGGAGAGAAGCTGTTGGTGCTCCTTCTGCCTCCGCCGCTGGGGCCGAATGAGAAGGAAGTAGAAGATGGCGGCGAAGACGACAAGCAGGATGACCAGTGAGACCAAAGATTGGCCGGCTTGGGCGTCTCCTCCGACCTGGGCCAAAGCTATCATGACATCACCTCTCTTTTCACTTTCCAGATGTTAGCCAGCTCGTTCCTTCGTTTCATTTTTCCCTAGGGTGGGGGTGCGGATGGTCCGCAGGACCCCGAGCCCTACAAACAAAACTGCGAACACCCCTACTCCGGTGCTCCAGGCCCAAAGCGCTGGTCCTGCCAGCCCCCGTCCGAGTGCCACAAGCTGGTGCACCGAAGTGAAAAGATCGAGCCAAAGTATAACGTAAACGGAAGCGCTCAGAAAGCGCCGGCCGGCCCGAAGGGCAAGGTCCAAGGCCACGGTCAAAAGGGGGATGGCAAGCCACCCCCATAGGGCCGCTTTCGCGCCCACGAGCCCGAGCCCCAAGAACAGCAGGGCATGGCCCGGAAGGTACCCTACAGGCGTCCGGCCTCGGCCATCCTGGGCCCGCCACAGGCCATACCCCCACAAGATAAGGAGCATCCCCCCGCCCAGGACCCGAAGCCAAGGCGAAACCGGGCTTGCGCCCGCGCACAAAAGCAAAAGAAGAAGGCTCAAGGGATAAAAAACTGGGCTGGTCACAGTCGGTCCGCAAGCAGCATCCCCAGGCCCAACAGGAAGAAGAACCCCAGCGTGTCCGTGACCGTGGTGAGGAAGATGGAGGATGCCAAGGCCGGGTCAAGGCGCAGGGCCCTCAGGGTGAGGGGGATCACCGCCCCGGCCGCCCCGGCCGCCACCAGGTTGAACAGCATGGCCAGAAAGGCCACGAGGCCGAGGTAGAAGCTTCCCTTCCAGACGTAGGCGATCGCCCCCACCGTGGCCCCAATGAGCAGGCCGTGGAAGAAACCGAGCAAAAGCTCCTTGCCCAAAATGCGCCACCCCTTGCCCTTGGGCACCTCACCCAGGGCGATCCCCCGGGTGACAATGGTGACCGTCTGTATCCCCGCGTTCCCCCCTTGACCTGCAACCACGGGCATGAAGATGGCCAAGGCCGCCACCTTGGCGATCACCGATTCAAACGCCCCCACCACCGAGGCGGCCAAAAACGCGGTGAGGAGGTTGAAGTAGAGCCAAGGGAGCCTGAGGCGGAGCGACCGCCACCAGGGGGTATCCACCCGCTCCTCCAGCGGCGCACCGGCGAGCTTGTACATGTCCTCAGTGTCCTCGGCTCGGATGACATCGATGACATCGTCCACCGTGACGATCCCGAGGAGCCTGCCTTCCTTGTCGATCACCGGCAGGGCGAGGAAGTTGTACTTGTCGAACGTGCGCGCCACCTCCTCCACGTCCATGTCCTCCGGAAGGGCCACGATGTCGGTGCGCATGACCTGGCGGATGGGGGCCTCCGGCCGGGCGAACACCAGGTCCCGCAGGGAGAGGACCCCAATGAGGCGGCGGTCCTCGTCCACCACATAGGCGTAATATACGGTCTCCATCTCCTCGGCCACCCGCCGCAAGGTCTCAATCGCTTCCTGACAGGACATGTCTTGCGGCAGGGCCACCACCTCCGGGGACATGAGCCCCCCGGCGGTATCCGGGGGATAGGAGAGGAGCTCGGATAGCTCCTTGGCTTCGCGCTCCTCAAGGCGCCTCAAGATGTCCTGGACGGTTTCCTTGGGGAGCTCCGCGAGGAGGTCCACGGCGTCGTCCGGGTCCATGCGGGACAGGATCTGCACCGCCTCATCGCGGTTGAGCTCGGCCAAAAGCCGGGCGGCCTCCTCCGGGGCCATCTCCCCCAGGGGGGCGGCGGCCGCCCGCCTGAGGTAAAGGCGCCTGAGGAGCTCCACCGCCTCGTCCTCGCGCAGTGCGGACAGGATCTCCGCGATCTCGGCCGGGTGCCGCTTTAGGAGCTCCTGGACCTCAAGCCTCTCCCGAATTTCCTCGGCCATAGGGCTCAATATACCGCACCGAGCACCCTCGCCCAACCCCTTGCCCCACCGCCCTCCCCCGATATAATTAGCAGCGAAGACATGAGACTGCTAATTTTGGAGGGGGCTTGATGATTCGGTTCGATCGGTTGACGAAAGGGGCCCAGGAGGCCTTGCACGCGGCCCAGGAACTCCTGCGCAGCCTTCACCACAACCAGCTCGATGTGGAGCACCTCCTGCGGGTGCTCGCCGCCCAGGAAGGTGTGGGGCAGGAGATCCTCAAGGCCATGGGGGTGGACATCCCCCGGCTCATCTGGGACCTGGATCGGGCGCTGGGGGGTCGGCCCCGGGTGGAGGGGGCGGCGCTTACGACCGTGTACATCACCCCCCGGCTGGACGAGGTGTTCCGGGCCGCCGAGCGGGAGGCGGAGCGCCTGCGGGACGAATACGTGGGAGTTGACCACCTCCTCATCGCCATCGCTCGGGATCCCGATCCTGAATTAGTAAGACTCCTTGCCCGCCATGGGATCACCCCGGATGCCGTGTACACCGCCCTGCACCGGGTGCGGGGTGCCCAGCGGGTGGACTCCCCCTCTTCGGAGGAACGCTATCAGATCCTGGAGAAATATGGAGTGAACCTCACCGAAATGGCCCGACGGGGGGAGCTTGACCCAGTAGTCGATCGCCAGGAGGAGCTGCAGCGGGTGATCCAGGTGCTTTTGCGCCGGCGGAAGAACAACCCGGTCCTCGTGGGGGAACCCGGGGTAGGGAAGACCGCCATCGTGGAGGGCCTGGCCCAGAGGATCGTCCGGGGCCAGGTACCCCAGGCCCTGAAGGATAAGGAGATCGTCGCCCTGGACATCGGGGCGCTCGTGGCGGGCTCCAAGTTCCGCGGTGAGTTCGAAGAACGGGTCAAAGCCGTGCTCCGGGAGGTGGAGGCTTCCCAAGGACGAGTGATCCTGTTCATCGACGAGTTCCATACCGTGGTGGGGGCCGGCGGTGCCGAGGGCGCGATCGATGCGGCCAACCTCCTGAAGGAACCCCTGGCCAGGGGAAAGCTCCGCCTCATCGGGGCCACCACCCTGGACGAGTACCGCAAGCACGTGGAGCAGGACCCGGCACTCGAGCGGAGGCTGGCCCAAGTCTACGTGCGGGAGCCGACCCCTGAGGAGACGGTGGAGATCCTGCGGGGGCTTAAGGGCAAGCTCGAGGAACATCATAAGGTGCGGATCCAAGACGCGGCCTTGGAGGCAGCGGCCCGGCTTTCCGCCCGCTACATAGCCGAGCGATTCCTCCCCGACAAGGCGGTGGACCTCCTGGACGAGGCCGCGGCCCGGCTCAAGGCCAGCCGCCCGGATGGGGAGTCACTTGAGGTCACCCCGGAGGAGATCGCTGAGGTGGTGCACCTGTGGACCGGGATCCCGGTGCGGCGGCTCCTGGAGGAGGAGCGGGACAGGCTCTCCCGCCTGGAGGAGGTGCTGCACGCCCGAGTGGTGGACCAAGAAGAGGGGGTGCGGGCGGTGGCCGAGGCAGTCAGGCGGGCCCGGGCCGGGCTCTCCGATCCCCGCCGCCCCCTGGGCACGTTCCTGTTCCTTGGGCCCACCGGGGT
>CAYUWL010000024.1:0-15667 GCA_964448595.1 uncultured Thermotogaceae bacterium
CTAGGCTCCCCCCGGCGCAAAGGGCGGCCAATAGTCCCGCCATCACCGAGTCCCCTGCCCCAACCGGATCGATGGGGCCGGTTGCGGGCACGGCGGGCACGTGGTGAAACCCGTCGGGAGCGAACAGGAATATTCCCTGTTCCGCAGCGGTTATGAACACCGGTTTTTCGCTCCTTTTCTGTAGGAGCTCGCCCCACCGGCGAACCTCGGCCTGATCCGCCTTGCGCTCGGGATCGCTCCCCACGGCCAAGGCCGCCTCCCGACGATTGGGCTTGATCATCACGCCCCGGAATTGGCCGATCCTGACCCGTGAGTCGGCGATGAAGGTTTTCTCCGGGTGCGCCTCTGCCAGGCGTGCGATCTCTTTCCTTACCCGATCCGTGACCACCCCGCAGTTTGGTTCCTGGACTTGGTCGACGATCGCCACCCCGTCCACCTTGGGCACTAGCTTCCTCAAGCGAGAGACAATCTCCGCCTCCACGTCAGGGAGGAGCGGGGTGCGGTTCTTGATGTCCATTCGGTTGAGCTCGTGCCTGCGGCCGTCTGGCTCCTGCATGATGGGCTTCGTGTAAGTAGGGGTATGGCGGTCCGGCTGCTCAATGAGATGCTCGATGTCAACGTTGAGCTCGTGAAGTCGGCGCTTGAGCTCGTATCCCTCGCTGTCGTCCCCAATCACCGACAGGGCAACGACCTGGGCCCCAAGGGCACGGAGGTTGGCGGCCACCGTGCCGGCCGCCCCCGGTTGAGGCCGGACCTGGACAACTTGGTACGCTTCCAACCCCGTCTCAAGCGATACCTCCGAGAGCCGGCGATCCAGGATCAGGTACTTGTCCAGAAAGAAATCCCCCACCACCAGCAACCTGAGCTTGGGGAAACGCTCCAAAAGCTCCCTAAGGCGTCGCTCGTTCATCCTTGGTTCAGAAGGCCCACTACCATCCTATGCAAATTGGGCAGAGTCAATTTGTGGTGCCCGCGGATATAGAAGCTTTCACCCCCATCCTTGACCGCGCGGACCAGGATGGTCTTGTAGGGGCGGAAGTAGTAGCGGGGGTCGGTCTTGGGCGGTTCTTTTTTCCATCCTGGCCCGATGTCCACGAGGTCGAACACCGCGGTGGTGAAACGCTCGATGCGCCGGCCCTCCCGATGAGCCACGTTCCTGGCCATGGCCAGCGCCTTTTGAAATACCTCTGGTCCCATCACGGCCGTGCCGTAGTTGAGGAAAACGCCGCCCTCGAGGTCGAGAAGGGCATGGGCCAGGGTCAAAAAGTCCCTGTAGGATGCCTCCCCCAAGGCTGCGCCGTCACAGTTTGAGTGCTCATGGATGATGTCCTGGCCGATGCCGATATGGATCGTGACCGGCACCCGCAGTCGATACCCTGTGGCCAGGATGCTCACATCCCGATGTGGAAACCGCTCCTCCTCGATCATGCGGCCCACAGCTTCCCCATATCCCAAGCCGTCTTTCACCCCGGACCGCACTGCTTCGTTTATCCGACCGGTCTCCTGCCATAGGCCGAACTGTCCCTCCGCAAGGTACCGGGCCACCGACTCGGTGGTGGCCCCGATCAGAGCTAGTTCAAAGTCGTGGATGGCGCAGGCGCCGTTTCCCCCAAGGTGGGTCACGATCCCCCGCTTGAGGAGGTCGATAACGAAACGGGACAGGCCTTGCTTTATGACGTGAGCCCCCATCAGCATCACCACCGGCCGGCCGTTTCGCCGGGCGGCTGCGATCCTCTCCGCCACCGCAGAAAGCCGGGGATCCCGAAGCTCTGGGACTTCCACATCCAGCGGCAGGACATCCTCGATGGTCATGTCATGCACCCTCTCGGAGAGGGGCTTTAGGTTAAGCCTGGTTCTGTCAAACCTAGGATAGGGCATCATTCCTCCTTCTTGCGGGAGCCATCGCCTCCTCCTCGGCAAACAGAAAAGCAGCAAGAAGCCTGTGTTCCCTGAAGTCGGGCACGATCAGGTCCGCCCCGGCCTCGATTAGCCGCTTCCGTTTCCACTCGTCGATCCCGGTGCGGGTGGCTTCATTGGAGGCTACCCCTATCGCCACCCCGCCTACCGCCTTCGTCTCCTCGATCTCCACGAACCCGTCGCCAAAGGAGGCGAATTCTTTCCCGGAAAGCCTGCTTTCGCGGATGATACGCTCGATGACCTGGCGCTTGGAATAGCTCTTCCAATCCTCCAGGGCGCCGTAGATGCCGGCGAAATAGTGGGTGATCTTGAGGGCGCGTGCTTCATTCCAAACGTATGGCTCATCTGTGCCGGAGGCGAGGTAGCACTTGACGCTACGGGCCCGCAGCTCTTCGAGCATAGCCCTGGCGCCTGGCACCATCATCTCGTCGGCGTCTACCCTTCCGGACTCAAGGGCCTCAAGGCGCCCTTTGATCCGCTCCCACAGGCGGTCGTGATACATCCGCTTGTACTCCAAGGGATCCAGGGGGCGACCGCCTCGCCTGCGGACCTCCTCGCAGAGCCGGAGCATTTGGTAGATGGTCTGCCTTCCGGTAAGTCGGGTCACGAATTCTGTGACCTCTTGCTCGATCTTCTCCGGCGGCTCCCTTTTCCCCTTGGGCGTTTGCCGCAGGATCTCCACCATCATGGGAATCATCACCCCCTGCCATCCCTCCCGGATCAGGGAGATGGTGCCGTCGAAGTCGAACAGGGCGTGCCTGATATGCCCCCGGGGGACCTGAGGGTTGACGACCTCTATTTCCGATCCCGGAAGATAGCCCCCTTTTACTGCCTGGCTCATCGGACGGCCTCAGCCCTTCAGGGAGCCCGCGAGGAGCCCCCGCATGAAGTAGCGGCCGAGGAAGATGTACACCAAAAGCGTGGGCAGGGCGGCCATGAGGGCCCCAGCCATCTGAACGTTCCACTCCACGATGTAGCTCCCGGCCAGGTTGTTAAGCGCCACCGTCACCGGCTGGATCCTTGGATTCTGGGCTATCGTGACGGCAAACAGGAAATCGTTCCACACCGAGGTGAACTGCCAGATCATCACCACCACGAACCCGGGCATGGACAGGGGGAACATGACCCGACGATAGATGCCGAAGATGCCGGCGCCATCGATCTTCGCCGCCTCCACAAGCTCTGTTGGCACCGTGGCGTAATAGTTCCGAAAGATCAGCGTCGTAATGGGAATTCCATAGACGATGTGCGTCAGGATCAACCCGGGGATGGTGCCGTAGAGTTTGATCCGCATCAGGGTCTGGACCAAGGGGATGAGGACGCTCTGGTAGGGGATGAACATCCCAAACAAAAGTAAGGTGAAGACGGTATCGGAGCCCCGGAACTTCCACTTGGAAAGAACGTAGCCGTTAAGAGAACCCAGAAGAGCCGAACCCAAGGTGGCAGGAACTGCCACAAGGAAGCTGTTTGCAAAGTTGCGCGCCAGGCCTTGAAAGCCGAAGCCCCCCAAAAGTGCCCGCTGAAAGCTCTGGAGGGAAAAGCTGGTCGGGGGATCCCACATCCGGTATAGGTTTACCTCGGCGAAGCTCTTCAGGCTCGTGACCACCAGCACGTAAACGGGCACGAGGTACAGGGCGGCCATGAAAGTTAGCGCCGAGTAGAGAAGCACCCGATGCCATGGGAACACGCGCGGGGCCAGAGCAGGGGTGGCAGTCTTCATACCCGGGCCTCCCTGCGCAGGTTGTAGATGAGGTAGGGCACGATGAGCAGGGACACCATGAGGAGCAGCACAACGGCGATGGCCGCCCCTTGGGCAAACCGGTTGGCATGAAAGGTCGTCTCCCACATGAAGTAAGCCGGCACATCACAGGAAAAACCTGGTCCAGGTCCGGTCATGGCCACGATGAGGTCGTAGATCTTAAGGGATATGTGTCCAAGGATGATCATCGCCCCCAGGGTGATGGGCCGTAGCATTGGAAGGATCACATAGCGGTAGATTTGGAGCTCGCTCGCCCCGTCGACCCGCGCCGCCTCCCTGAGCTCCTCGGGGATCCCCCGTAGGCCGGCCAGATACATGGCCATCACGTAGCCTGACATCTGCCAAGTAGCCGCGATGACCACCGCCATGATCCCGATCTTGGGATCGGTATACCAACCCGTTTTGAGGAATCCAAGGCCCAACATCTCAAACAGCCGATTGATTCCAGTGCTCCCCATCTGCGGGGTACCCGGGTTGAGGAGCCACCGCCACACCACCCCGGTGACGATGAACGAAAGCGACATGGGGTAAAGGTAGATCGTCCGGAACAGGCTCTCGGCCCGGATACGCCGATCCAAGAGGACCGCCAGCAGGAACCCGATGGAGAGCGATGAGGCGAGGAACAGGCCCGTGAAGACCGCCAGGTTCCTGAGATCGATTTGGAAGCGGGGATGCGCGAAGAGCTTCAAATAGTTCTTGAACCCCACCAGCGTGTAGTCGGGAAGAAGCCGGTTCCAATTGCTCAAGGAGACGATCCCAGTCCAGGTGATGAAGCCGTAAACGAAAACCCCAATGGCTACGGCGGAAGGGAGGATTATAAGGAGTGGAGCCATCCGCTCCCAGTGCATACGACGCGACCGGCGCCTCACTTACGCCCCCCGAACATACGCGAAGTATAAGGGCAGCCCAGCCGCTTGCGAGCCGGGCTGCCCCAGGCAAACGAAGGCTTTACTGCCCCATCGACTCCAATGCGGCTTCTGCGGCCTCAACCAAGGCTTGCTGAGCGGCCTTGACGTCCTTGGTTACCAGGAACAGGTTGATGGTGTCCTTGAAGTCGGTGACCCAGGACTCGATGGCCGCTGCCCCGTGGATCGGGCTGGGGACGATGGCATCAGTCGCCCAGTCCTCCATGCACGACTGGAGGTACTCGTTGAACTGGGCCTTGTCTTCGTCGGTGAGGTCGGTCCGGGCTGGGATGGAACCCTTGCGGGTGTTGAACGCGATCTGGCCTTCTTTGGAACCGCACACCCGCAGCCAGGCGATGGCGTTGTCGCGGTTGCGGGCCTGCTTGGGAAGACAGAAGGTGTCGGACAGGGCGTCGAAGACGCCCTGGGTGCCCGGGACCGGGGCCCAGCCGTAGTTGTTGTATCCCTTGGCCATGAACCAGCCGTTCGTCCAGTCGCCCATGATGATCATGGCGCCCTTGCCCGCGATCAGGTACTCACCGGCACCGTCCCAGCTCAGGGCTGAGTGGTCGGCGTTCACATAGTTAAGCATCCGGGCGAAGACCTCCAGAGCCTCGGTGACCCCGGGGTCAGACCAGGGGGTCTCCCCGGTCCACAGGCCCTTGTACTTCTCGGCGCCCAGGGTGCTGATGAGGATCGTCTCGAACACGTGCCCCGCCTCCCATCCACCGGCGGTGCCCATGACGATGGGGACGATGCCTTCAGCCTTTAGCTTGTCGCAGACGGCGAAGAACTCGTCCCAGTCTGCGGGCGGAGTAATATCGTACTTCTCGAAAATTCCCTTGTCGTACCACAGGACGTTGGCCCGGTGGATGTTGACCGGCACGCCCCAGTAATGACCTTTGTAGAGCAGGAGGTCCATGAGGTCAGCGGGGAAGACCTTGTCCCAGCCCTCGATGGCGTACAGGTCGTCCAAGGGCGCAAGATAGGTCTCCGGGCTGTAACCCTCCACCTCGAGGCCGGCATGGAGCTGGAACGTGTCCGGTGGGTCCCCGGCGATGAGTCGCGGCTTGATGACTGCGCGGAACACGAACCCTGCGCCGCCAGCAATGGTGGCGTTGACGATCTCCACGTCGGGGTAGAACTTCTGGTAGATCTCGAACAGGGCGTTAAGTCCCTCGGCCTCACCACCGGCCGTCCACCAGGAGGCCACCACGAGCTGCCCGCCCGGGGGCGTGCCGAACAGAAGCTCCGGCTTAGCCGGGTTCCAAACCGAAAGGAAGGCGTCAGCCCATTCCTTATCCGGTATCCAAACCTTCCACCCCGCCTCAATGGGCGTTTGAAGCGAGGGAATACGCACAACGGTGGGATCCTCGATATGCTTCCGGTTGGTGGCCGCCATGATGGCCGGGGCGTATGCGGCATCTCCGAACACCTCTTGAGCTATCGCTTCCAGGGTGGTCCGCGAGGGAACTACATACTCGTGTCCGGCCTGCGCCCAGGCGATCGAGGCAAGAACGAGGACCACAAGCCCCACAACTGGCCAGCTGACTTTCCTCCACATACTCGCACCTCCTTAATCAGTCCAACAATCAGTCCACCCAAAGGCGTCCCTGTAACCGAACTTTCACCCCTCACTATCACCTCCCTTCGCCGACATTCTTAACAAGTGTCTATTCAAAGACACTCTATATTATACACCCCGGCCGAGACCGGAGTGGCTTGGCGTGCCGGCCTGAGGTTTTCTCGTGAGCCATCTAACAATGGAAAAAGCCCAGATAGTCGTGGATTTCATGTCTCAGGAAGGAAAGGCACCGTGGAACTCACTCTCTGGCCGCGGTACACTCGCTTACGGGGCGCGATGAGCGAAACAAGACAAGTGCCGACCAGTAAGGGAGAGGATGCGGACATCCTGCAGCTGTACCTCGCGGAGGTAGCGCGCATCCCGCCCCTTTCCGAAGAGGAGGAGCAGGAGCTCGCCCGCCGGATGCGCGCGGGCGACCGCGCCGCCCGGGATCGGCTCATCCTCTCCCACCTGCGCCTGGTGGTGTCCATCGCCCGGGAATACGGGGACACCGGCATGGACCTATTGGACATGATCCAAGAGGGGAACCTAGGGCTCATCGAGGCAGTGAATCGGTTCGACCCCCAGCGGGGTTTTCGACTCTCCACCTACGCCCGGTGGTGGATCCGTCAGGCGATCGGGGCTGCCATCGAACGCTACTCCCAGATGATCCGCCTGCCGGTGCACCTGTTCCGGGCCATCGTCCGCTTCCAAAAGCTCAAGGCGAGCTTCGGCGCCGAGGGGATAGAAGAGGGTGCCGAGCTGGTGCTTGCCCCTGGTCTCACGCTGGAACGGGTAAGGAGGGTAGAGCGCACGCTGCGTGAGTTCGTCTCCTTGGACCTCCCAATTGGCGAGGGCGAAGATGACACACTGGAGGAGATCATCGCAGACGAGTCGGTCCCGCCTCCGGAGAAGGAGGCGTTGCGGGAGCTGTTCCGGGAGGATCTCTTGGAGATGGTGGACCGACTTCCGCCACGGGATGCCCTAGTGCTCCGGCTGCGCTACGGGCTTGAGGGCGCCCGGCCGCAGACCCTGGCCGAGATCGGAAAACAGTTGGGGATCTCACGGGAACGCGTGCGTCAGCTCGAAGAGCGGGCCCTGCGGCGCCTCAAAGAAGCCTGGGGGCAAGAGGCCTTGGAGTTCTACCGCCGCCTGCTCAAGGATTAGCCACCTATAAGATCCCGAAACTCCTCTTCGGTAAGTGTGGGTATCCCAAGATCCCTGGCCCGATCAAGCTTGGAGCCCGGGGCTTCCCCCACCACCACGTAGTCCACCCGTCGTGACACAGAGGAAGCCACCTTCCCGCCCAGCTCCTCCACCAGGCGCCGGGCTTCCTCCCGGGTCAAGGACGACAGCTTCCCCGTGAACACAAACGTCTTCCCCGAAAGGGGCTTTTCTCTTTCCACTTTCGGTGCCCTGGGATCGATGCCCACGGCCCGGAGCTCTTCGATCAGCCGTCGGTTGTCCTCGCTTGAGAAGAAATCCACGATGCTCTGTGCAATCCTTGGGCCGATCTCCGGGATCGCCACCAAGTCATCGTAATCAGCGTTCGCCAGGGCCTCGATGGAGTCGAAGTGCTCGGCCAGCACTTCCGCGACGTGCTCGCCCACGTAACGGATCCCCAAAGCGTAGATGAACCTAGCAAGCGACATCCCCTTGGAGCGCTGGAGCTGGTCCAGCAGGTTCTGGGCGGACTTGTCACCCATCCGTTCCAAGGAGGCGAGCTGCTCCTTGGTGAGGTGGTAGAGGTCCGAGATGCGCCGCACCAGGCCCTTGTCCACCAGCTGATCCACCAGCTTTTCCCCCAGCCCCTCGATGTCCGCAGCCCGCCTGGAGGCAAAATGACGGATGGACTCCTTGATCCTGGCCGGACAGGACAGGTTCTCGCAGCGGTGCACCACCTCCCCAGGGAGGCGGACCACCGGCCCCCCACAAACCGGACACCGCTCAGGCATGCGGAATTCAGCCTCCTCCCCGGTCCGGCGCTCGGGGATTGACCTTACGATCTCGGGTATCACTTCGCCAGCCCGGCGCACCACCACCCAGTCCCCGATGCGCACGTCTTTACGCCGCACCTCGTCTTCGTTGTGGAGCGTGGCCCGGGAGACAGTGACCCCGGACACCTCCACTGGCGAAAGCAACGCCACCGGGGTGAGGGCGCCGGTGCGGCCCACCTGCACCACGATGTCGAGCACCCGGGTGGTGGCTTCTTCGGCGGGGAATTTGAACGCAATCGCCCACCTGGGGGCCCGAGAGACCTCCCCTAGGAGCTCCCGCTGGGCGAAGTCGTTCACCTTTACCACCATCCCGTCGGCCTCATAGGGTAGCTCGTCCCGCCGCTCCAGGAGCTCATGGTAAAAGTCGATGGCCTCCTCAGGGGCCTCGCAGCGCCGCCAAAGGGGATTCACTGGAAAGCCGAGCTTGGACAGGGTGACAAGGAGTTCTTCTTGGCTGCGAATCTCGATGCCCTCCACCCGGCCCAGGGCATAGCAAAACAGCTTCAAGGGTCGTCCGGCGGTGACACCCGGATCCAGCTGCCTGAGGGAGCCGGCGGCGGCGTTCCGGGGGTTGGCAAAAAGCGGCTCCCCGGTTTGGGCTCGCTCCTCGTTCAGCCTGCGGAACGCCTCCTTTTCCATGTACACCTCGCCTCGTACCTCGATGAGCCGAGGCACCGTTCCGCCTGCGGGGAGGAGCTTGAGCGGAAGTTGGCGGATGGTGCGGAGGTTGCGGGTCACGTCTTCGCCCACGTAGCCGTCCCCGCGCGTTGAGCCCACGGTGAAGACGCCGTCTTCATAGACCAGTTCCACGCTGAGCCCGTCGAGTTTCGGCTCGCAAACGTATACGGGCTTTTCACCACCCAGAAGGCGTCTGACCCTCCGGTCCCAGTCCAGGAACTCCTCCTCGGTGAAACAGTTCTGAAGGGAGAGCATGGGCACGGCATGGCGAACTGGACGGAACTCCTCGGCGGGCGGGGCCCCCACCCGCTGGGTGGGGGAATCCGGGGTGATGAACTGGGGATATTTCTCCTCCAGCTCCTGAAGCTCACGGAACAGGCGGTCGTACTCGGCATCGGAGATGATGGGCTGGTTGAGGACATAGTAGTAGTAATCGTGCTTGCGGATTTCCTCACGAAGCTTTTCGATTCTTCTTCGGACTGTCTCCAGGTCCTCCGCCATCTCGGATCACCCCGGGGGAGGATAATCCTTGGCCCGGCGATGGGCCATCCCTTGCAGTACCTCCAGGAACGCCCGCCTGATTCGCGCCAGGTCCCCAAGCGTCAGCGGGGAACGATCGAGCTGGCCATCGCGGCGGCGATCCTCGATCACCCGCTCGACAAGTTCCCCCAGATCATCGCGGCTTGCCCCTCGGCAATATGCCTCTATGGAGTCGGCCAGCATGACGATGGCCGTTTCCCTGGTATCAGGAAGGGGAGCATCGTACCGGAACTCGTCCTCCGAAAGCCCTTGGGCTGCCCCCTGCTGGGAGAAGTAGCGCATCACCGTGGTCCCATGGTGAGTGGCCACAAACCTGATTATATCGCCACGCAGGCCGTACCGGCGACCGAGCTCCACCCCATCCTTGACGTGCGAGGCGAGCACCACTTTGGACATGGAGGGTGCTAGGTCCTTATGGGGATTGGTGCCGTTTTGGTTTTCCGCGAAGAATTGGGGGCGAAGGAGCTTGCCGATGTCATGGTACAGCCCGCCCACGGCCGCAAGCAGGGGATCGGCGCCCACAGCCCGGGCCGCGGCCTCAGCCAGGGCCGCCACATCTCGGGAGTGGTAATATGTCCCCGGGGCTTCGTTCCTGAGCCGTTCGAGGAGCGGATGGGCGGGGTTTAAAAGCTCCACCAGCGATAGGGGACTGGTCCGGTCCACGGCCCGCTCCACCAAGGGTAGAACCGCCCAGATAAGCAGGGCTGAGGCCGGCCCTGAGAGGAAGGCAGCCCCGATGCCGATCGGACCTACCCCCTGTCCCAGCACGGTTGCCCCAACGACCCCAGCCAGGCCCGTGCCCAAACCGGCCAGCATCAGATCCCTACCCCGTCTCGCTCGCCGGGAGAGGACCACCATCACCACCCCGGAGAGGAGTGCGGCCAAAGTCGGCCCCCCGCCCAGCGTCGGCCCGGCCCACCCGACCAAGGGGAGGAGAAGGAGGAAGCATGTGTCCTCCGACCAAAACAAGGCGGCCATCCCCCCTGCCACGCTGAAAAAGGAAAGGAAAGGCGATCCTAGGGTTCCAAGCCGGGAGAGGAGCGCGCCGGCCGCAAGGAGCCCCAAGCCAAATCGGCGGTCGCCCGGAGGAAGACGTCGCCCCACCGCAAGCGCCGGGACCAGGAGGCCCAGCATCGCCCCGAAAAGCTCAGGAAGCGAAGCCCAAGTGGGGCCCTTGCCATGCCAATGCCACGCCGAGGCAGCAAAGGCCACAAACAGCAGGAACAGAAGCTCAGACCAGGGCAAGGGCGAGCGCTTACGTATCCTTTGTGGAGGTTTCTTTTTTCTTCTCGCTGCGCTCATAAGCCTCAATGATCGCCTTTACCAACGGGTGCCGTACTACATCCCGTCGGTCGAGGTACACGAAGGCGATCCCCGGAATCCCCGCAAGGATACTCCGCACCTCTTGGAGCCCTGAGGGACGTCCCTCGATGTCCACTTGGGTTACATCCCCCGTGACCACCGCCTTCGAACCAAAGCCAAGACGCGTGAGGAACATCTTCATCTGGGTATGGGTGGTGTTCTGCGCTTCGTCCAGGATCACAAACGCGTGGTTCAAAGTCCTCCCGCGCATGAACGCCAGGGGGGCGATTTCGATCCGCCCCGTGGTCATGTACTTCTCGAACTCCGAGACTGGGATCATGTCATATATGGCATCGTACAGGGGGCGCAGGTACGGGTTCACCTTTTGTAGGATGTCCCCAGGGAGGAACCCCAACTCCTCCCCCGCCTCCACCGCCGGCCGGGTGAGAACGATCCTTTTGACCTGACCCCGCTTGAGGTACCCCAGGGCTACCGCCACCGCGAGGTACGTCTTCCCCGTTCCGGCGGGGCCGATCGCGAATACCACGTCGTTTTTGTGGATCGCCTCGACATACCGGCGCTGTCCCTCCGTCTTGGGGCGGATGGTCTCCCCCCAGTGGGTGACCTGTACCACATCGGTGAGGAGTCCCTCCAGGCTCCCCCCTTCCCGCACCTGGGAGATGAGATACCGCACCTCCTCCGGGGTGAGTACGTGATCGCCCCTGACCACCTCAAGGAGCTTGCCGAACAGCCGCTCCAGCTGGGTGACCTGCTCCTCATCTCCCTCTATCCGGACCCGGTCGCCCCGAGCCACGATCCTGGCACCGGAGAAGGCGCTGGAGATAACCCGCAGGTTGCGGTTGTACTGGCCGAGGACCCCTACGACGGTAGTATGGTCCCCAAGCGGTATTTCACATGTCTTCCGGCCGATCTACCATCACCCCCACCGCGCGTCCTCCGTCCTCGCGGAGAACACGCGCATATACGATTTTACCCCGTTGGCCCTCATCGACATCGACGCCCACCAGAAGGTAGTTTTCAGCATGTCCCCACCAAAGTCCTCCTTCCTTGCGCTCAAGCAAAAGTTCAAGGACGTGCCCCGAGAACCTCCGGGCCGCCCGCTCGGCCCACCCCCGGGCCAGTGCGGCGAGCTCGGCCGCTCGGCGGGCCTTTACCTGCGAGGGGACTGCGGGGCGCATGCGGGCGGCCTTGGTCCCAGGACGTGGCGAAAACCGAAATATGTGGAGATTAAGTGGAACAAGGGCGTCCAAAAGCTCCACGGTGTCCCGGAACGCCCGCTCGTCCTCCCCGGGAAAGCCCACCATTACATCCGCCCCAAACGTGGCGTTTGGCACCCTCTTGAGCAACGCCTCCACCCGCTCACAGTACTCCGCCGCGCAGTAGGGCCGTCCCATCGCCCTGAGAATCCGGTCCGCCCCGGACTGAAGCGGCAGGTGAAAGTAAGGACACAGGCGCCGCTCCCGCGCAAACAGCCCGATGAGCTCCTCCGTCAACCCCTCCGGGTTGAGCGAGGTAAGCCGGTACCGGACCCCTTTTACCTTGAGGAGCTCGCTGAGGAGCCCCGTCAAGGTGGGACGCTCAGGAAGGTCCACCCCATACTGGGCCAGGTTGATCCCCACGATGACGATCTCCCGGTGGTCCCTCGCCAGGGCCTCGGCCTCCTTTCGGGCAACGGCCGGGGGTTTGCTGCGCAGCGGGCCCCGCACCTGCCAGGTACGACAGAAGCTGCAGCCCACGGTGCAGCCGTCCTGAACTTTCAGCAGGGCCCGGGTGCGGGGAAAGCCGTGCACCCGCTCCTGGGCAAGGTGTGCCCATCTCACCTCCGGGAGGGGTTGTCCACGGAGGAAGGCGGACACAGCCTCCCCAATGTAGGCCTTGTACCGGTTCCCCAGCACCAGGTCCGCGCCGGCGGAGAGGAGCTGCTCCCGGGCTCCATCCACTTGACATCCCACCGCCACCACCAGCGCCCCGGGGTGCTCACGTTTTAGCTTCCGCACCAGTTTCCTGCCTTTGCGGTCCGCTAGGACAGTGACCGTACAGGTATTCACCACGTGGACTTCCCCATCCCCAGGAAGGGTGGAAAGCTGCTCCTCCATCATCCGGGACTCGTACTGATTCACCCGGCAGCCCAGGGTATGGATGGTGACCCTCATTCGATGTGGCGCTCCACGGAAAAGCGCAGGATCCTGCAGGGCTCGTCCGGCGAAAGCCCGGCCTTGAGCTTGGCGATGCGTAGCTGTTCCTCCACCGTGTCCACACCCGGAAGGTCGGGAAGAAGAAGCCCTCGCCGCCACCCAGACTCTACGATCACCCCGTAACGCTTGGGATCGAGATCGCTTGTGGTGGCAGGCTCCGGTGGTGAGAGCACGTCTACCGAGACCGACAGCTGAGGGAGCTCCTCTGGACGTACGGGGGGGAAGCGAGGATCTTGGGTGGCGGCTCGGATGGCGTTCTGGATGATCTCCTCGGCCAGGTTGTCCTCGGTGGGGAGAAAGGTGCCGATACACCCCCGTAGCTCTCCTCCCTTCTTCAAGGACACAAATGCCCCTGCCCTCCGGGAGCGGAGCTCCGGAGGCAAGCCCTCCGGCGGGTCGATGACCCTCCGGGAGCGCACATACTCCTCAATAGCCCGACGAGCCAACCCCACGTAAGGATCCCTGGCGGTCACACAGGGAAGATAGTCCTGAGGGGGGAGCCTGTCAACACGGTTTGACGAACCACTCCGGTTTGGGCTACCTTAGCCCTGTCATGCGCTGGTTGGGAATCGCAGCCGGGGTGGTTCTGATCGGGGTGGCGGTGGCCCTGTTCTTCCTCTACTCCCAGACGGACGTGGAACGAGCTCTACGCCGAGGGGAGTGGGTTCACGTCCTCGTCATCGGAGTGGATAACGGAGCCCAGGGTGCCCCACAGGCGGATCTTGTGGGGGTGGCTAGCCTGTCCCCAGAGGGTCGAGCGGTTTGGCTAAGCCTACCACGGGACCTCAGCCTCCCCCAAGGGAAAGGGACCTGGGCCCCACTTTATGCCGTGTACTCCGAACAGGGCCAGGAGGGGGTCAAACAGGGCCTAGCCCACCTGCTTGAGATCCAAATCCCGTATGTGGTGGAGGTCGACTTCGAGGCGTTTTCCGAGCTCGTGGACCTGGTCGGCGGGGTGGACATCGCCGTGGAGGCTCACCTTGTCTACGTGGATCAATCCCAAGACCTCTACATCGACATCCCAGCTGGACCCCAGCACCTCGACGGGAAAAGGGCTCTGGACTATATCCGCTATCGTGGTCCCGAGGGAGAACCCGACCGCATCCGGCGTGCGCACAAGTTCCTCCACGCCTTGCTTGAGAACTTGCGAGGGCTTCCGTGGTCACGCTGGCGGGCTCTAGCCCAAGTGGCCATGGAGCACGTATCCACCAATCTGAATCCCTGGGAATCCCTTGCCCTCGCTGGCCACGTGCGGGAGCTCAAGGAGGGTGACCTAACGTTTGCGGAACTGCCCAACCTCGTTTTCTCTGGGGAAAGGCGACCGGACATCGTGCGTACGCGCCAGCTGGTGGCGGCCCTTTATGAGGGAAGACGATACCTGACGCGGGACCAAGTGGACGTAGTGGTGCTAAACGGTGCTGGGGCGCCGTTTCTGGCTCATCGCACCGAGGTCTGGCTTCTAGAGCGGGGGTTTACCGTGGTGGGGATCGGAAATGCCGATCGCTTCAACTACACCCGCTCGCTGGTTTTGGTAAAGCCTGAGACCAAGGGCAAGGCCGAGCTCCTCACCCAGGTCCTGCCTTCGGAGATCGAGCTTCAGGACGCGGACGCGTTTGGCGTAGATCGGCTCGGAGGGTGGCCAGAAGGTGCGGACGTGGTGTTGATCCTGGGGGAAGGATTCGATGTTCGGCCCTGAGTGGGACCTCCTCGAGCGTGCGGTCAACTTGGTCGAGGGCAAGAAAGGCGGTCGGCCCGTGCTCCTAGACCTCCGGGAGACCAGTATCCCCACCAGCTATTTCCTCGTGGCTGAGGGAGATAACCCTATCCATGTACGGGCCATCGCCGAGGAGCTCCTGGAGAAGATGCCCCTTGAACCCCTGCACGTTGAGGGATTGGCCGAAGGAAGGTGGGTGCTCCTCGATTACGGGGATTTTGTGGTGCACATCTTCGAGCGCGATGCCCGGTTGTTTTACGACCTCGAGGGCCTGTGGCCGGACCGCATGCTCGATTGGAGGAACCGCCACTTGTCCCGTCCCTAGCCAGGTAGTACACTTCTACTTGCCCTGCCAGGGGTCTTGAACCCCTTGCGGCGGGGGCGTATACTACTGGTGGATATTCCCGGTCTTTGAAAAGTGAATAGGGCGTCTGCTACGCAAGTATGGTAAGGGCGGACGGTGGATCCCTCGGCAGCCGGAGGCGATGAAGGGCGTGGCCAGCTGCGATAAGCCTCGGGGAGCCGCTGAGCAGGCTATGATCCGGGGATTCCCGAATGGGGCAACCCGCCGTGCCGAAAAGGTGCGGCATCCGTCGCCGAAATCAAGTAAGCGGCGGAGGCGAACCCCGCGAAGGGAAACATCCCAGTAGCGGGAGGAAAAGAAATCAAACGAGATTCCCCTAGTAGCGGCGAGCGAACGGGGAGGAGCCCAAACCTCACGGGTGTTAAAGGCCGCAGCTGTTGCCCGTGGGGGGTTGTGGGACGATGGTGGGGGCCGCTGCGGAGGCCCCGGGGAGTTACAAAGGTCTTCTCTAGCCGAACGGCCAGCAAAGTCACTGGAAAGGGCGACCGGAGAGGGTGAAAGTCCCGTAGGCGAAAGGGAAGGCCCTCCCTGGCCATCGTTCCCGAGTAGCGTCGGACACGTGGAATCCGGCGCGAAGCTGGGGGGACCACCCTCCAAGGCTAAATACTCCCGGCTGACCGATAGTGCACCAGTACCGTGAGGGAAAGGTGAAAAGCACCCCGGGAGGGGAGTGAAATAGAACGTGAAACCGTCCGCCTACAGTGCAGTGGG
>CAYUWL010000025.1:0-15624 GCA_964448595.1 uncultured Thermotogaceae bacterium
GCGGGCCCTCCGGGCCGGCTTCTCCGCTGAAGACGTGCTGTTCACCGGGGTGGGCGAACGCCGAGAGGAGCTAGCTGCCGCACTGGAAGGCCGCATCCGAGCGATCGTGGTGGAATCAGAGGAGGAACTGGCTGTCCTCGAAGAGGTGGCCCGAAAGATGGGGGAAGTGGCCCCGATCGCCCTTCGCTATCCCGACTTTGACAAGTGTTTTTTGAGGAATCCAGTTGGGAAGTGAACTTAGTGTGTATTGAGAGGGCGTGTGGCACCATGGCCTCCTGTAGGAGCCGACCGACGGATCAGGAAAGCTTCTCCACCAACCTGGGCGGGGCTACCTTAAGCGCCCGGAACGCCGGCATCGCTTCAGCGGGGATCTCATCCCGCAGCCTGTACTTAAGCCCCGCCCCATCCTCGATCTCCACCGCCCGCACACGCCCTAAGGCATCAAGGAGCCCACTGAAGCTCCCCTCCCACCCCACCTCCTTGAGCTTGAGCCGCAGGTGTTGCCGCAGGATGAACGCCAGGAAACATACCATCACATGGCCCCGTACCCTACTCTCGCTCCAGTGGTAGATGGGGCGCAGCTCAAGCGGCGTCTTCAGCGTCCGGAACGCCTCCTCCACCTGCCACAGCCCCTTGTAAGCCAGCGCCACTTCCTCGGGAGGAAGACCGGTATTGGTTCTCAGGATCCACTTGCCGTCGTAGCGAGCGTCCTCCTGGATCTTGGCCCAATCGAGTTCGGCCTTGCCCCCTCTCTCCCGCACATAGCGCCTGGCCGCCCCCTTGAGGAGCCTCGTCACCTCCTCCCCCGAGGAGATCTTCTCCGCAAGGTGGGCCACGATCGCTTCCCGCACCTTACGATCCTCTTCGGCCCTGTAGGGGTTGTAGCACAGGATGTAGCGGTCCTCCTCGTCGGGTACGAGTACTTCCTTCACCCGCAGGTTCTCCGCTACCTCCCGGTACCTGCCGGGATGGGAAAGTACTGCTTGCGCAAGCTTCACCTCCCTCCTCATCCTGATCGCCACGATGTAGGAAAGTCCCGCTTCTTTTAGGGCCTCCAGGTTCCCTTGGGACACCATCCCCCGGTCACAACAGATCACCACCCGCAAAAGCCCAAGCCCCTCCACTAAGTGGGAGATCGCCTCCCGGAACGCCACTGGGTCCGCCGTCCGCCCAGGGAGCAGAAGGTGCGCCACCGGGATCCCCTCCCGGGTTACCACCACCCCCAGGCAAAGCTGCCTCCGATCAGGCCGCTTGTCCCGCAAGTAGCCGAAGCTCGCCAATCCCTCCGGGTGGTTCCCCTCCAGGTAGGCCGAGGTGGTGTCGAAGTAAACCAGGCTCAGCTCGGTGAACAGGTCCCGCACCCGAGCCAGCCACCCCCGCTCGATTCCTTCCTTCCCCTCGGCCAACCGGTCCAGCGCCCGGTAGAGATCGTGCAGCCCCAGTCTCTCGAACCCCGCCCCGTACACATCCTTCGCGAACCGAAAGCACTTGACCTTGGACCCCGGATCAGAAAGCCGGTGCAGCACCATCAGGTACACCGCCTGGGAGGCCTTCCCCTCCCCAAGTACCTCCTCCACCACGGGACCCACCGTCTCCCCCCACACCTTCCTCCACACAAGGTGTGGCCCCCAGGTCCCGGTCCTCACCCGCACCCCACGGGAGAGCACCAATCGCTCCACTTCCGCATAGCGACTGGCCGTTTCCACCAGGGCCGAAAGCCTCCGGGGCAAGGTAGGGTCGTCCGTCCTCCCCAGGGTACATAGCACCCGCTGGCGGACCTTGCCCTCGACTCTGCGGTTCTCCACCAGCTGGAGATAGGTGACGGTGGAGCCGTCCTTGTTTACGCGACGCTTCTCCCGGATGAACATGACACTGCATTCTACTACACAATTGCCTGTGAGAGAAGGGGACAAATGTCCATTTTGTGGCACTACTTGAGGGGGCGAAAGTTCGCCGGAAGAGGCTGAAAACGCCGTGTTTAAGGGACCGCTACCCCGAAAACCCACCCTAACTTGTCAAAGTCGGGTTTGAGGTTGGTTTGAAGGCGGAAGTGTGCAATACCATCCAATTTTAAAAGTTTGAGCCAGGGTTCGAGGTCCCGGATGAGAAATTCTCCGTACCCCGATATCCCGATTGACGAGCGTCCAATGGTCAGCTTTCGAGCTACTAAGAGTAGTCCGGGAAAAGAAGGATAGGCCCGCGTAGGGCCCCTCGCATGCGCAGTGAGTTCCTGCTCCCCGCGTCGTGCCTCCGCGGAAGCTTCAGCTCCAGGGCGCCGGTCGCCTCAGGTCTGGGAGCCCGCCAAGGCAGAGATGACCTCGCGCAGGAAGGCGGGGAGGTCGCTCGGCACCCGGGAGGTGATGAGGTTCCCATCCCGCACCACCGGCTTGTCTACCCAGGTGGCGCCTGCGTTCTCAAGGTCGTCCCGGATGGCGTAGAAGCTGGTCACCCGCTTCCCCTTGACCACCCGGGCCGAGCACAGCATCCAACCCCCATGGCAGATGGCGGCCACCACCTTGCCCTGCTCGGCCATCTTCCGCACCAGCGCCACCAGTTCCGGGCTGCGCCTCATATAGTCCGGGGCGTACCCCCCGGGGATGATCACGGCGTCGAAATCCTCTGCCCGGGCCATGGCCGCGGCCAGGTCTGCCTTGGCCGGATACCCCAGCTTGCTCTTGTACTCCCCCTCCTCAGGGCCCACCGCCACTACCTCAGCCCCTTCCTCCTTGAGGCGCAGGTAGGGGTACCAGAACTCAAGTTCCTGGTAGAGGTCCGCAACCAACACTGCCACGCGCTTACCGGTTAGCTTCATCAGCCCTCCTTAGCGTCTGATCCATACGGAAGATTCGTCCACCCGGGCCCGGCCAGCGGCAGCCCGCCTGAGCCGGTCCATGATCGCCACCCCCAAGCCCTCCTCGGGAACCGGCTCGGCCACGATGGCGGAAAGCCCCGCCCGATCAAGCTCGTGCAGGGCCGCGAACAGGTTCGCCGCCGCTTCCCTGAGGTCCCCGGACCGGGACAGCACCTCTACGCGTCCGAAGCCGTGCCACTCCCCCCGGAAGGCCAGGATGCCACACCGTCGGCGGGACAGGGGCTCCCTGCCTTCAGGGGGGCCGGGCTCGAGGAGGAACAGCGGGGTTTGGGGGACGTAGTGTCTGGGAAGGGTTCCCGGGGCAGACGTGGCCCCTTGGCTGGGCTTGGACGGGTCCACCAGCAGCTCCCCCACCACTTCCCGCAACGCCTCAAGCGGGGTGCCACCCGGCCTGAGCACCCGGGGCGGGGCCTTCACCAGGGACACCACGGTGGACTCGATGCCCACCGGGGTGGGGCCACAGGCGAGCACCGCCTCTATCCTTCCACCAAGCGAATCCAGCACATGGTCGTGATGGGTAGGGCTGGGCCGGCCGAACCGGTTGGCGCTAGGGGCAGCGATAGGACAGCCGGCCTCGCGGATGAGGGCCAGGGCCATGGGGTGGTCGGGCATCCTCACCGCCACCGTGGGCAGGCCCGCGGTTACGATCTCTGGGATCAAATCGGACTTTGGGAGGACCAGGGTGAGGGGGCCGGGCCAGAAGCGGGCCATGAGCAGCCGGGCCAGGGGCGGCACCTCCGTCCACAGAGGTTCAGCTTCCTCCGGGCTCGCCACGTGCACGATGATCGGATCGAACCGGGGCCGCCCCTTGGCCTCGAAGATCCGGGCCACGGCCTGGGCGGACAGGGCGTTTGCCCCCAGCCCATACACCGTCTCGGTGGGGAATGCCACCAGGCCACCAGCCCGGACGATCCCCGCCGCCTTGGCGATCCCGGCGGTGCTGCAGTCCAAAACTTGCGTGTCCACGGAAGACTCCTCGCTATAATCCAGGGCCATGTCGGCCGATGTCATCTTATACCACGGCCTCCTTCTCTTGGGAAGCCCCGGGGATGCGGTGGCGGTTCGCTGTGGGCACATCCAAGCGGTGGGGAAGACCGAGGAGATCTTCCGGCTGCGGGGCCCGGAGACACAGCTGATCGACCTTGAGGGCCGTCCGCTCCTCCCGGGTTTTTTCGATGCCCATGTTCACTTCGTTCAGGAGGGGCTCTCTCGGACTTACTACGTGGATCTTTCCGGGGCCGCTTCCTTGGCGGAGGCGCTAGAGATGATCGCCCAGGCGGCCCGGGCCCGGCCCGGGGAGTGGGTGGTGGCTCGAGGCTGGGACGAGTCCACCTGGCCCGAGCGCAGGTACCTGGAGCGGAGGGACCTGGATCGGGCCGTCCCCAAAGCGCCGGCGTGCGCGGTGCGGGTGGACGGACATTTGGTGGCGGCGAATACTTTGGCCCTGGCCCGCTGCGGCCGCCCGGAGGGGGAGCACGTGGACCGGGCCCGGGGGCACCTGTGGGAAGAGGCGGTGGGCGAGCTCCTTGCTTGTGCCCGGCCCGGCCTTGAGCACCTGGTGGAGGCGGTGGCGGCTGCCTCGCGGCACGCCGCCGAGCTTGGGGTTACCGCCGTGGCCGACATGGGCGGGCCCCAGGTGCTTGCAGCCTGTCAGGTGGCCGAGGCCCGAGGGGAACTTAACACCCGGGTGTTCCTGTACCTCCCCTGGGAGGAAGGCGCCCACCTCTCCGAGCTTGGGGTTCGGCGGGGCTTTGGGAGCGGGCGCCTACGCGTGCAAGGCCTTAAGGTGTACCTCGATGGTTCCATCGGCGCCCGAACCGCCGCCCTGTCCCAGCCCTATGCAGACGGGGAAGGCCAGGGAGAGCTTTTGCTTCCTCGAGAGCGGCTGGTCCGCATCCTGCGGGAGGCGGAGAGAGCGGGGCTTCAGGTGGCCATGCACGCCATCGGCGACCGGGCCATCGAGGAGGCGCTCACTGCCTGTGAGCAAGCGGGGATCTCCCGGGAGGGCCGCCATCGGATCGAGCACCTTGAGCTCCCCACGGAGGAGCAGCTCGCCCGGATGAAGAGGCTGGGCCTCGTCGCCTCCATGCAGCCCAATTTTGCGGCCCGTTGGTCCGGGCCGGGGAAGATGTACGAGGCTCGCCTAGGGAAAGCTCGGGACGAGGCGATCGACCCCCATGCCTGGGTGGTAGACCGAGGCATCCCGCTAGCGTTCGGCTCTGATGGGATGCCTATGGGACCACTTTACGGGCTCCCCGGAGCGACGGATCCGCCCCACGCGGCTCAGCGGCTCCCCGTGGAGGAGGCCCTCCAGGCCTACACTTGGGGTGGGGCCTACGCGACGGGCAGCGAGGGAGAAATCGGGGAAATATGCCCTGGCAGGTGGGCCGACCTCGTGGTGCTCTCCGCCGACCCGCGGAACACCCCCTGGGATAGGGTCCGGGTGCACATGACCTTCCTCGAGGGTAAGCTGATCTACAAAGGAACGTAATCTACAGGAGGGTCTTGCCGTGAGGATCGGCCTGTTTTCGGACACTTATCTCCCCCAGATCAACGGGGTGACGACCACGGTGCACTGGCTTCGAGAGGAACTGGAGCACATGGGACATGAGGTGTACGTTTTCTGCCCTCACTACGGCAGGGAGAAGCCCGATCCCCATGTGATCCGGCTTCCGGCGGTCACGTTCCTGTTTCACCGGGAGTCGCGGGTGGCTTTTCCCATGCCGCTCCGGGCGCGGAGGATCCTGGGGGAGCTAGACGCCATCCACTCCCACACCCCGTTCTCTCTGGGTGCCCTGGCCCTGTGGGCGGCCCGGTGGGCCCGCATCCCCCACGTTCACACCTACCACACCCTGTACGTGGCCTATAGACATTACCTGCCGCCTCCGCTGCGCCCTCCCCGGCGGATGGCCGAGGTCCTATCCGCAGCGTTTTGCAACCGCTGCGATGCGGTCACAGTGGAGTCTACTCCTATCAGGGATGAGCTTCTGCGATATGGGGTACGGGTACCGATCCATGTATTTCCGTTTGGGGTTAACCTGCGTGCCTTCTCCTGCCCCATCCAGCATGATCTGCGTGCGGATCTCGCCCTCCCTGACCGGGCCCCAGTTCTCCTCTACGTGGGACGGCTGGCCCCTGAAAAGAACGTGTTCTTTTTGCTCAGGATGTTCCGGGAGGTGGCGCTCAGGCGGCCGGATGTACTCCTGGTCATGATCGGGGGAGGCCCGTCCGCCGAGGATCTGGTGCACGAAGCAAGCCGGCTTGGGGTGGCCAGGAGGGTCCTGTTCCCCGGCTATATCGGCCATGACCGGCTTGTGGACTACTACCGGCAGGCGGACCTGTTCGTGTTTGCCTCCAAGACCGAGACCCAAGGGATGGTGGTGCTCGAGGCCATGGCCGCGGGACTCCCGGTGGTGGCGATCCCGGAGATGGGGGTCAAAGACATCGTGCGCGACCGAGAAAACGCCCTCTGCGCCCCAGAGGACGAGGTGCGCTACGCCGAAGCCGTGCTGGAGCTCCTTGCGGACGCCTCCCTGCGGGACAAGCTGCGGGCGGGAGCCCTCCGCACTGCCCGAGAGCTCTCCACCGAGACCTCGACCAAGCGTTTGCTTTCGGTGTTTGAAGGGCTGAGGGGTCGGTAGTGCCGGAGCTTCCTGAGGTGGAAACCGTCGTGCGGGCCCTGCGCCCGCATATCGAAGGCCGCGTGCTTGAGTCCACCGAAGCCTATGACCCCGCGCTCCTCCCAGGTATCAAACCCCTCTCCCTACCGGCCCAGGTGCGGCGTCTTGCCCGGCGCGGGAAATACATCCTGATCGAGCTAGAAAAGGGCACATTGGTGGTGCACCTGCGCATGTCCGGAAGGCTGGTCTGGTGCAAGACAGGGGTGCCCGAGGGAAGGGTGCGGCTGGCCTTGCGCTTTCCGCACGGGAGCCTGCAGCTGGTTGATCGGAGGCGCTTGGCCACGGTAGAGTTTGTGAAAAAGTTCGAAAAGCCACTTGGCCCGGAGCCGTTTGGGGATCTGTCTTGGCTGCTTTATGCGCTTGCGAAAAGCAGGATGCCGATCAAGGCTTGGCTCCTCGATCAGCGGAAGATCGCCGGGATCGGGAACATCTACGCGGCCGAGATCCTCTTCCGGGCCGGGATCGACCCCCGTCGGCCTGCCCGCTCCCTTACAAAAGGGGAGGTGCAGCGCTTGGTCAAGGCCATCCCGGAGGTGCTCGAGGAGGCGATAGCCGGACGGGGGACCACCCTGCCCGACGCCGAGTACCGCGCCCCCACTGGGGAACTGGGGGCATTTCAGGTTAAGCTTGCGGTGTACGGCCAAAAAGTGTGCCAAGCTTGCGGGACCCCCATCTGGCGGGTGAAGATCGCGGGGCGCAGCACGTACTTTTGCCCCAATTGTCAACGTTAGGAAAGGAGAAAAGATGGCAAACACTCAGGCAGTGGCAACTTGGAAGGAAGGAATAGCTTTCACCGTCAAGATCCGGAACCATAAGCTTACAAGCGACCTGACTCCGGACAAAGGAGGCCAGGACCTGGGCCCCACCCCTCCGGAGCTCCTCGTGGGGGCGCTAGCAGCCTGTTCGGGGATCTTCGCCAAGATGTTCGCCGACCGGGAGGGGATCCCCGCCGATGGCATCGAGGCGGTGGCCGAGGCGGAGACGCTCCAGTCCCCCATGCGCCTCGGGAACTTCACCGTCCGGGTGCATATCCCCGGACTCCCCGAGGAAAAGCGTTCTAAGGCGAGGGCGTTCGTAGAGGGGTGCCTCGTGGGGCAGACCCTTAAGGTGGCGAACTCGGTGAGCCTCGAGCTTTCCTGAGCTATCGGGGGCCGCGCCCGCGGCCCCCTGCTTCACTTCTCCACTGGATTTACCAGGCTCCCGATCCCGGAAATCCTTACCTCCACTTGATCCCCAGGGGAGAGGGGACCTACCCCGGCCGGGGTACCGGTGGCGATCACGTCCCCCTCCTCCAGGGTCATAAACGAGGTGACCTCCTCGAGGATCTCGGGGATGGAGAAGATGAGCTCGTCGGTGGTCCCCCGCTGCCTTAGCTTTCCGTTCACGTAGGTCTCGATGGTGAGCGGGAAGGAGAGCTCATCCTGGGTCACGATCCAAGGGCCTAAGGGACATGAGGTGTCAAACCCCTTGGCCCGGACCCAGTTTCGTTCCCATCCTTGGGCATCCCGGTCGGTGACGTCGTTCAGGCACGTGTAGCCCAGGATGACCTCATAGGCGTCTTTTGCCTTGACGTTGCGACAACGGCGGCCGATCACCACGGCGAGTTCCCCTTCGTAGTCAACGCGGGGTGAGGGGGGCAGGACGATGGGTTCTCCCGGCCCGATCACCGCGGACGGGGGCTTGAAGAAGAGCAAGGGGCGCTCGGGTACCTCGTTTCCCAGCTCCTCGGCATGAGCACGGTAGTTTCGGCCCAGACACACGATCTTGCTGGGCCTGATTGGGGGAAGAAGATGAACCTCCTCAAGGGGCCATCTCCTTCCCAAGCCTAAAACCTCTTCTCCTCTGATTTCTCCTCGTATGGTGAGCCCGTCTGCCTGAAACACGGCGATTATCAAAGGGTCCCTCCTTTCCTTGAAACGATACCCCATCCCAGGTGCTGCGGGAAGCGAGGTGATTCCTTAAGACCACCGAACCTGTATAATAAGGGTTGAGCCGAGGTGGCGGAACTGGCAGACGCGCGGGACTCAAAATCCCGTGCCCCTCGAGGGCGTGTGGGTTCGATTCCCACCCTCGGCAGAAGCCAAAAGCGAAAGGCCCCTGGGGCAAGGGGCCTTTCAGCTTGGGTGGCTATCCGGCCTCGAATCTCTTCAAGGCCTCCGGCCTTATGGTTATGCCGCAAAAACCGAGGAGTTAGACAGGTGAAGCATTCGTTTGTGCCTGGGGATGGTTCCAGCTATGCTGGTCTCTTGAAGGAGGGTATAGGTGCTCGATGCTCTGAGGATCCTCTGGCATCTGGCTTGGGGAAGGCGGACCCTTTGGCAGTACTACACCAACGTCACCTGGCGGACTTGTGAGCGGTGTCTGGCCTGGCACGGCCGCATCGGGGCAAGTCCCCGTGTGTTCCCCAACCCCAACGATGGGTGTGAGCGGAAACTCCTTGCGTTCCCTGTGTGGGAGCTCTCCACCTATCGGGAGAAGGCGAGGCTCATGCGAAGGCGCGTGGAGGAAGAGCTGGAGCGGAGGCGGCTGTTTCAAGAGGCTAAAGAGGCGCTTCTCAAGGCCCCTGAGCAGGCCATGGAGCTCTTCGATCGGGCGGCCGCTGTGGACGTCTATATCCCGGAACTTGAGCAGCTGGCACGGGAACACGGCGAGAGTCTGGCTGGGGCCCCGGAGCTTTCGGCTAGGCTGAGGGAGATATTCCTCAGGCGGTGGAGCGAGAAGTTCGCCAAGGCACGCTACGAGAGGTTGCCCGAGAGGATGCGCCTTGCCAGAGAGAAGTGGGGTGAGAACAGGATCAAAGAGTTGTTCCCATAAAGCCGGGGCCCGGTTCTGGACGGCTGCGCTGCTTGTTTTTGCCCTTCTTATCTACGCTGGGACGCGATGGATTCCGCCTCGGAGCCCGCCCCGCCCCCCAGCTCCCAAGCCGGTGGAAGTCACCGGGGTGGTGGTGCCACTTAAGTTCGTCGAGGTCACCCCACTGGACCTGAATCAGGCCACACAAGAACAGCTCATGGCCCTTCCCGGGATCGGGCCAGTGCTGGCCCAAAGGATCGTGGCCTGGCGGGAGGAGCACGGCCCGTTCGCCTCTTTGGACGAGCTATTGGAGGTTCCGGGGATCGGGAAGGAGCTACTTGCGGCCCTGCGCCCTCTGGTCAAGGTGGAGCCGCCTTAAAGGCGGCTGATCAAAAGCCTCAGGTCTCCGGCCGCGTTCTCGCTTTGGTCCACCACCCCGCCCAATATGAGTACAAGCTGCACCAGATGGTAGCGGTCAAAATCCGAAAGCCCGTCCGCATGGTAGATGATCTCCACGAGTTCTCTTTCTACCATGTCTGACTCATGTTCAAGCAGATTGATTCTGTCAACGCCCTCCTGCACCTCTTTAAGTTTCCCTTGGGAAAGGCCACTTGCCAGTGCTTCCTCGAACGCCTCCACGGCGAGGTGGTACTCATGGACCACTCGCACCAAGGATTCCCCTAGCGTACGGAACCCGTCCTCAAGCTCTATGGAGAGGTCCGGGCGTCTTAAGCTCATGAGGAGTGCGGCATCCTGGCATAGGTCGGCGATCTCATCCTGGTGCCAGATCAGCTCGAGCAGCGAGGATCTTGGGACCGGGGGGTGGCGAATTGAGGCAAGCTGGGCGCGGAGTTCCCGCTTCACCCGGTCGGCAGCGTGCTCGGCCTCACTGACCAGCTCCGCGCTCACCCCCTCCCCCCGCAGCCAGGCCCGCAGCTGCCTCCCCAGCTCCTCGGCCGCGTTTTCAACTGCTTGTGTGTGTCTCACCAATCCTAAGGGTTGAGGCTTCCTTAACATCCTTGCAGGCCAACTCCAATCCAAGGTCATCACCCCACGCTCATGGGATTCCTACACCGCAGGCGGCCTTTGAAAGCTCCGTGGTCTCCATGGGAGCTCCGGAAAGCACGGTCACCTCACCGGCCTGAACCTCGGCCACCGGCACCATCTCCACTACCACTTTTCCTTCTGAGACCGAAACCCTAAGGTAATGGAGCACGTTCTCGATGCCCAGTACCGACCCTTCGCTTCGTGTGTCCGAAAGGGGGCTGAGCGGGGCCCCACCCCCTCCGGTGACGAAGTAGTGGAGCCCATCCCGGACGAGGTGCTCGTAGTTGTGACAGTGGCCACAGAACACCGCGGTCACCCCTGCCTCGAGGAACACACGATGCCAGAGCTTGGCCAGGCTTTCGTTTCCCCCATAGTAGGGATCGGAACTGAACAGGGGATGATGGAAGAACACGAACTTGTACCTGGCCTCTTGGGAAAGGAGCTCCTTAAGCCAGTCCATTTGTTCCTTAAGTCCGGTGAACTTGAGGTACCCGAGGTTGGAGTCAAGGCCCACCAGGAGCACGTCACCCCAGAATAGGGCCCACCACTCTTTGTCAGCCCGCCCTCCTCCCTGCGGCAAGGTAAACAGATCATAATAGGTACGGGAGTTGCGTTCATGGTTCCCAATCACACACAAAAATGACATCGCCCGAAGTAGAGGCTCCCCAGACTTGAGGAATGCGTGCCACTCGGCTTGGGTGGGGGATTCGATCAGATCCCCCACGTGTACCACAAATTCCGCGGACTCCTTCGCCATGCGCTCTGCCACCATCGCATGCCGGTCGTAGTTGGTGCGGGTATCGCCGTAGACGAGGAATGTAAAGGGCTGGAATTTTTCAGGTGGGGTGGAAAAGTAGGATATTGGGCTAACCTCCGCTCCTAGCTTTACCCGGTAGGCGTACCGGGTGCCGGGGATCAGACCTGAAATGGTCACATGGGCAAGCTCAGCCGGCTCCGGGGTGGCAACGCTATAGGGCAGTTCCCCGGTTTTTTGCCAGTCCGCACTTGCCCCATACCTTACGATTCCAAGAGCCGGACCTTTTGCCTGCCAGGAGATGGCCACCTCGGCAGCTGAAAGCGGGCTCGACCAGGGTCCAAGCTCCGTCCACGGCTGGAGTTCGGCACGCCCCGGCTGAACTGCAGCCATCCCAAAGGCAAAAAGCAACGCCAAGGCCAGAAAAGCGGCCTTTGGATCACCGAAAGGCTTTACCATGATCCCCCCTTATGCTTGCCTGGCTGCCATCGAGGTGAACACCAGGTCCGACAGGTCCTCGGCCCGATCCGAGATCTCCACGAGCTTCCCGATGAAGTCCCGGATGAGGAGCTTCTCCGCCAGGGGCAGGTTGGTTGAGAACAACCGGTTCATGCACCGTCGCTCAAGGGTGTCTATCCGCCCTTCCCTGTGCTCGACCTCCTCGGCCAGCTTGACGGCTTCCGGTTTTCCCTCTACCAATGCCTCCACGGCCAGCTTCACGGCCTGCATCTGCCGCTGGGTCTCCTGCAGGATCTGCAACACTAGCGGCCGGAGAAGCTCCGGGATCTTAACGTTCTGAAGCGCCAAGTAATCCGTCACCGCCTCGGCTGCGTTGGCCAATCGATCTTCTCCCTCCACCAGCCGGAGCAGGGTGCGCCGTCTGCTCGCGAGCAAGGCCCCTTGTACTAACGTTAGTTCGGTCTCGCGTCTGACGTCATCCGCCCGTCCCTCTCGCTGGTGGGTTTCCAAGGCGATCTCAGCGAGTTCGGTTGTAGGTTTTCCTTCAAGCAGGGCGCGAACCCCCTCGGCCATGGCTTCCACCGTCGCCGCCACTTGCTCCAAATGCTCCCGGATAAGGTGCGCCACTTCCTCCTGCTTCCCTTCCGAGCGAAACCTCATCCCCCCTCCTTTTGCCGGAGCTTACCCGTCAGGATATACTCCATCGGCATTTTGCAAGCAACCTTCGAGGTGATCTGGATGGCGAAGGCACGTACCGTTAGTTTTGTCGGCCACTCCGGCTCTGGAAAGACGCAACTTGCCGGAGCGCTCCTGGCCAAGGCTGGGGTCCAAGGCGAGATCGCCTTTGATCAGAGCCAAGAGGAGAAGCGCCGGGGTTATTCCATTGACCTTTCCATCGGCGCGTGCACCTGGAAGGGCGCGCGCCTTAACCTCCTCGTGACCCCCGGGCTTGGGGAGTTCGTGGAGGAGATTTACAAAGCGGTTGATGCCTCCGACCTCGTTATCTTAGTGGCCAACGCGGAAAAGCCAATCGAAGTGGTTACCGAGCAGGCTTGGGAGGTAAGGGAGGTGCTCGGCCGCCCCGCCATCGTGTTCGTAAACATGTTGGATAAGCCCAATGTAGACCCGGACAAGGTCCTTTCCGAGCTCCGGGACGCGCTCGGGGCGAAGCTGTGGCCCTTGCAGCTTCCAGTCCGGGAAGGGGGATCTTTCCTGGGGCTTTATGACCTCCTTTCGGGGAAGCCGGTGGCCTTCCAGGGCAAGGCCGAGGTGCCTGAGGCCATGAGGTCCCGGGCCGAGGAGACCCGGGGGGAGCTGTTGGAGGAGGTGGCCACCTTTGACGACGCGCTCGTGGAGAAGGTGCTCGCGGATGAGCCTCTCTCCGCCGAGGAGATCATGGCTGCGCTGCGCGTGGGCGTGGCCGAGGGGGGCATCGTTCCCGTCCTCTGGGGCTCGGCCCAGACCGGGCAGGGATTGGAAGAGTTGATCGAGGCGGTGTTTGCTCTGGCTCCGGAGCCGGACGGGGACGAGACAACGCGGCTTCGCGTGTTTTCCCTGGCCCTTGACCCCTATCTCGGCCGGCTGGCCTACGTAAAGGTGTTGGGGGGCAAGGTCGGCGAGGGGAATTCCCTGATCAATCTACGCACCGGGGAGAAGGTTCAGATCCGCGACCTTTACAATTTTGTGGGCACCAAATTGGAGAAGACCGGGGGCGCGCAGTTGGGCGATGTAGTGGCCTTGGGGAAGATGGACGGAATTGAGCTTGGGGACACCCTCTCCGCCTCCCCAGAGGCCGAGCCAGAACCAGCTATACCGTTCCCCAAACCGGTGTTCTCCCGTGCCATCGTGCCCAAATCCCAGGCGGACGACGAGAAGATGAGCATGGTCCTGCGGGACCTGGTAGCCACCAAGGCTACGCTCGGTTTTGAGCGTGATCCCGTAACAAAGGAGGCCATCCTTTCCGGGATGGGGGACGTCCAGCTCGACGTCCTGGCCGAGCGGCTGCGTAACCGCTATGGGGTGGAGGTGGAGTTTCGGGTGCCCAAGATCCCCTACCGGGAAACCATCAAGAAGCAGGCGACCGCCCAGTACCGTCACAAGAAGCAGACCGGCGGCCGGGGCCAGTTCGGCGAGGTCCATCTCAGAATCGAGCCGCTCCCCCGGGGAGCGGGGTTTGAGTTCGTCGACGAGACCAAGGGCGGCTGCATCCCCGGACAGTTCATCCCCGGTGTGGAGAAGGGCGTCCGGGAAGCGATGCAGGAGGGGATCCTGGCTGGGTATCCTGTGGTGGACGTAAAAGCGGCCGTGTTCTACGGCCAGTACCATCCGGTTGACTCATCCGAGCTTTCCTTTAAAATTGCGGCCAGGGAGTGCTTTAAACTTGCGGCCAAGAACGCTGAACTCACCTTACTTGAGCCCATAATGGCCCTGAGCGTAACCACTCCCGAGGCGTTCACTGGGGACATCATCTCCGACCTCAACTCCCGCCGGGGGCGGATCCTGGGCATGGACTCCCAAGGAGGCAAGACCGTGATAAAGGCCGAGGTGCCTTTGGCCGAACTTATGTCCTATGCCCTGGACCTCAAGTCCCTGACCCAGGGGCGGGCGACGTTCCAGATGGAGTTCGCCCGTTACGACTACGTCCCCGCTCAGATCCAGGAAAAGGTGGTGGCTCAGGCGAAAGCGGCGAAGGATGAAGGTTAAGGAGTGGATGCAGCCGGATCCTCCGGTGATCCGGGCCCAGGTCCCGGTGGGGGAGGCGGAAAGGCTCGCTGAGGAACACGGCCTGGCCATCGTATATGTGGTAGATGAGGAGGGGAAGTTGGTGGGCTTCCTTACCCGCAAGGCGATCACAGCTGCGCCAAGCGGCGAGCTTCCCTGCGGGAAGCTCGCCGCCGCTCCCACTGTAACCGTGTCCCCTGATGACCCCATGGAACGGGCCGTTGTCCTTCTCGGAGAACGTCATCTGCTCCTGCCGGTGGTGGAGGACGGCCAGCTGGTTGGGGTGCTGACCCGGGGTGGGGTGCTGCGGGCCTTGGCCAAGATGGCCGGTTTCGGCGAGGAGGGGGTGCGCATCCGCGTCAAACTCTCCCATCATTCCGAGGTGTATCGGGCACTGGAGGTACTGGCGAAAAACGGCCTAGAACTTGTGGCTGTGATCCGGGGCGGGGACGAAGAGGTGATCTTCCACATCAAGGGCCTTGAGGACCGGGAACGGCTCTTCGCCCAGCTCCAGGAGGCCTTGGGATGAACCCTGTTTTCGATCGGGCCACGATCCAGGTGCGGACCCGGGCCCATGAGGAGATCGTGGACATCACCTCCCGGGTCCAAGAGGTTGTACGGACGCTAGGGGTGGAAAGCGGGGCGGTGCTCCTGTTTTGCCCCCACACTACGGCCGCTCTGACGGTGAACGAGGTGGCCGACCCGGACGTGCGGGAGGACGTTAACCGGGCCTTGGCCGCCCTGGTCCCAAAGATCCCCTTCCAGCACGGGGAGGGGAACTCCCCTGCCCACTTCCGCTCGGCCCTGATGGGCCCATCGCTTCTCCTCCCGGTGGAGAAGGGCAGGCTCGCCCTGGGCACCTGGCAGGGGATCTACTTCTGCGAGTTCGACGGCCCCCGCACCCGCTCGGTTTGGGTATACCCGCTTTCCAGTTGAGCGACGGGTAAGGTGTGCATAGAATCAATCGGCTGGCCAGTGTAGCTCAAGCGGTAGAGCATCCGCCTTGTAAGCGGAGGGTTGCCCGTTCGAGTCGGGCCACTGGCTCAGGGCCCTTGATGATGTAAAATGGGGGGTCCCCGCGGAAGCCCTGGCTTCCGCGGGGTAGTGTGGAGGGGTAGCGAAGCGGCCAAACGCACCGGGCTGTAAACCCGGCGGCTTGGGGCCTTCGGGGGTTCGAATCCCTCCCCCTCCACCAGTTTTAGGACGGTTGGCCCAAGAGGGCCAATGGGTTAAACTTGCACTTGAGCCCGTGTAGCTCAGTAGGCAGAGCATCCCGCTGGTAATGGGAAGGTCGTCGG